>NZ_CP077089.1:6180000-6480000 GCF_014268445.2 Pseudomonas tensinigenes
GAAGGCCAACTGACCAGTCTGCACAGCAAGGTCAGTGACGTCGAAACCATTACCCTGGCCAGGAATGACAAGGGTTATGCCTTCAACCGGGTTACCGCAAAACCCACCGTTCGCACCGCTTACGTACACGGCGTGATCAACAGCTCGCTTTCACAATCTGCGGCCCGAGCCGGCCTATCTCACAGCCTGACCATGGATATGGCCAGCGTCTTTGGCTACGACGTCGACTTCGCTCAGGACATTCGTCAGGGCGACGAATTCGACGTGATCTACGAGCAGAAAGTAGTCAACGGCAAAGCAGTCGGTAATGGCCCGATCCTGTCTGCCCGCTTCACCAACCGCGGCAAAACCTACACCGCCGTGCGTTACACCAATAAACAAGGCAACAGCAGCTACTACACCGCTGATGGCAACAGCATGCGCAAGGCTTTCATCCGCACACCGGTGGACTTCGCCCGCATCAGCTCGAAGTTCTCCATGGGCCGCAAGCACCCGATCCTCAACAAGATCCGCGCCCACAAAGGCGTTGATTACGCTGCGCCGCGCGGTACGCCAATCAAGGCTGCCGGTGACGGTAAAGTGCTGCTCGCCGGGCGTCGTGGTGGCTACGGCAACACCGTGATCATCCAGCACGGCAATACCTACCGCACGCTGTACGGCCACATGCAAGGGTTCGCCAAAGGCGTGAAGACTGGCGGTACCGTGAAACAGGGCCAAGTCATCGGTTACATCGGCACCACCGGCCTGTCCACCGGCCCGCACTTGCACTATGAATTCCAGGTCAACGGCGTTCACGTCGATCCTCTGGGCCAGAAGCTGCCAATGGCTGATCCGATTGCCAAAGCCGAACGCGCTCGCTTCCTTGCACAGAGCCAACCGCTGATGGCGCGTATGGATCAAGAGAAGGCCACCATGCTGGCTTCGAGCAAGCGCTAAGCCATGGCTCTTTATATCGGTGTGATGTCCGGAACCAGTCTCGACGGTCTGGACATTGCCCTGATCGAACAGTCTTCGGCGATCAAGCTGATCGCCACGCACTACATTCCAATGCCTGAATCCCTGCGCGCCGAGCTGCTTGGCTTGTGCGCCAGCGGTCCTGACGAAATCGCCCGCTCGGCGATTGCTCAACAGAACTGGGTGAAGCTCGCTGCGCAGGGCATTCATACCCTCCTCGATCAGCAGCAACTCAAACCCCAAGACATTCGTGCGATCGGCAGCCACGGCCAGACTATCCGCCATGAACCGGCGCGCGGTTTCACCGTGCAGATCGGCAACCCTGCCCTGCTGACCGAACTCACAGACATAACCGTAGTCAGCGACTTCCGCAGCCGCGATGTCGCAGCCGGAGGCCAAGGTGCTCCGCTGGTTCCCGCGTTCCATGAAGCTTTGTTCGAAGAGCGTACCGGTAATCAGGCCGTCTTGAATGTCGGCGGTTTCAGCAATCTCAGCCTGATTGAGCCGACCAAGCCTGTAGCCGGTTTCGACTGTGGCCCTGGGAATGTGCTGATGGACGCCTGGATTCAGCAGCAACGTGGCGAAAACTACGATCGCAATGGCGACTGGGCAGCCAGCGGTAAAGTGGAGCCAACGTTACTCGAAGCGCTCCTCCGCGATCCGTTCTTCGTCACCAAAGGACCAAAAAGCACCGGCCGGGAAGTGTTCAACCTGCCATGGCTGGAACAACACCTTTCACACCTGCCAACCTTTGCCGCTGAGAATGTGCAGGCCACGCTGCTTGAACTGACCGCATTGACCGTCATCGAGTCGCTGCAAAGCGCTCAATCCGACACTCAGGAATTGTTGGTCTGCGGCGGCGGCGCGCACAACGCCACACTGATGGAGCGTCTGGCCGATCTGCTGCCAAACGCAACGGTCGCCAGCACCGCCACTCATGGCGTTGACCCGGACTGGGTTGAAGCCATGGCCTTCGCCTGGCTGGCCCATTGCTGCCTTGAAGGCATCGCCGCCAACCGCCCAAGCGTCACCGGCGCACGCGGCCTTCGGGTTCTCGGCGCCATCTACCCGGCCTGATTAAATAGCACACAGCAAAACGCCGCAGAACCGTGAGGCTCTGCGGCGTTTTGTTATCTGGAACGAGGAGCGATCAGATCGAGAACGAAGACCCGCAACCACACGTCGTGGTGGCGTTCGGATTCTTGATCACGAAACGCGAACCCTCCAGACCTTCCTGGTAGTCCACCTCAGCACCGGCCAGGTACTGGAAGCTCATCGGATCTACCACCAGGCTCACGCCTTCGCGCTCGACGATGGTGTCGTCCTCGGCCACATCTTCATCGAAGGTGAAACCGTACTGAAACCCTGAACAACCGCCGCCCGTAACGAATACGCGCAGCTTCAAGCGATCATTCCCCTCTTCATCGACCAGGCTCTTCACCTTGTGCGCAGCACCGTGGGTGAATTGCAAAGCCGTGGGGGTGAAGGATTCGACGCTCATGCTGACTATCTCCCGGCGTTACGCCGCCATAATGCGTGATGACGCGCATTATCCGCTTGTCCGAGAAAATCGGTCAACTATTGTTACGGTATATCAATAAACCCGACGAGCTGATCAGAATACAAAAAGGCCCGTCAGACGGGCCTTTTCGCTGTGCCGTTTAAAATGTTACGGCAGCATACCGGCATGGGACAGACCGAAGCGTTCGTCCAGACCGAACAGGATGTTCATGTTCTGCACCGCCTGACCCGACGCACCTTTGACCAGGTTATCAATCACCGACAGCACCACCACCAGATCGCCATCCTGCGGACGGTGAACGGCGATACGGCAAACGTTGGCGCCACGCACGCTACGGGTTTCCGGATGGCTGCCGGCCGGCATCACGTCGACGAACGGTTCGTTGGCATAACGCTTCTCGAACAGCGCCTGCAGATCCACCGAGCGATCAACCACCGTCGCGTAGAGCGTGGAGTGAATGCCACGGATCATTGGGGTCAGGTGCGGAACGAAGGTCAGACCAACGTCCTTACCCGCTGCACGACGCAGACCCTGACGAATTTCCGGCAGGTGACGGTGACCTTTCACCGCATAGGCCTTCATGCTTTCCGACGTCTCGGAGTACAGCGAGCCGACAGCCGCGCCGCGACCAGCACCGCTTACGCCGGATTTGCAGTCGGCGATCAGACGCGAAGTATCGGCCAGACCCGCCTCCAGCAATGGCAGGAAACCCAGCTGCGTTGCGGTCGGATAGCATCCAGGCACCGCAATCAGACGGGCCTTCTTGATCTGCTCGCGATTGACTTCCGGCAGACCGTAAACCGCTTCGTCCAGCAACTCCGGCGCGCCGTGCGGCTGACCGTACCACTTGGCCCACTCTTCAGCGTCTTGCAGACGGAAATCGGCCGACAGGTCGATGACCTTGGTGCCCGCTGCCAGCAATTCGCCCGCCAGCGCGTGAGCGACACCGTGCGGCGTGGCAAAGAACACCACGTCACAAGCGCCAAGGGTCTTGATGTCCGGCACGCTGAAGGCCAGGCCGTCGTAGTGACCGCGCAGGTTCGGGTACATGTCAGCCACGGCCAGACCGGCCTCGGATCGGGAAGTGATAACAGCCACTTCTGCCTGCGGATGCTGCGCCAACAGACGCAGCAGTTCGACACCGGTGTAACCCGTGCCGCCGACGATACCGACCTTGACCATAACCTGCCCTCAAAGAACCCACTGGAAAGCCGTCGATAATAGGGGCCGCGGGGCCCTGCGACAACCATCAAGGTGACGTGCGGACGCTCAAGCCTCTACTATCCGGCTTACCGTGAACTTGGAATAACTAAAAATGCTCTATCTATGGATCAAAGCTTTTCACATCGTCAGCGTCGTGTGCTGGTTTGCCGGGCTGTTCTACTTGCCGCGTCTGTTCGTGTATCACGCGCAAAGCGAAGACACGATCAGCAAAGAGCGCTTCAGTGTCATGGAGCGCAAGTTGTATCGCGGCATCATGGGCCCGGCGATGATCGCCACGCTGATCTTCGGCGGCTGGCTGATCTATCTCAACCCGAGCCTCTTCAGCATGGGTGGCTGGATTCACGCCAAGTTGACACTGGTCGTCTTGCTGATCGGCTACCACCACATGTGCGGCGCGCAGGTAAAACGTTTTGCCCGTGGCGAAAACACCCGCAGCCATGTCTTTTATCGCTGGTTCAATGAAGTGCCGGTTCTGATATTGCTGGCTATCGTAATTCTGGTCGTGGTCAAGCCGTTCTAACTTCAACAAGTACAGATCCTTGGGGTGTTCATAATGTCGCTGCCCGCACTACTCGAACAACGTCTGCGTCTGCCTGTGGTGGCCGCACCGATGTTTCTGATTTCCAACCCGGAACTGGTACTCGCCTGCTGCCGCAATGGCGTGGTCGGCAGTTTTCCGGCCTTGAATCAACGCGAAAGCAGCGGGTTCAAAGCCTGGCTGGAACAGATTGAAGCGGGACTGGCGACACTGAACAACCCGGCGCCGTACGCGGTGAACCTGATCGTGCACAACAGCAACCCGCGCTTGCAGGCGGATCTGAACATCTGCGTCGAGCACAAAGTGCCAATCGTCATCACCAGCCTCGGCGCGGTGAAGGAACTGGTCGACGCGGTACATAGCTATGGTGGCCTGGTCTTCCACGACGTGACCACCCGCCGCCACGCCGAGAAAGCCGCCGAAGCCGGTGTCGACGGGTTAATTGCCGTGGCGGCTGGCGCCGGGGGCCATGCTGGCACCTGGAGTCCTTTTGCGCTGATCGCCGAGATCCGCCAGTTCTTCGATAAAACCCTGCTGCTTGCAGGATGTCTTAACCACGGTCATGAGATTCTCGCCGCACAGCTGCTCGGCGCGGATTTGGCCTACTTCGGTACGCGATTTATCGGCACCACCGAAAGTCATGCGCCTGACGCCTACAAGGAGATGCTGCTGACAGCCAAGGCTGCGGACATCATCCATACTCCAGCGGTCTCGGGAGTGCCGGCGAGCTTTATGCGTCAGAGCCTGGAGGCGGCCGGTTTCGATATGGCGGCTCTGCAAGGCAAGGGCGAGGTCAATTTCGGTGACAAGCTCAAGCCAATCAGCGATGAAGCCAAAGCCTGGAAAACCGTGTGGTCGGCCGGTCAAGGCGTAGGGCAGATCGACGACCTGCCAAGCGTTGATCAATTGATCGCCCGACTGGACGCCGAGTATCGCCAGGCACAGGAACGCGCAGCCCAGCTACCGCAACGCTGGCCACGCTAAGAAAAATCAGGCCAGCCCCAATCGACTGGCCTTACACTGCTGACCTTTCAATCTATTCGCGACAAGGATGCCTCGGCCATGAGCGAACCCCGTTACAAGATCGTGTTCGACGGAGCTCTACAGCCCGCTGTCGATATCACCACGGCCAAACTCAATCTGGCGGATCTGTTCAAAAGCGATGTGGCCGCGATCGAACGCCTGTTCAGTGGCCGCACCGTCGCACTCAAGCGTGATTTGTCCCACAGTGATGCGCAGGCCTATCTGCAAGCGCTGAGCAAAACCGGGATCGACGCACGCATTGAAGCTGAAACGGCAATCGAGCTGAACCTGGCGGACGTCCATGAGCACACCGCCGTTGTGGCCGAACCGGACTCGCCGTATGCACCGCCTCGCGCAAGCGTTGGCGAAAGCCAGGCTGAGTTCGCCACACTCAAGCCGTTCAGCGTCGAAGGGCGAATCGGTCGCTTGCGCTTTCTGGCGTGGACGATGGTCCTGAGCCTGGTGACCCTGCCCATTGTCGGCGTGTTCGCCCTGCTGGCTCTGGGGCTGGTCAGCGGCGATTCCACCACTGGCCTGATCATCGGCGGAATCTTCGCCTTTTTCCTGTTTGTCGCATTCCTGATTGTCAGCATTCTGTTCAGCGTCCAGCGTCTGCACGATATCGGCTGGTCGGGCTGGCTCTGGTTGCTGAACCTGGTGCCGTTCGTGGGCAGTTTCTTTCCGCTGGTGATCATGGTCGTACCGGGCAATACCGGCGCCAATCGCTATGGCCCTCCCCCGCCGCCCAACAGCACCGCCGTGAAAGTGCTGTGCTCCCTGTGGATCGTGTTCTTCGCGCTGATCTTTGTCGGTGGAATGCTCGGCGGGATCTCGGCTATCCAGCAGGAATATGAAAGCAATCTGGAAAGCAGCTACGAAAGTGGCTCGGTGACCACTGATGAAGTCGAAGTACAAGTCGAATCACCTGTGGATTCCGCCGACGAGGCAGCCGAAGCGGCGCAGGCCCCTGTAGACTCTGCGAAAGAATGAACAGCGCTCCCCGCCGTGACACCCGCGTCGCCGGCGCGGAGCTGTTGCGATGGAGAATTGCATGACCCGTTACGCACTGATCACCGGCGCCTCCAGCGGCATCGGCCTGGCGATGGCCGAAGCACTGGCCCGGCGTGGCCGCAGCCTGATTCTGGTGGCCCGACAGCGTGATCAGCTGGAAAGCATTGCGATCGAATTGACCCAGCGTTTTGGCATCGAGGTACTGTTCCGCGCCTGCGATCTGGGCGAGCCATTGCGTCTGTCCGGCTTCCTGCTGGAACTGGAAGAAGGTGACCGGCATATCGACTTGCTGGTCAATTGCGCCGGCATCGGCACCTGCGGCCCGTTTCTCGCGCAGGACTGGATGACCGAGCAGGATCTGATCGAAGTGAACATCCTCGCCCTCACCCGCCTCTGCCACGCCATCGGCAACAGCATGGCGCTACAGGGTGGCGGGCAGATTCTCAACGTTGCCTCGGTCGCCGCGTTCAATCCCGGCCCGTGGATGAGCACCTACTACGCCAGCAAGGCGTATGTGCTGCACTTCTCCGAAGCCTTGCGGGTTGAACTCAAACAAAGTGCGGTGAAGGTTTCGGTGCTCTGCCCCGGCCCGACCCGTACGGCATTTTTCCGCACGGCACAGCTCAACAGCGACAAACTCAAAGACAGCAAATTGCTGATGAGTCCCGAGGAGGTTGCGCTGTACACCGTGCGCGCCCTCGACAAGAACCGCGCCATCATCATTCCGGGGCGGCGCAACCGCTGGTTCGCGTTTTTACCGCGACTGGGTTCGCGCTGGCTCAACCGTACCATTGTCGGCATGGTCAACAAGGCTTACTGCCCGCGCTGAAATGCCCTACAGGTAAAACACTGGGCGGGATAAGCCGCCCTGCGTACACTCAGACCAGCCCAAACAACGGAGAAAACAGCAGTGGATACTCTGTTCACCAAGATCATCAACCGGGAAATTCCGGCCAAGATCATCTACGAGGACGACCAGGTTCTGGCGTTCCACGACATCGCCCCTCAGGCACCGGTGCATTTCCTGGTGATCCCGAAAAAACCGGTGCGCACCCTCAATGACCTGACCGAAGACGACAAGGCTCTGGCCGGGCACATCCTGTTCACTGCGCAGCGTCTGGCATTGGAGCTGGGTTGCGAAGAAGGTTTCCGCGTGGTGATGAACTGCAATGAGAAAGGTGGGCAGACCGTCTACCACATCCATATGCACGTACTCGGTCAGCGGCAGATGAACTGGCCGCCGGGCTAAGGCACGCCCCATCCCCCTGTGGGAGCGAGCCTGCTCGCGAAGACGTCAGCACATTCAATGTATCAGTGCCTGACACTCCGCCTTCGCGAGCAGGCTCGCTCCCACAAAAAATCATGACCGCGCAGCAAATGACCCAGCGCAAACCTTCCCCCGGCCGATTCGGTTAAACTGGCCGTCGAGATTCTTCCCGGAGGTCAGCATGACTACCCAACGTCACTACTCGCCGATTGACCGTCTTCTGCTGCAAGCCGATGCCGCGATGCGTACCCTGCTGCCCTTCAGTGGCCAGCCGTACCGTCCGTCGCCGGCGATTTTGCAGCCGGACACGCAAATGAGCGACGAAGACAGCCGCCACGTCGCCGGCCTGATGCGCATCAACCATACCGGTGAAGTCTGCGCGCAGGCGCTGTATCAGGGACAGGCGCTGACCGCCAAGCTGCCTCAGGTGCGCGAGGCCATGGAGCACGCCGCCGAAGAGGAGATTGATCATCTGGTGTGGTGCGAACAACGCATTCATCAGTTGGGCAGCCATACCAGCGTGCTCAATCCGCTGTTTTACGGCATGTCGTTCGGGATTGGCGCGGTGGCCGGGTTGATCAGCGACAAGGTCAGCCTCGGTTTTGTTGCGGCGACCGAACATCAGGTTTGCAAACACTTGAATGAACATCTCGAACAGTTGCCGGCCGAGGACGAAAAATCCCGGGCGATTCTCGAGCAGATGCGCATTGATGAAGAACATCATGCCGAAAGTGCTTTGGAGGCTGGAGGTTTCCGTTTTCCGGCGCCGGTGAAGTTCGGGATGAGTATTCTGGCCAAAGTGATGACCAAGAGTACTTATCGGATTTGAGAACGGTATTGCTGCAAAGGGCCCCTTCGCGAGCAGGCTCGCTCCCACAGGTGGGGCGGCA
Source organism: Pseudomonas tensinigenes (assembly GCF_014268445.2). Lineage (NCBI taxonomy): Bacteria > Pseudomonadati > Pseudomonadota > Gammaproteobacteria > Pseudomonadales > Pseudomonadaceae > Pseudomonas > Pseudomonas tensinigenes. Next base: position 6,188,430 of record NZ_CP077089.1, read on the forward strand.
GAATTGAAAAAGGCGACCGAAAGGTCGCCTTTTTTGTGCCCGGTGAATCTTAGGTCGGCATGTTGCGCGCGTAGAAGATTTCGAGCATTTCGTGTTTCACCCGGTCAGTCACCTGAGCGCGTTGCTCGGAGGACAGGTTGCTGGTGGCGTCGCCGAACAGGTAGTTATCCAGTTCGAAGTTCTTCAGCAGCATTTTGGTGTGGAACAGGTTTTCCTGGTACACGTTCACGTCGGTCATCTGGTACGCGTCGCGAGTGTCTTCGGACAGGTAGTTCTGGATCGAGTTGATCTCGTGATCGATGAAGTGCTTGTTGCCTTCAACGTCACGGGTGAAGCCGCGCACACGATAATCCACAGTCACGATGTCCGAATCGAACTGGTGAATGAGGAAATTGAGCGCTTTCAGCGGTGAGATGACACCACAAGTCGACACGTCGATGTCCACACGGAAGGTTGCAATACCGTCGTCCGGATGGATTTCCGGGTAGGTATGCACCGTGATATGGCTCTTGTCGAGGTGGGCCAGGATAATTTCGGGCAACGGGCCTGGCGATTCTTCGATCTGGCTTTCAGTCGGGGTTACCGGCTCTTCAGAAATCAGAATCGTGACGCTGGCACCCTGAGGCTCATAGTTCTGACTCGCAATGTTCAGAATGTTGGCACCAATGATTTCGACAACTTCCGTGAGGATCTGCGTCAGGCGTTCGGCGTTGTACTCTTGATTGATGTACTCGACGTAAGCCTGCTGGTCTTGCGGGGTCTCCGCGTAGCAGATGTCATAGATGTTGAAGCTCAAGGTCTTTGTCAGGTTATTGAACCCGTGGAGCTTGAGTTTGCTTTTCACCGTTAAAAACTCTCTATGTATGCGGCACGGCCGCGTGATCAAGCATGCCCGTCAAGTGCGAACAACGCACCTGCGTAGGACGGTTAACACCTCTTCGCGATGGCGATTTTGGTTATCTGTTCAGGCGGATGATCTGTCGGCTGACTGACCACTGCCCTGAAAAAAGTGGCGCATTATGCAGACGTCAGCGGGGGATCGCCAGAGTCTGCACTGCTTTTATGATAGTTGAATGTCGGTTCAACCGAGTTCGACGATTTCATAGTCGTGTGTGATCGCGACACCGGCGGCACCGAGCATGATCGAAGCGGAGCAATACTTCTCGGCGGACAGTTCGATGGCGCGCTTGACCTGGGCCTCTTTCAGGCCGCGGCCCTTGACCACGAAATGCATGTGGATCTTGGTGAACACCTTCGGATCTTCAGTCGCGCGCTCGGCTTCAAGGAAAGCTTCGCAGCTTTCAACCGCCTGACGGGACTTCTTCAGGATGCTGACCACGTCGAAGTTGCTGCAACCGCCAACACCCAGCAGAAGCATTTCCATCGGGCGAACACCCAGATTACGACCACCGGCGTCCGGCGGACCGTCCATCACCACGACATGACCGCTACCGGATTCGCCGAGGAACATGGCTTCGCCAGCCCATTGGATGCGTGCCTTCATCGCCCAGACTCCACTGTAAAAAAAGGGTCGCCAGCTTAGCACAGGGCTTCGCCCGGACAGCGAGCGACGTTCCTAGGACGGATGCCTCAGCGACGTAGGTAATTTCTCGAATTTTCGACGAAGTGTCTGTTAAGCTGGCGCCAATTCGCTGGCGCCCATGTCAGCTGTGTAGCGACCGCCTTCAGCGCCTCATAAAAAAATCAAACATCACCGTGCAGTCTTTTCGGGATACAACCATGGTTGCTATTACCCCCACACCCAAAATCAAGAATCTCGACAAGCTGTTGATGCATTGCCAGCGCCGTCGCCATGCGGCCAAGAGCAACATCATCTGTGCGGGCGATCGCTCGGACACGCTGTACTTCATCATCAAGGGTTCGGTGACGATCCTGATCGAGGATGACGACGGGCGCGAGATGATCATCGCTTACCTCAACGCCGGGGATTTCTTTGGTGAGCTGGGCCTGTTCGAGCAGGCGGGTCAGGAACAGCAGCGCAGTGCTTGGGTGCGGGCCAAGGTCGAGTGTGAAACCGCGGAAATCAGCTATGCCAAGTTCCGCGAATTGTCGCAGCAGGATCCAGACATTCTTTACGTACTCAGCGGACAAATCGCACAACGCCTGCGTAACACCACGCGCAAGGTCGGCGATCTGGCGTTTTTCGACGTCACTGGTCGAGTGGCGCGTTGCCTGCTGGAACTGTGCAAGCAGCCAGACGCGATGACGCATCCGGACGGCATGCAGATCAAGGTGACCCGTCAGGAAATCGGGCGGATTGTCGGTTGCTCGCGGGAGATGGTCGGTCGCGTGCTCAAGGATCTTGAGGAACGCAACCTGGTCGATGTGAAAGGCAAGACCATGGTGGTCTTCGGTACGCGCTAAGCCCGAATATCAGGCGCTGTACATCTGCGCCAACATCAAACGAAACAACTCATCGAGACGCGCCAAGGCCTGTGGCGCGTTGAATTTTTCATGCAGGGCGATGTGGCTTTGCGCCCGCACCCGCTGTTCCAGGCCACACGCTTCGTTGAAGCGATTGACCGCTGCGACCATCGATTCCCGTTCGTTATCCATCAGCATCGCACCGTGCACCAGACCGACCGGGCGCTGTCCACCCTGACTCTGGCGCCAGCGCTGCGCGGTGCCGACCATTTTGCGGCCGTCGAGATTGACGTTGAAGCGACCGTCGCAGAACGCACCGTCGATTTCACCCAACGATGCCGTGCCACCCAACTCGTCGAGCAACTGACAGATCGGATCGCACAAGCGGCGGTAGCCGGTTTCGATGCGATTGAGGTCGCCTTCGCTGCGCGGTGGTGCGTAGACCAGAGCGATGTTGATAGTGGCGGCAGATTGCGGCACGGGTTCGCCGCCGGTTTCGCGCAGCAGGACGGGCCAGCCGCCGGCGGCGGAGACTTCAGAGGCGCGGTCGAAACCGGGGAGACGATTGAGGCGGCGCGGCATGACCAGCGCGCGATCACTGGGTTGCCAGAACAGCAGGCCGAATTCGGAGTCGCCGGCGCAAACCGAGGCCAGCAAATCCTGTTCGGCTTGCAGGCCGGCTTCGATGGTCAGGGGGGTTGGCAGCGACATAACAGGCTCCGGCAACATGGAAATCTTTAGCGGTTTCGATGGCCCCTTCGCGAGCAGGCTCGCTCCCACATTTGGAATGCATGTTCATGTGGGAGCGAGCCTGCTCGCGAAGCAGTCGACTCGGTCTAACCGCAATCAGTCGAGGGTCGAACCGCTGATGGAAGTGCCACGCTCCGGGAAGAACAGTCGCTGCAGTTCAGTGCCCGGATTCTCGGCGCGCATGAACGCTTCACCGACCAGGAACGAGTAAACGTCACTGATTTCCATCAACTCGACATCGGCGCGGTTGAGGATGCCGCTCTCGGTAATCACCAGACGATCGCGCGGAATGCGCGGCAGCAGGTCGAGGGTGGTTTCCAGGCTGACATCAAAGGTGTGCAGGTTACGGTTGTTGACTCCGACCAGCGGTGTGTCGAGGGTTTTCAACGCACGTTCCAGTTCATCACCGTCGTGCACTTCGACCAACACATCGAGACCGACGCTTTTGGCGACGGCGGCCAGCTCGGCCATTTTCACGTCATCCAGTGCGGAGACGATCAACAGCACACAGTCGGCGCCCAGCGCACGGGCTTCAACGATCTGGTAAGGATCGATCATGAAGTCCTTGCGGATAACCGGCAGGCTGCACGCGGCACGGGCCTGTTGCAGGTACGCATCGGCGCCCTGGAAGTAATCGATGTCGGTCAGCACGGACAGACAGGTCGCCCCGCCCTTCTCGTAGCTCTTGGCGATGTCGGCGGGAACGAAGTTCTCGCGGATCACGCCTTTGCTTGGCGAAGCCTTTTTGATTTCGGCAATCACCGCAGGCTGCTTCTTCTTCGCCTGGGTCAGCAATGCCTGGGCAAAACCACGGGGTGCATCGGCCGCCTTGGCCAGACTTTCCAGCTCGCTCAGGCTGACGCGAGCGCTACGCTCGGCGACTTCCTGAACTTTGCGCGCCAGAATGTTTTCCAGAACCGTCGGTACACTCATCCCTCATTCTCCACTTTGAATACCGCGGTAAAGGCACCCAGCTCCTCGAGTTTTTCCCGAGCGAGGCCGGTGTGCAGAGCGTCGTGCGCAAGCTCGACGCCCTGTTTCAAACTACTGGCCACGTCAGCGGCATACAGCGCTGCACCGGCATTGAGCACAATCATTTCGGCGGCTTTCTGGCCGTTTTCGGTTTTGCGCTTACCCAACGCATCGCGGATCAGCGCCAGCGAGGCTTCCGGGCCGTCGACCGATAGACCGTGCAGGCTCTGGCTCTTCATGCCGAGGTCTTCCGGCTCGACCCAATATTCGCTGATCTCGTTGTTTTTCAGCTCGGCGACAAAAGTCGGCGCAGCGAGACTGAACTCGTCCAGACCGTCCTTCGAATGCACCACCAGCACATGCTTGCTGCCCAGACGCTGCAAGACTTCGGCCAGTGGCCGGCACAGCGCCTTGTTGAATACGCCCACAACCTGATGCTTCACACCGGCCGGATTCGTAAGCGGGCCGAGCATGTTGAACAGCGTACGCAGGCCGAGATCGCGGCGCGGGCCGGCGGCGTATTTCATGGCTTTGTGGTGGGTCTGGGCGAACATGAAACCGATGCCGACGTTGTCGATGCAACGCGCGACTTGCACCGGTGTCAGGTTCAGATAAATGCCGGCCGCTTCGAGCAAGTCGGCGCTGCCGCTCTTGCCCGATACCGCGCGGTTACCGTGTTTGGCCACGGTGCAACCGGCTGCCGCGACGACGAACGAAGAAGCCGTCGACACGTTGAAGATGTTTGCGCCGTCACCGCCGGTGCCAACCACATCGACGACGCCGTCGAGGGTCTTCAGTTCGACCTGATCGGCCAGCTCACGCATCACCGACACGGCGCCGACGATTTCGTCGATGCTCTCGCTCTTCATGCGCATGGCCATCATGAACGCGCCAATCTGCGCGTCAGTGCATTGGCCCGTCATGATTTCGCGCATCACATCGCGCATTTCATCGGTGCTGAGGTCGAGGTGTTCGACGATACGGCTCAGGGCTGTCTTGATATTCATGGGAAGTCCTTAGCGCGTGCCGCCGGTTTGTTTGAGGAAGTTGGCAAACAGTTCATGGCCCTGCTCGGTCAGGATCGACTCGGGGTGGAACTGTACGCCCTCAATGTTCAGGGTCTTGTGACGCAGGCCCATGATTTCGTCAACCGAACCGTCATCGTGTTGGGTCCACGCGGTCAGTTCGAGGCAATCGGGCAAAGTGTCGTGCTTGACGATCAGCGAGTGGTAGCGGGTAACCGTCAACGGATGATTCAGACCTTGGAAAACGCCCTTGTCCTCGTGGAATACCGGGCTAGTCTTACCGTGCATCACTTGGCGGGCGCGGACTACATCGCCGCCAAACGCTTGGCCGATGGACTGGTGGCCAAGGCAGACACCGAGGATCGGCAGCTTGCCGGCGAAGTGTTTGATGGCTTCGATGGAGATGCCGGCTTCGGTCGGTGTACACGGGCCTGGCGATACCACGATGCGCTCAGGTTTCAGCGCTTCGATTTCGGCGACGGTCAATTCGTCGTTGCGCACAACTTTGACCTCGGCACCCAGCTCGCCGAGGTATTGCACAACGTTGTAAGTAAAGGAGTCGTAGTTGTCGATCATCAGCAACATGGCGTGTCGAACCTCTTGAATTCTGATTTGAAAACAGCCTTCAGATCACTTGCCCGCAGGGCGCTGCACGATGTCGGACGCAGGAAGATGCGTCGGCACAGCGGCATTTCAAACAGGCAAGGAAGGCAAAGCGATACAGATCCGGCGGGGCCGGCAGAAAAGATTCAGGCGCGCCAACGCCAGCGGGCGTGTGCCTTGATGACTTGATCCAGAAGTTTGCTGGTGATCAACACGGGGAAGGTCTCGTTCATACGTTCCGGCACAGTAACTTAGCTGGGCGGAGCGTGCAATATGGCCGGGGCTTTGGGGAATAAATCCAGGGGAGGATTCGCGACCGATGGCAAAACGCCGGGAGTTTTTGGTACTGTCGTTTCGTTCACCTACAACAATAAATAAACGGACTTGCTCATGATCAAACAGACGTTGTTTGTACCGCTGGCCGGCTGCTTGCTCGCACTGGCCTGCGCCCAGGCCAATGCTGCGCCCAACCCCTATTCGAATTTCATTGTTTTCGGCGATAGCCTGAACGATGCCGGGACCTTTACCGACACCGGCGGCCCGGCCGGCTCCACCGAGCGTTACACCAACCGTACCGGGCCGGTGTATCAGGATGGCAGCGGTGAACTGTATTCATTGAATTCCACGCAACTACTCGGCGGGCGCCTGGGTTTTTCCGCAGACCAGACAGCCTCTTCCAGTTCCGCAGTGCGTGCCGAAAACGGTCAACCTGATGGCAACAACTGGGCGGTTGGCGGTTATCGTACTGACCAGATTCTCGACTCGATCACGACGCAATCCGCCACCGGCGAGCGCACCCGCGCCGGTTACCTGCCATCGAACGGCTTTCGCGCCGACCCGAATGCGCTGTATTACATCTCTGGCGGCGGTAACGACTTCCTGCAAGGGCGCATTCTCAGCCTGCCGCAGGCCAACGCCGCCGCCGATCGACTGGCTGACAGCGTGCAAACCCTGCAAACCGCCGGCGCCAAATACGTGATGGTATGGCTGTTGCCTGATGTTGGCCTGACCCCGGCCATCAACGGTACGCCGCTGCAAGCCTTCAGCAGCCAGCTCGCCACGCAGTTCAACAGCCAGTTGGTCACACGCCTGCAAGGCATCAACGCCGAAGTCATTCCGCTGAACATTCCGGTGCTGCTCTCGGAAGTGTTTGCCGATCCTGGGCGCTTTGGCCTCGCCACCGATCAGAACCTGACCGCGACCTGCTTCAGTGGCAATAGCTGCACCGAGAACGCCCGTTACGGGATCAACAGCGCGACACCCGACCCGAGCAAGCTGATCTACAACGACGGCGTACACCCGACCGAGGCCGGGCAAAAGCTGATCTCTGACTATGCCTATTCCCTGCTCGCCGCGCCGTGGGAACTGACGCTGTTACCGGAAATGGCCCACGCCACCGTGCGCGCGCATCAGGATGAACTGCGCAACCAATGGCAAGCGGATTGGGAGAACTGGCAGGCAGTCGGCCAGTGGCGGGCGATTGTTTCCGCCGGTGGCCAGCATCTGGATGTCGACAGCCAAAGCAGCGGCGCCAGTGCCGATGGCAATGGTTACAACCTCAACGTCGGTGGCAGCTATCGCTTGAATGAAGCCTGGCGCGTCGGCGTGGCAGGCGGTTTCTACCGGCAGAATCTGGAGGCCGGACATAACGACTCGGACTACAAACTCAACAGCTACATGGCCACGGCATTCGCCCAGTTCCAGCAGAACCGCTGGTGGGCTGACGCGGCGTTGACCGGCGGTAAACTCGACTACGACAACCTCAAGCGCAAGTTCGATCTGGGCGCCAGCGAAGGTGCGGAGAAAGGCGACACTGACGGCAGCCTCTGGGCCTTCAGCGCGCGTGTCGGTTACGACATTGCCCAGCCGGGCAGCGAGTGGCACCTGTCGCCATTCGTCAGCGCCGACTACGCCAGCGTTGATGTCGATGGTTATTCAGAGAAGAGCAACCGCGCCACGGCATTGACCTTTGATGATCAGACTCGCGATTCGAAACGTCTGGGTCTGGGCTTGCAGGGCAAGTACAACATCACCCCGCAAACCCAGGTGTTTGGCGAATACGCTCACGAGCGTGAGTACGAAGATGATGTGCAGAAGGTGCGTATTGCGCTCAATACCTTGCCGGCGAATGACTTCAAACTTGAAGGCTATACGCCGCAGAGTCATTTGAACCGCTTGAGTCTGGGCGTCAGCCACAAGCTCACGGCTGATCTGGCGCTGCGCGGCGGTTACTCGTTGCGCAAGGATGATGACTTTACACAGCAGGGCGTTAACGTCGGAGTGGTGCTGGATTTCTAAAACCGCAGGCAAAAAAAAGCGGCGCCCTCACAGGCGCCGCTTTTTTATTGCCGAACGCAAAGCCAACTGTGGGAGCGAGCCTGCTCGCGAAGAGGGTGTGTCAGTCGCCATTAATGTTGGCTGACACACCGCTTTCGCGAGCAGGCTCGCTCCCACAAGGTTTTGTGTTGGTCAGGCTTCCGGGGTTTGCTCGGCCAGCGCCACGGCACGGAACATCGCGCGGCGTTTGTTCAGGGTTTCTTCCCATTCCAGCGCCGGCACCGAGTCGGCGACGATACCGCCACCGGCCTGCACGTGCAGTTCGCCGTTCTTGATCACCGCCGTACGAATCGCAATCGCGGTGTCCATGTTGCCGTTCCAGGCGAAGTAACCGACCGCCCCGCCGTAGACGCCACGCTTGACAGGCTCCAGTTCGTCGATGATTTCCATCGCGCGAATCTTCGGTGCGCCCGACAAGGTGCCCGCCGGCAGAATCGCTCGCAGCGCGTCCATTGCCGTCAGCCCGGCCTTCAACTGGCCCGTGACGTTGGAGACGATGTGCATAACGTTGGAATAACGCTCGATAACCATTTTCTCGGTGAGCTTCACCGAACCAATCTCCGAGACGCGCCCGGTATCGTTACGACCCAGATCAATCAGCATCAAGTGCTCGGCGATCTCCTTGTCGTCCGACAGCAGATCTTCTTCCAGCGCCACGTCCGCCTCTTCGGTCGCGCCACGAGGGCGAGTACCGGCAATCGGACGCACGGTGATCAGGTTGTCTTCAACGCGCACCAGCACTTCTGGCGAACTGCCAACAACGTGGAAGTCGCCGAAGTTGAAGAAGTACATGTACGGCGTCGGGTTGAAGCAACGCAGCGCGCGGTACAAATCGATCGGCGCAGCCTTGAAGTCGATCGACATGCGCTGCGACGGCACGACCTGCATGCAGTCACCGGCCAGGATGTATTCCTTGATGGTGTCGACGGCTTTCTCGTAATCGTTCTGGGTGAAACTGGAGCGGAACACTGGGTCAGTGGATTGTTGCTTGCTGAAATCCAGGCCCCGGCGCGGGGTGATCGGCTGACGGAGCTTTTCCAGCAACGCCTGCAGTTGCGCCTGACCTTGTTCGAAGGCATCGGCCTGCGCAGGATCGGCCAGCACGATCGCGTGCATCTTGCCGGCGAGGTTGTCGAACACAACGACCGCGTCGGAGACCATCAGTAGAATGTCCGGGACGCCCAGCGGATCCGGGTTCGGGCACTTGCCCAAACGCTTCTCGACATAACGCACACAGTCGTAACCGAAGTAACCGACCAGACCACCGTTGAAACGCGGCAGACCGGCGATAGTCGGCACGTTGTAGCGCGCCTTGAAGGTTTCGACGAAGGCCAGCGGATCTTCAACATCGTGGCTTTCGGTCTCGACGCCATCAACAGTGATGCTGACGTGATGGTCGTGAACCCGCAGCACGGTGCGGCACGGCAGGCCGATGATCGAGTAACGGCCCCATTTCTCGCCACCCTGCACCGATTCGAGCAGGTAGGAGTTGGGCTGGTCGGCCAGTTTCAGGTAGATCGACAGCGGCGTGTCGAAGTCGGCCAGGGTTTCGCAGGCCAACGGAATGCGGTTGTAGCCGTCAGCGGCCAAGCGCAGGAATTCTTCGCGGATCATAAGGTGCCTCGTGGTGTGAGGGGCAAATCAGTCAGGTATGCAAACGCGCCGGCGAGCCGGCCAGGAACAAGTCAGGCGCGCCAACGCCAGCGGGCCAAGGCCTTGATGACTTTCATCCAGAGTTTGCGAGTGACCACCACGATGGCGTTTCCAGAATGGGAGTGAGAAGCGTCGGGCAACGTTATCTCAGCGGCCGAACCGAGGCAACCGGGAATTAGCTTGCGCAGATCGTCGATCACCAGCGCCGGCGATTCTTCGGCAATCGGTCGGCCATGGTTGTAGCCGTAACTCAGCGCCACGCATTTGACCCCCGCCGCTTTCGCCGCCAGCACATCGCTGCGCGAGTCGCCGACGAAGAGCGATTGCGAGGCCGGGATGTTGGCCATTTTCATCACAAAGAACAGCGCTGCCGGATCAGGCTTTTTCTGCGGCAGGGTATCGCCACCGATGATCCACTTGAAGTAGCGGCCGATCTTCATCTGATCCAGCAGCGGCGCGACGAAACGCTCCGGTTTGTTGGTAATCAGCGCCATGGCCACGCCTTGCTTGTGCAGCCACTTCAGCGTGTCGCGCACGCCGGGATAGACCACGGTCAGCTCATGGCTGGCACCGTAGGCTTGCATGAACACTTCCAGCGCGTGCTCGGCTTCGACGTCATCCACCGTCGAATGATCGATACCACCGGCCAACGCACGGCGCACCAGGACCGGCGCGCCGTTGCCAACCCACTCGCGCACCGAATCGATGCCCGCAGGCTGGCGGCCGAGGGAGAGCAGCATGGTGTCCACCGCTGCTGCCAGGTCTGGAACCGAGTCGATCAGCGTACCATCCAGATCGAACATCACCAGCCGAGGCAGTTTTCCCGGGAACAGCTGCTCAAAACCGCTCATGGGCGTGCCAGTGCCAGTTCGGAACGCATCTTGTCGATGACTTCCTGATAGTTCGGCGCATTGAAGATCGCCGAGCCGGCAACAAAGGTGTCAGCGCCAGCGGCAGCGATTTCACGGATATTGTTGACGTTGACGCCGCCGTCGATTTCCAGACGAATGTCACGGCCCGAGGCATCAATGATCGCCCGTGCTTCGCGCAGTTTGTCGAGGGTGCCGGGAATGAATTTCTGCCCGCCGAAGCCCGGGTTGACGCTCATCAGCAAGACCATGTCGACCTTGTCGATCACGTACTTGAGCACGTCCAGCGGCGTCGCCGGGTTGAACACCAGGCCGGATTTGCAGCCGCCTTCACGGATCAGTTGCAGCGAACGATCAACGTGCAGCGTGGCTTCCGGGTGGAAAGTGATGTAAGTAGCGCCGGCTTCGATGAAGTCGCCAACGATGCGATCCACCGGGCTGACCATCAGGTGCGCATCGATCGGCGCGGTGACGCCGTATTTGCGCAATGCCGCGCAGACCATCGGACCGATGGTCAGATTCGGCACATAGTGGTTGTCCATGACGTCGAAGTGGACGAAGTCGGCGCCAGCGGCCAGAACGTTGTCGACTTCCTCGCCGAGGCGGGCGAAGTCGGCGGAGAGAATCGACGGAGCAATTACGAAGGGCTGCATGACGCACCTTTTCTGAGCTAAATCACGATGGCGCGCATTGTATACCTCAAGTTTCCAAGCGCGCACCGTGACCGCGATGATTGGGTTGTGCCATGACGGATGACCGGCGCTGACTCAATACGCCGCGCGGTAGATCTTCTCGATGTCCACGGCGCTGAGTTTGCGCGGGTTGTTGCGCATCAGCCGTTCAATGCCTGCGGCCTCCACGGCCATCGCCGGGATCGCCTCTTCCGGCACGCCGAAACTGCGCAGCCCGGCAGGAATTTCCACGGCCGCGCACAAGTCGGTCATCGCCTGTACGGCTTTGTCCGCCGCCTCGGTTGCACTCAAATGAGCAGTCTTCACCCCCATGGCTTCGGCGATATCCTGCATGCGCTCGACGCAGGCCATCTTGTTCCAGGTCATGACATACGGCAGCAGCAACGCGTTACTGACGCCATGGGCAATGTTGAAACGCCCGCCCAGCGGATACGCCAGCGCATGCACCGCACCGACCCCGGCATTACCAAACGCCATGCCGGCCATCAGGCTGGCGGTGGCCATGTCTTCGCGGGCTTGCAGGTTGGCACCGTTGGCATAAGCCTTGGGCAGGGACCTGGCAATCAGCTTGATGGCACCGATGGCCAGGGAGTCAGTGATCGGCGAGGCATTCACCGACAGGTAGGATTCGATGGCGTGCACCAGTGCGTCGACGCCACTGGCGGCGGTGACGCTGCGTGGGCAGGTCAGGGTCATTTGCGGGCTGACCAGCGCCACGTCCGGTAATAGAAAGTCGCTGACGATGCCTTTCTTCAGTTGCGCGACTTTGTCCGAGAGGATCGCGACGTTGGTCACTTCGGAACCGGTGCCGGCGGTGGTCGGGATGGCGATCAGCGGCGGGCCTTTGCGCGGCACCTGATCGACGCCGAACAGATCCTCCAGTGCGCCGTGGTAACCGGCGTAGGCGGCGACGCTTTTGGCGATGTCGATGGCACTGCCGCCACCGAGGCCGATCAAGCCGTCATGCCCGCCTTCGCGGTAGACACGCATGCAGTCTTCGACGATGGCGATTTCCGGATCGGGCAGCACGCGGTCGAAAATCTCGTAGTCGCGCCCGCCCAATTGGCACAGCGCCAGCTCGACAGTGCCGGACTTGACCAGCGCGGCGTCGGTGACGATCAGCGGATTGTCGATATCGAGGCGAGTGAGCTCGGCCGCCAGTTGCTCGATGGCCTCGGCGCCGGTGATCAGTTTGTGAGCGATTTTGAACTGGGACAGACTCATCGTGCGCAGCCTCTTATAGATGTGGGAGCTGGGCACAAGATTAGCTGGGGATTTGGGGTTGTCTGCTATTCAGGGTGTGAATGGTTGATCGGTTAGAAAATCAAGAGCCCCTCACCCTAGCCCTCTCCCGGAGGGAGAGGGGACTGATCGAGGTGGATGGGAGAGGTACACCGACGTGAAATACCGAGTCGAACTCGGGTTTTGACAACCATGAAGATCTGCTCCCTTCCTCCCGAAGTTTAAAAGACTGATCGAGGTGGATGGGAGAGGTACACCGACGTGCGATACCGAGTCGAACTCAGGTTTTGAAAATCATGAAGATCTGCTCCCTTTCCCCCTCGCCCCTTTGGGGGAGAGGGCTGGGGTGAGGGGGTGGCTTTTGATCTGGCCCTTAAACCTGAGCCGTACGCAGTTTTTCGCTGCGGCCACGTAGCCATTCCAGCGTCAGCAGCAGGATCACCGAGAAGGCAATCAGCAACGTAGCCGCAGCCGCAATCGTCGGACTCAGGTTCTCGCGAATCCCGCTAAACATCTGCCGAGGCAACGTCGCCTGCTCAGGCCCGGCAAGAAACAACGTCACCACCACCTCATCAAACGAAGTCGCAAACGCAAACAGCGCCCCGGAAATCACCCCCGGCGCAATCAGTGGCAAGGTCACCCGACGGAACGCAGTCAACGGTGATGCACCCAGGCTCGCAGCAGCCCGCACCAGATTATGGTTAAACCCCTGCAACGTCGCCGACACCGTGATGATCACAAACGGCACACCCAGCACCGCATGCACGACGATCAATGAGAAAAAGCTGTTACCCAACCCCAGCGGCGCGAAAAACAGATAACTCGCCACACCGATGATTACCACCGGCACCACCATCGGCGAAATCACCAGCGCCATCACCAGCGCTTTACCGGGGAAGTCACCGCGAGTCAGACCAATCGCCGCCAGCGTACCGAAGATCATCGCCAGCACCGTCGCCGCCGGGGCGACGATGATGCTGTTCTTCAGCGCACGCATCCATTCCGCCGAAGCGAAGAAGTCGTGATACCACTGCAGCGAGAAGCCCTGTAGCGGATAAACCAGAAAACTCCCCGAGTTGAACGACAGCGGAATGATCACCAGCACCGGCAGAATCAGGAACAACAGAATCAGGCCGCAGAGGATCCGCAGGCTGTAGAACCACACCCGTTCGATGGGCGACATGTAAGGACTCAGCATCTCGAATTCCCCTTAGCTCAGGCGCAGGCGACTGGCGCCGACCAGCCAGCTGTAAATCAGATAAAGCACCACGGTCGCCAGCAGCAACAGCCCGCCCAGCGCCGTGGCCATGCCCCAGTTGATGCTGGTGTTGGTGTAGAAGGCGACGAAGTAGCTGACCATTTGATCGTTCGGGCTGCCGAGCAGCGCCGGGGTGATGTAGTAGCCGATGGCGAGGATGAACACCAACAGACAACCGGCGCCGACACCGGCATAGGTCTGCGGGAAGTACACCCGCCAGAAACTGGCGAACGGGTGGCAGCCGAGGGAAATCGCCGCGCGCATGTAGGTCGGCGAGATGCCTTTCATCACGCTGTAGATCGGCAGGATCATGAACGGCAACAGGATGTGCACCATCGAGATGTACACACCGGTGCGGTTGAACACCAGTTCCAGCGGTTTATCGATGATGCCCATGGCCATCAGGCCACTGTTGATCAGACCGCCCGATTGCAACAGCACGATCCACGCCGCCACCCGCACCAGAATCGAGGTCCAGAACGGCAGCAGCACCAGAATCATCAGCAGGTTGCTTTGCCGCGATGGCAGGTTCGCCAGCAGATAAGCCAGTGGATACGCCAGCAGCAGGCAGATCACGGTGATGACCAGGCCCATCCAGAAGGTGCGGGCGAAGATGTCGAGGTAGATCGCCTGATCCGGGGTGGCCGGGGCGATTTCGCCGAGGTCGTCGATGCGATGATCGACGGACGCCAGCAAGTAATACGGGGTGATGCTGCTGGTGTTGCGTTTGACCGCCTGCCAGTAGGCCGGGTCGCCCCAACGTTCGTCGAGTGCTTCCAGGGCTTCTTTATAAGAGGCCGGTTCGCTGGCGAAGGGCAGCGCCCGGGCGGTTTTGGTCAACAGGCTGCGATAGCCGGCCAACTCCATGTTCAAGCGCTTGGACAAATCGCCCAGCGTCTGGTTTTTGCGCGCTTCGGCGAGGTCTTCGCCGGCGGCTTTGTAGACCGGTTCAGCGGGCAGGCCACGGCCGTCCCAACTGGCGATGGCCGCCACGGTGCGCGGCATGCCGCCGACCACTTCGGGGTTGCCGACGCTTTTGTAGAGCAGCGCCACGATCGGCACCAGAAACACCAGCAACAGAAACAGCACCAGCGGCGCAATCAGCGCTTGAGCCTTCCAGCGGTTGACCCGCTCGGCGCGCTTGAGCTTCTGCTTCAAGGTGGGGCTGTTGCCCTCGTTCAGGGGAACGGCGATGGCCATGACGTACTCCGCAAATCTTTGATCGTTACAGAGGTGGCGAACCACCGCTGTTATGTTGAAACACAGCTACCTGTGGGAGCGAGCCTGCTCGCGAAGAGGCCAGCACATTCAACATCCATGCTGGCTGATCTAGCGCTTTCGCGAGCAGGCTCGCTCCCACAGGGGTGGGCAAGCCCACCCTCACCAGGTTCTGCTTATTTCGCAGCCCAGGAGTTGAAGCGCTGCTCGAGTTGCTCGCCGTTGTCAGCCCAGAAGCTGACGTCGATCTGCACCTGGTTGGCGATGTTTTCCGGGGTGGTCGGCATGTCTTTCAGGACATCCTTGGCCAGCAGCGGCACAGCCTGGGTGTTGGCCGGGCCGTAGGCGATGTTTTCCGAGTAGGTCTTCTGTTGCTGCGGCTGTACCGAGAAGGCGATGAATTTCTTCGCCGCTTCCGCGCGTTTGGCGTCCAGACCTTTCGGGATGGCCCAGGCGTCGAAGTCGTAGATGCCGCCGTTCCACACCACTTTCAGGTTGGATTCTTTCTGCACGGCGGCGATGCGACCGTTGTAGGCCGAGCTCATCACCACGTCACCGGAAGCGAGGTATTGCGGCGGTTGCGCGCCGGCTTCCCACCATTGGATGCTCGGCTTCAGCTCATCAAGCTTCTTGAACGCGCGATCCTGGCCGCCCTTGCTCGCCAGCTCTTTGTAGACGTCTTTCGGCGCCACACCATCGGCCATCAGCGCGAATTCGAGGGTGTACTTGGCGCCTTTGCGCAGGCCACGCTTGCCCGGGAATTTCTTGGTGTCCCAGAAATCCGCCCAACTGGTCGGCGCGGTTTTCAGCTTGTCGGCGTTGTAAGCCAGTACGGTCGACCAAACGAAGAAGCCCACGCCGCATGGCTGAATCGCGCCTTTGACGTAGTCTTCAGTCTTGCCGAACAGCGCCGGGTCGAGTTGTTCGAACATGTCTTCGTCGCAGCCACGGGACAGTTCTGGCGATTCAACTTCGACCAAGTCCCACGACACGCTCTTGGTGTCGACCATGGCTTTGACCTTGGCCATTTCACCGTTGTATTCGCCGGCGACGATCTTGCCGTTGCCCGCCGCTTCCCACGGTGCATAGAAGGCTTTGACTTGCGCCGCCTTGTTCGCCCCGCCAAACGACACCACGGTCAAATCCGGGCCAGCGGCCATTGCGCTGGCCGCACCCATCAGGCCCAGGGTCAGGGCGGTGAACTTCAGGGATCTCAACATTTATTGTTCTCTCCACGTGCAGGGTTGGTGTTGGTATTGCCGGGGCGATCAGTTCGCCTCTAAAAGCGGGTCAAGCGCGCGAACGTGCTCGACCTGCCAGCCAAGCGGTACCACGTCACCGACCGCGAGCGCTGGATCGAGCTCGGCAATCGGTTGTTTCACGAAGAAGTCGGTCTTGCCGCAGACTTCCAGGCGCACCCGGACGTGGTCGCCCAGATAGATGAATTCCGCCACCCTCCCTGAGAAGCGGTTAACGCATTGATCGCTCGAACCGTTGAGGCTGACGCGCTCCGGACGGATCGACAAAGTCACCGGTTCGCCGGTCTGGCCGACGTTGACCGCCAGCGCCTCGACCTTTTCGCCACGACCCAACTCGACCACGCAACGCTCACCGCTCTGGCTGAGCAGGCGACCGTTGAGGCGGTTGTTCTCACCGATGAAGTTGGCGACGAAGGTATTTTTCGGTTCTTCGTAAAGGGTGCGCGGTGGGGCGATCTGCTGGATTTCGCCTTGATGGAACACCGCGACGCGGTCGGACATGGTCAGCGCTTCACCCTGATCGTGGGTCACGTAGACCACGGTCACGCCGAGGCGCTGGTGCAGGTGTTTGATTTCCATCTGCATGTGTTCACGCAGTTGTTTGTCGAGGGCGCCGAGGGGTTCGTCCATCAGCACCAGTTGCGGTTCGAACACCAGCGCGCGGGCCAGTGCCACACGTTGTTGCTGACCGCCGGACAACTGCGCCGGGTAGCGTGAGGCGAATGCGTCGAGCTGGACCATGCTGAGGACTTTCTTCACGCGGTCGCTGACATCACTTTTGTTCAGGCCACGGACGGTCAGCGGGAACGCGAGGTTCTCGGCCACAGTCATGTGCGGGAACAGCGCGTAGTTCTGGAACACCATGCCGATGTCGCGTTTGTGCGGCGGCACATTGTTGATCGAGCGCCCGGCCAGCAGAATCTCGCCGGCGGTCGGTGTTTCGAAACCGGCGAGCATCATCAGACTGGTGGTCTTGCCGGAACCGGACGGCCCGAGCAGGGTGAGGAATTCGCCTTTGCGAATGTCGAGGTTGAGGTCTTTGACGATCAGGTTCTCGCCGTCGTAGCTCTTCTGCACTCCACGAAAGCTGACCAGCACATCACTGGCCCCTGCGTTTGTATCGACCTGGCTCATACCCACACCTTTGTTGTTGATGACTGCTTGTGGATTAAGCCTAGTGGTTGCTGACAGGCACGCAAATCGGGGCGCAGGAGAGAATCGCCTCAGCCGGATGGAAGGTTGGGGGTAGGGATTGCCCTACAAGGATGGCGCTAATGGATAAGGCAGTGACAAGCGACAAGCTGCGAGCCACAAGCAATGGCAAAAACGCGTGTCGCTTAGGGATATGCGCACAATCCGGATCCAAAGCAGATCCCTTGTGGGAGCGAGCCTGCTCGCGAATGCGGTGGGTCATTCAGCTTATTCGGTGACTGTTACACCGCTTTCGCGAGCAGGCTCGCTCCCACAGGGGAACAGTGCTGATCAGAGAAGTTTGTGTTCCATCGCGTATTTGACCAGTTCGGCCAGCGAGGTGATGTTGAGCTTTTGCATCAGCCGCGCCTTGTGGGTGCTGATGGTCTTGCTGCTCAGCGCCAGTTGCTGGGCGATGTCATTGACGTTGGCGCCTTGGGCCAAGCGTTCGAACACCGAGAATTCGCGTTCGGACAATAGCGAATGCAGTGGCCGGGCATCGGTCAGGCCGACTTCGAAGACCATGCGATCGGCCAGATCCGGGTCGATATAACGCCCACCCGCCGCGACCTTGCGGATCGCCGTGAGCAACAGCGCCGGGTCGCTGTCCTTGGTCGCATAACCGGCCGCGCCGACCTTCAATGCGCGAGCAGCCATCTGCGCTTCGTCGTGCATCGACAGCACCAGAATCGCCGGCGGATTGTTCAGTGCACGGATGCGCGGTATCGCTTCGAGGCCATTGACCCCGGGCATGGAGATGTCGAGCAGCACCACTTCGCACGGAATATGGCGCAGGGTCTCGAGCAATTGCTCGCCATTACTCGCCTCGCCCACCACTTGCAGATCCTTGGCCAGGCCGATCAATTGCTTGATGCCTTCGCGGACGATGGTGTGGTCTTCGGCTACCAGTACACGGATCAAATCTTTTCTCCAGATTTCAGGTACACACCAATCCCTGTGGGAGCGAGCCTGCTCGCGAAGGCGTCAGTCCAGACACCACAACATGTCAAACCTCACTCACCGGCACTCGCACCATCAGACTGGTGCCCTCCCCCGGCTCACTCTCCAGCGTCAACCGTCCGCCCATGATCAGCACCCGCTCACGCATGCCGACCAAACCGAACGAAGTCGGCCGACCGGCAGCGGGGACAAACCCTACGCCATCATCACTGACCGTCAGACACAATTCGTCGCCTTCCAGCGCCAGCGTCAGTTCTACAGTATGCGCTTGGGCATGGCGCATCACATTGGTCAGCGCCTCCTGCAGGATCCGGAACAGACCAATCGCCTTGGCATCACTGAGCGCAGGCAGATTCTCCGGCACCTGCACCAGACACGGAATCTGTGTCCGCGCCTCGAACCGCCGCGCCTGCCACTCGATTGCCGACGCAATCCCGGCATCGAGAATCGGCGGTCGCAATGCCGTCGCCACATCGCGCACCAACTGGAACAGCTGGGCGATCAGGCGCTTCATGCTGTTCAGCCGCTCATTCAGCCCCGGATCGAGTTGCGCGTAGGCCAATTCGCACATCGATGTCTCCAGTTTCAGCACCGTCAACATCTGCCCCAGCTCATCGTGCACCTCGCGGGCGATCCGCGCCTTCTCTTCTTCGCGCACGCTCTCAAGGTGCGCCGACAGTTCGCGCAGTTGCTCGCGCGATGCCGCCAGCTCCAACTCGATACGCTTGCTTTCGGTGATGTCCCAGACGATACCGTCCCAGACGTAGGCGCCATCCTCCAGTTGCCGGGTGATCGCCTTGATCTCGGCCCAGCGTTGCTCGCCCTGACGCGTGAGGATTCGGCCCTGCCATGACCAATCGCTGTCGGTGTCCAGCGCCTGATCCTGAGTTTGGTGATAACTGGCCTTGTCGTCGGGATGCACCAGGCTGCGCAGACCCATGTCGCGATGCGCGATAGCGGCCGGTGCGTAGCCGACCAGACTTTCACTGCCCTCACTGATGTAGGCAAAGTCGATCTGCCCAGTCACCGGCGCCCGCTCCAGACGGAACACAAGCCCCGGCACGTTGGCGGCGATACCTTGCAGGCGCGCCTCGCTTTCCTGCAACGCCGCCAGTGCACGGCGGCGCTCGGTGACATCCGTGAGGTAAACCACCAGATATTCGCTGTCGCGAAAACGCAGAAAACTCAGCGAAACATCCGCAGGCAAGACACTGCCATCGGCGCGCACGCAACTGGTTTCAAAACTCAGCGGCCCTTCTTCACTGGCCCGCGCGCGCTTCCACAGATTGAGCCAGCGGTCCATGTGCAGTCCCGGTTCAAAGTCGATCAGCGGGCGCTCGATCAATCCACCTGAGTGATAACCGAGCATGACTTCCGCCGCACGATTGGCGTAGCGCACATGGCTGTCCCAGTTGACCCAGAGAATGCCGACGGTGCTTTGATCGATGGAGAACTGCGTCAACCGCAGCGCTTCTTCGCTGGCCGCGCGCAAGGCAATGTCTTCCCGGGCGGCCAGCAGCCGCTGTTCGAGACTGTGCTGTTGGCGGCGCTGCCAGAATACGATCGCGACACAACTGAGCAGCATCACCGCGAACAACAGACTGAGGTTCTGCCAGAACCCCGGTGACTCCGACAGCCGCGGATATTTCGGTTGCAGCCATTGGCTGTGCAATTGCTCCAGATCCTTGGCCGGGATTGCACGCAAGGCGCTTTGGACGATGCCAGCCAACTCTGGCCAATCGCGGCGCGAGCCGACTCGCAACAGTTGCGGCAGGCCGATATCACCAACGACTACCAGTCCGGCGAACTCCGGTTCCGCGGACAAGCGTCCGAGTTGCGCCTCATCGACCACGGCGTAAGTGGCCTGCTGACTCAACAGCAACTGCAAGGCCTGACGCTCCAGCGGCACACCTTGCAGATTCAGATGCGGATAGTTGCCGCGCAGATAGTCGGCGGTGCTGCTGGGCATGCGCACGGCGACGCGGGTCTGGCTGTCGAGTTTCTCCAGATCGACCACACTACTGGCCTTCTGGTCGCTGACCACCAGTTGCGGGACACGCATGTAAGGATCGGAGAACTGCCACAGGCGCAGCGCACTCGGAGTCTGGCTCAGGCCCGGAGCGATATCGATCTCGCCCTCACGCACGGCGGCTTCCAATTGCGCGAGATCCTGAAAATTGCGCCAGCTCAATTCGACATTGAGCGTCTTGGCCAACAACTTCATCAGCTCGACGTTGGCCCCCGACAACCGCTGCAAGCGCCGGTCGTATAGCGCGTACGGCGCTTGCAACACCAGGCCGACGCGCAATTCATTGTGTTGCGCCAGCCATTGCTGCTGGCTCGCCGACAACTGTGCGAGATGAGACGGCGGCGCAGGCGCCGCCCAGCCCATCAAGGGAAAGCACAAACAGCCGATAACCCACAGGCAGCAAAATCGCTTCATTGAAGTCTCATACACTGACAAATTCTGACCAACCCATTAGGCTGCCGGGATACTTTCTGGCCTGGAATAACCGATGCCCTCTGTTTACCGCCTGGCAATGCCAGCATTGTGCCTGTCGCTGCTCCTGCCTTGTGCGTTTTCCGTCGAAGCCGCCGATCCGGCACCCGCCGCCACGGCGGAAAAACCGGCCGAAGAAAAACCGGCCGAACGCCAGCCACTGCTTGAGCGTAGTCAGGAAGAGGCCGCCGCACTGGAACGTAAAGTCCCGGCGCAAGAACAGCAACAGTTGCAGGCCGGCAGCGACACCTTTCTCGCCCTGTGGAAACCGGCCAACACCGCCGAACCCAAAGGCGCGGTGATCATCATCCCCGGCGCTGGCGAAACCGCTGACTGGCCGCAGGCAATCGGCCCATTGCGACAAAAACTGCCAAACGCCGACTGGAGCAGCCTGAGCATCACGCTGCCTGACCTGCAAAGCGATACCATTGCCCCGCGCGTCGTCGAAGCAGCCGCAGCGCCGAAAGCACCGGAAAGCGGCAGCAAGGATGCCACCACCGCACAGCCAATCGAACAGGCGGCGGGTGGTGAAGCTGAAGTGGCGGATCAAGTGGTCGCCGAAACCACTGAAGAGCAATCCAAGGCAGACGCGGAACGAATCTTCGCGCGCATCGACGCGGCGATTGCCTACGCCGAGCAGCAGAGCGCGCGCAGCATAGTCGTGCTCGGACACGGCACCGGTGCCTATTGGGTCGCGCGCTACTTGAGCGAGAAACAAACTTCGCAGGTCGAAAAGTTCATCATGGTTGATGTGCAGACACCGACCAAGGCCAAACCGGCGCTGGTAGAACTGACACCGACGCTGAAACTGCCGACCGTGGATATTTTCTACATGGACAAGCCGCTGGATCGCAACGCAGCGCTGGAGCGCATGCAGGCGAGCAAACGTTTGAAGACTTCGGCGTTCAGCCAGGTCGCGCTCAAGGCTTTGCCGGATAACAAGGCAGAACAGGAGCAGCTGTTCCGCCGGGTGCGTGGCTGGTTGAATCCGCAGAACCCGAACTGATCGGTAAACCGCGTCGCCCCCTTCGCGAGCAGGCTCGCTCCCACATTGGATCTGCGTACACAATCCATTGTGGGAGCGAGCCTGCTCGCGAAGGGGCCATCACCGGCAACACAGCTCTAACGACTAACGAAAATCCCGCCTCTCACGAATCAACGTGTAGGCACTGTGCAACTCGCGGGTTTTCTCGGTCGCTTCACGCACCTGCGCTGGCGTCGCTCCCGTACCGGCAATCTTGTCCGGGTGATGACGACTGAGCAGGCGTCGATAGGCCCGTTTGATCTGCGCCGGTTCACTGGACGTGGACACGCCCAATAAACGCATCGCCTCCTGATAACTCACTGCAGCACTGACGATCGGTCGTTTGCCCGGCTCGTAATCACTGGCCAATGCCTGCACCTGATGCGTCGTCCAGCCGAGCCACTTGCCCCACTGCGCCAGCAATTCACGCTCACTGACACCCGCGCGGCCATCGGCCCAGACCATCCGCCAACAGGCGCGCAACACACCTTCGCTGGCGTGCGGCTGGACACTGAGGCGGCGCAGATAACCGCGCAGATTGTCGCTGCCGGACTTGCCACGGTTGAACGCGGCAATCGCCCGACGTGTCGCCGGTTCGCTCATCTCCAGCGCACGCATCTCGTTTCGCGCCTGCTGGATATGCCCATCGGTGACGCGACCGTCGCTCTTGGCCAGACGACCGAGCAACACAAACAACAGTTCGTCGTTGCGCAGCATCGGCCGACCGCCGAGCTTTTCCCGCAAGTGTCCCCAGCTCTGCAAGTGCAAGCGCCGATCCAGCGCTTGCCCCAACAATGCCCCAAGCATGGCCCCCGGAATACTGGCAATCGCAAAACCCGCTCCGGCTCCAATCAGAGTCCCTGGCCACAACATGTCAGCGACTCGCTTCTATCAAGGTTTCAGCTTCGGCCAGACGCTCGTGCGTACCGACATCGACCCAGTGACCTTTCAGACGCTCGCCCGTGACTTCGCCAGCCGCCATGGCGTTGCGCAACAGCGGTGCCAGTTTGAAAGCACCGTCGGCGCAGCCGTCGAACAACTGAGGATGCAGCACCGCGATGCCGCTGTAGGTCAGGGTTGCAGCGTCCGGCTGACCGTCGTGCACCTTGCCATCGACCAAAGTGAAATCTCCACTCGGGTGA
The DNA here is from genome assembly GCF_014268445.2 of Pseudomonas tensinigenes. Lineage (NCBI taxonomy): Bacteria > Pseudomonadati > Pseudomonadota > Gammaproteobacteria > Pseudomonadales > Pseudomonadaceae > Pseudomonas > Pseudomonas tensinigenes. The sequence goes on from NZ_CP077089.1 coordinate 6,211,510, forward strand.
TGCGCCGGGTTGTCCGCCAGCACCAGATGCGCCAGGCCGTTGATCGGCTGGTGCAGCACGCTGAAATCGTAATCGGTCCAGATATCACCGTTGACCACCAGAAAGGCATCATCGCCGAGCAGCGGCAGCGCACGGAAAATCCCGCCGCCGGTTTCCAGTGGCTCACCTTCCGGCGAGTACTGAATGCTCACGCCAAACTGCGAACCGTCACCCAGGTAATCTTCGATCTGCTGGCCGAGCCAGGCGTGGTTGATGACGATCTCGTTGAACCCCGCGGCCGCGAGGGCGCGCAGGTGATATTCGATCAGGGGGACGCCGCCGGCACGCACCAGCGGTTTCGGAGTGGTCAGGGTCAGCGGGCGCATGCGCTCGCCTTTGCCTGCCGCCAGAATCATTGCCTTCATGCCGTCGCTCCACCCCGCAGGCTGGTGAACAGCGTTTGCAGTTCCGCCAGTTCAGGACGACGCGCAATCACCGCTTCTATATAAGAGAAGAAACGCGGCACGTCGGCCAGATAACGCGGCTTGCCGTCGCGGTGACAGATGCGCGCAAAGATGCCGATGACTTTCAGGTGACGCTGCACGCCCATCAGATCGCTGGCGCGCAGGAAGTCTTCGAAGTCCGGCTGCACCGGGATGTTCAGCGCCGAGGCTTGTTGCCAGTAACTTTCCAGCCAGCCGCGTACGCGTTCTTCAGGCCAGCTGAGAAACGCATCTTTGAACAGGCAGGTCACGTCGTAGGTCACCGGACCATAGACCGCATCCTGGAAATCCAGCACACCGGGATTCGGCTCGCTGAGCATCAGGTTGCGCGGCATGTAGTCGCGGTGCACCAGCACTTTCGGCTGCGCAAGGGCGCTGTCGATCAACAGGTCGCTGACGTGTTGCCATTGTTGCTGCTGGGTCGCGTCGAACTCGATGCCGAGCTCACGCTTCACGTACCACTCGGGGAACAGTTCCAGTTCACGGCGCAGCAACGCCACGTCGTAACTCGGCAACGGTGCAACCATCGGCAACTGCTGAAAAGCCAGCAGCGCTTGCAGGGCATCGTCGAACAAAGCGTCGGCATTCTCGCCATCGATCACGTCGAGATAGGTCTTGTTGCCCAGGTCATTGAGCAAAAGAAAACCGCGTTCGAGGTCTTCGGCATAAATTTTCGGCACGTTTATTCCGGATTTCGCCAGCAAAAAGGCGATATCCACGAACGGTTTGCAGTTTTCCTGGGGCGGCGGCGCGTCCATCACGACAAAGCTGCGACCCTCACCTTCCCAACGGAAGTAACGGCGAAAACTCGCGTCGCTGCTGGCCGCAGTCAACGTGGCCGGGGGCACGGCGCCCCAGCCCTGATCCGCAAACAGGTTTGCCAACTGCTCATCGAGCCAAACTTTCAGGTGTTGCAAGCGTACATCTTGGTCAGGCATTGCAAGGGTCTCCGACGGCGCTAGCCGTCAAGCGGGTCATGCTTTATTATCCAGCATCTTTTTCAGACCATCGAGAGGCGTGCGGCCCACACCGCGGGCAGATGGCACGCAGGAAGCCCGGACTAATAAGATGGCATTGAAATCCCCCGCGTTTCGTAAAAAATTTCCGTTGTTGGTAACCGGCAGTCTGCTGGCTATGCAACCTCTGGCCAGTCAATTCGTTGTTGCCGCCGAGCAGTATGACTGCTCCGTCTCGGCTTCGGGTGGTTGGGCCTGTGCGCCCAAATCAACCGCTGCTGCGTTGCCGCCGCGCCCGGTGCATGACGGCAGTGCCGTCAGCGCCACTGGCGAAGCCGCGACCGAGAACGGTTCGGGTGCCGACACAGCCCCTAAAACGGCGCTGGTCACCGAAGCCAAGGGCCGCGGTCTGAAATCCCGTAGCGAAGACTTCAGTCACCTCGACTGGGTTCCGCGCGAGAAGCTCACCGCCGCCCAATTGGCCGAGACCGGGCCTTACTGCTCTGGTGCCTATATCGAACCGATTCGTCCTGGCATGAATGACAAGACGAACAAAAGCGATGCTCCGACCTTTATCGGCGCAAAAGCCTCGCGCTATAACACCGATGATCAAGTCGGTACGCTGGCCGGCGATGTCGTCCTGCGTCAGGGCAGCATGCAGGTCGAGTCCGACGAGGCCAGCCTGTATCAGGCCGAGAGCCGCGCCGAACTCAATGGCGATGTGCGCATCCGCGACAACGGCGCGCTGATCGTTGGCGACCACGCCGATGTGCAACTCGACACCGGTGAAGCCAAGGTCGACAACGCCGAATACGTGATGCACAAATCGCGTATCCGCGGCAACGCGCTGTACGCCAAGCGTGCGGAAAACGCGATCATCCGTCTGAAGGACGGCACGTACACCACGTGCGAACCGAACAGCAATGCCTGGCAGCTCAAGGGCAACAACATCACCTTGAACCCGGCTACCGGTTTCGGTACCGCGACCAACGTGACGTTGCGCGTAAAAGACATTCCGATTCTGTACACGCCGTACATCTACTTCCCGATCGACGACCGTCGTCAGTCGGGCTTCCTGCCGCCGACCATTGGCAGCGGCAGCGACACCGGCTTCATGCTGGTCACACCGTACTACTTCAACCTGGCGCCGAACTACGACGCCACGTTGTACCCGCGTTACATGAGCAAGCGTGGCATGTTGGTGGAAGGCGAATTCCGTTACCTGACCAAGTCGAGTGAAGGTCAGTTCGGTGCGGCTTACCTCAATGACGAGGACGATGATCGCAAAGGCCAGACCGACTACGATAAAACCCGCTACATGTATAACTGGCAGCACAAGGGCGGTCTCGACTCCCGCGTGCTCACCGAGGTTGATTACACCAAGATCAGCGATCCTTATTACTTCCAGGATCTGCAAACCGATCAGATTGGTGTGAAAAGCAGCGACTACGTGAACCAGCAGGGCGCGATCACCTATCGTGGTGATAGCTATACCGCACGCCTGAATGCTCAGCAGTACCAGTTGGCGACTGTTTCCAACATCACCCCGTATGGTCGCCTGCCGCAGATCACCTTCAATGGTCAGCTGCCGTACCACCCGGAAGGTTTGAACTTCGATTACGAGACCGAGCTTGTCCGGTTTGATCGTGATTTGAAAACCGGCAACTTTGTTAACGAAGATGGCACTGTTGATCGTCGTCTCGACAACAATGTCCAAGGGCTCGACCGCGCGAACGGCGATCGGTTGAACCTTAAGCCGGGTGTCAGCCTGCCGATGAACTGGACTTATGGCTTCCTGAAGCCATCGCTGAAGTATCAGTACACTCAGTATCAGCTGGATCTGGACGGTACTGGTAAATCGCAGATTGTCGCGCAGCAAAACGCAGCAGCTGCAGCCGGCACTGATTACGTCGGCGGCAAGTTCGACAGCAATCAGAATCGTGGTGTACCGATTGCCAGCATCGACAGCGGTTTGTACTTCGACCGCAATACACAGTTCTTCGGCAAAAACTATCGTCAAACCCTGGAACCACGCCTGTTCTACCTTTATGTTCCCGAGGTGGATCAAGAAGACATTCCAGTATTTGACACCAGCGAATACACCTTCAATTACGCCTCGCTGTTCCGCGACAACCGCTTCTCCGGCGCCGACCGTGTCGGCGACGAGAACAAGCTGTCGCTGGGCGTTACCAGCCGCTGGATCGAAGACGATGGCTTCGAACGTCAACGCATCAGTGTTGGTCAGGCTCTGTACTTCAAGGACCGCGAAGTTCAATTGCCTGGCATCGCGTTCAAGGATCGTGATGACGCGAAATCCAACGTCTCGCCCTATGCACTGGAATACGAATACCGCTGGAACCGCGACTGGCGTACCACGGCCGACTACAACTGGGATCCAGACAGCCGCAGCCCGCGCTCCGGCAGTGCGATGTTCCACTACCAGCCTGAAGACAACCCGAACAAGGTCATCAACGCCGGTTATCGCTATCGCAATGACCAGGTCCGCTACGACCAGAACACCGGTAAGTGGTCGGTGGGTGGTGGTGACTACGGCACTCCGGGCACACCTGGCTACGTGAAGGACTACTACAAGATCCAGCAGCATGACTTCTCGGTCATCTGGCCGATCGTTCCGCAGTGGAACGCGATCAGCCGCTGGCAGTACGACTACAACCGTAACCGTACCCTGGAAGCGTTTGGTGGTTTCGAGTACGACAACTGCTGCTGGAAACTGCGCCTGATCAACCGTTACTGGGTTTCCTATGACGAGTTCAGTCAGAACGCCCCGGAAAACGAAAAAGGCGACCATGGCATCTTCCTCCAAATTGTTCTGAAGGGACTCGGCGGCCTCACCGGCGCCAAGGTAGAGAGCTTCCTCGACAAAGGCATTCAAGGTTATCGTGAACGTGAAGACCAAGCTTTCTGATTGTCTGCGCCCGCTGATGCTGGGCGCGCTGTTCCTGGGTACTGCGGCTAACGCCGCAGTTCAATCCATCGACAAAGTGGTAGCAATCGTCGACAACGACGTGGTCATGCAAAGCCAACTGGACCAGCGCGTCCACGAAGTGCAGCAGACCATCGCCAAGCGTGGCGGCGGTTTGCCGCCTCCTGGCGTACTGGATCAACAGGTGCTCGAGCGCCTGATCGTCGAAAACCTGCAACTGCAGATTGGCGAGCGTTCCGGCATCCGCATCACCGATGAAGAATTGAACCAGGCAGTCGGTACCATTGCTCAGCGCAACAACATGTCGGTTGAGCAGTTCCGTGCTGCTCTGGCTCGCGACGGCCTGTCCTACGACGATGCCCGTGACCAGATCAAACGCGAAATGGTCATCAGCCGTGTGCGTCAGCGCCGCGTGGCAGAACGCATTCAGGTCTCCGAACAGGAAGTGAAAAACTTCCTCGCCTCCGACCTGGGCAAGATGCAACTGTCCGAAGAACTGCACCTGGCCAACATCCTGATCCCGACGCCGGAAAGCGCCAACTCTGACGCGATTCAGAGTGCTGCCCGTCAGGCCATGGAGGTTTACCAGCAGCTCAAGCAAGGCGCTGACTTCGGCCAGATGGCCGTTGCCAAATCCGGCAGCGACAACGCTCTGGAAGGCGGCGACATGGGCTGGCGTAAAGCCGCGCAACTGCCACCGCCGTTCGACCGCGAGCTGAGCAGCATGGCCGTCGGCGACATCACTCAACCTGCACGCACACCGGGTGGTTTCATCATCCTCAAGCTGCTGGCCAAGCGTGGTGGCGAAGCGCAGATGCGTGACGAAGTGCATGTTCGTCACATTCTGGTGAAGCCAAGCCCGATTCGTGATGAAGCGAAAACCAAAGCGCTGGTTCAATCTTTGTATGAACGCATCGTGGCCGGTGAAGACTTCGCCACTCTGGCGAAAAACTACTCAGAAGACCCGGGCTCGGCGCTCAACGGCGGCGACCTGAACTGGATCGACCCGAATGCACTGGTTCCGGAGTTCCGCGAAGTGATGGCCAAGACCCCACAAGGTCAGCTGTCCAAGCCGTTCCAGACCCAATATGGCTGGCACGTTCTGGAAGTCCTTGGCCGCCGCGCTACCGACAGCACCGAACAAGCCCGCGAGCAGCAAGCCATGACCGTACTGCGTAACCGCAAATACGACGAAGAGCTGCAAACCTGGCTGCGTCAGATCCGTGACGAAGCGTACGTAGAGATCAAACTCCCTGGTGCAGACCAGGCAGCGCAGTGAAACCCAAGCGTTTCGCGCTGACACCCGGCGAACCAGCCGGCATCGGTCCCGACCTGTGCCTGCTGCTCGCCTCGCAAGCCCAGCCACATCCCCTGATTGCCATCACCAGCCGCGGCCTGCTCACCGAGCGGGCCGCGCAGCTGGGGCTGGCCGTCAACTTGCTGGATATCGGCCCGAATCACTGGCCGGACGCCCCGGCACCCGCAGGCAGCCTGTATGTCTGGGATACGCCGCTGAGCGCCCCCGTGGTTGCCGGGCAACTGGACAAGGCCAACGCTGCGTTCGTCCTCGAAACCCTGACCCGCGCCGGCAACGGCTGCCTCAACGGCGACTTCGCCGGGATGATTACCGCCCCTGTACACAAGGGCGTGATCAACGAGTCGGGCATCGCGTTCTCCGGGCACACCGAATTCCTCGCCGACCTGACTCACACCGCCCAAGTGGTGATGATGCTCGCCACCCGTGGCTTGCGCGTGGCACTGGTCACCACTCACCTGCCCCTGCGCGAGATTGCCGATGCGATCACCCCAGAACGGCTGGAGCGGGTCACACGGATTCTGCACAGCGACCTGCAAAACAAATTCGGCATCGCCCAGCCACGCATCCTCGTCTGCGGACTCAACCCGCACGCCGGTGAAGGCGGCCACCTGGGCCATGAAGAAATCGACATCATTGAACCGACATTAGAGCGCCTGCGCGGCGAGGGCATGGACCTTCGTGGCCCGCTGCCTGCCGACACTCTGTTTACCCCCAAATATCTGGAGCACTGCGACGCAGTGCTGGCGATGTACCACGACCAGGGTTTGCCTGTGCTCAAGTACAAAGGCTTCGGCGCTGCCGTCAACGTGACCCTTGGCCTGCCGATCATCCGCACGTCGGTCGATCACGGCACCGCCCTGGATCTGGCCGGCAGCGGCAAGATCGACACCGGCAGCCTGCAAGTCGCCCTGGAAACCGCCTACCAGATGGCCGAGACCCGTTTATGACCGAGCAATACCAACACAAGGCGCGCAAACGCTTTGGCCAGAACTTCCTGCACGATGCCGGCGTTATCGACCGTATCCTGCGCTCCATCAGCGCCAAGTCTGAAGACCGCCTGCTGGAAATCGGCCCGGGCCAGGGCGCCTTGACCGCCGGCCTGCTCAACTCCGGCGCGCAACTCGACGTAGTGGAGCTGGACAAGGATCTGATCCCGATCCTCAACCAGCAGTTTGCCGGCAAGAGCAATTTCAACCTGCATCAGGGCGATGCACTGAAGTTCGACTTCAACACGCTCAACGCCGCGCCGAACAGCCTGCGCGTGGTCGGCAACCTGCCGTACAACATCTCGACGCCGCTGATTTTTCACCTGCTGAACAACGCCGGCATCATTCGCGACATGCACTTCATGCTGCAAAAAGAAGTCGTCGAGCGTCTGGCCGCAGGCCCTGGCGGTGGTGACTGGGGTCGCCTGTCGATCATGGTTCAGTACCATTGCCGCGTGGAACACCTGTTCAACGTCGGCCCAGGCGCGTTCAATCCGCCGCCTAAAGTCGATTCAGCCATCGTCCGACTGGTGCCGCACGCGGTACTGCCGCACCCGGCCAAGGATCACAAGTTGCTGGAGCGCGTCGTCCGCGAAGCGTTCAACCAGCGTCGCAAAACCTTGCGCAACACCCTCAAGCAATTGCTCAGCAACGCTGAAATCGAAGCCGCCGGCGTCGATGGCAGTCTGCGTCCGGAGCAACTGGATCTGGCCGCGTTCGTGCGTCTGGCCGACCAGCTCGCGATACAAGTCCCGGCCTCCCCCGCCGCCGACTGATAAACGATGAACGCTATCGGGCAGGACGCCACTCTGGTTTACTGCCCGATACTTGCCTAGACTGATTCCCCATCAGCTACGCCCCGCGTTCCGCTTCGTTTAAGGCCTCTTGCATGTCCGATTCCCGTTACCAGGTCGATGTCAGCGTCGTTACCCGCTATCTGGCAGACCAATCGCAACCCGAGCACGACCGCTTCGCCTTCGCCTACACCATCACTGTGCAGAACAATGGCGAGCAACCCGCACGCCTGATATCACGGCATTGGGTGATCACCGATGGCGACGGCCATGTCGAAGAGGTGCGTGGCGCCGGCGTGGTGGGTCAGCAACCGTTGATCGATGCTGGCCAGAGCCATACCTACAGCAGCGGTACAGTGATGACCACCAAGGTCGGCACCATGCAGGGCACCTATGAAATGGTCGCCACTGACGGTAAACATTTCGACGCCATCATCAAACCTTTCCGCCTGGCGGTGCCCGGAGCCCTGCACTGATGGCAACGTATGCCGTTGGCGACCTGCAAGGCTGCCTCGAACCACTCAAGTGCCTGCTCAAGCAAGTAGCGTTCGACACGAAACTCGATCGGCTATGGCTGGTGGGTGATCTGGTCAATCGTGGCCCGCAGTCACTGGACACCCTGCGCTTTTTGTATGGCATGCGTGAATCGCTGGTCTGCGTGCTGGGCAACCACGATCTGCACCTGCTGGCTGCGGCTAAAAACATCGAGCGCCTGAAGAAGTCCGACACCCTGCGCGAGATTTTCGAAGCACCGGACAGTGCCGAGCTGCTGGAATGGTTGCGCCAACAAAAGCTCATGCACTACGACGAGCAGCGCGATGTCGCCATGGTCCACGCCGGCATACCACCACAATGGTCGCTGAACCGCGCACTGAAGTGCGCCGCCGAAGTCGAATCGGCCCTGCGTGACGACAATCTGTTCCCTGCGTACCTCGACGGCATGTACGGCAACGACCCGGCGAAATGGGACAACGACCTTAAAGGCGTGACCCGCCTGCGCGTCATCACCAACTATTTCACGCGGATGCGCTTCTGCACTGCCGAGGGCAAGCTCGACCTCAAGAGCAAAGAAGGCCTCGACACCGCGCCCGCCGGTTACAAACCGTGGTTCCAGCATAAAGAACGCAAGACGAAAGGTTTGCGAATCATCTTCGGCCACTGGGCGGCACTCGAAGGCAATATCAATGAGCCAGGTATCTCGGCGCTGGACACCGGTTGTGTCTGGGGCGGCAGCCTGACCCTGATGAATGTCGACAGCGGCGAACGGCTGTCGTGCAAATGCGACGAACACGGCGGACTCGCGCCAACTGTCGCACCACTTATCCCCCAAACTTCGCCAGTCAGCGCACCGCGTTAGACTGCGCTTTCAGCCGAGCAACAGGAACCCGCCATGAGCGAATTCAAACGAATCCCCCCGGAACAGGCCCAGGCCCTGCGTGAACAAGGTGCCGTCGTCGTCGACGTACGCGACCCGGCGACTTTCGCCGCCCTGCACATCAGCGGCTCGAAGCATCTGGACAATCATTCCCTGCACGCTTTCATTCAAGGCGCTGACCTTGATGCACCGACCGTGGTCGTCTGCTACCACGGCAATTCCAGCCAGGGTGCCGCGGCGTACCTGATCAGCCAAGGCTTCTCTGACGTCTACAGCATGGACGGCGGCTTCGAGCTGTGGCGTACGACTTATCCTGCGGAAACTGCGCAAGGCACCGCCGAATAATTTTTTTGTCACGCGCAGGCCCCGGCTGCCGTGGGCCTGCGCGGGCAGACGAACGGTCTTGCCACAACTAATTACGTATCTCGCCTTTACCTCCCGAATTCCCAACTATCCTTAAGCCCAGGCCATCCAAATCAGGGGAGAGCCGGTACACCGGCGCACGGGTCATCGGGAGTGACTTTCACGATTGTCGATCGTGAAAGTGTTCTGGGGGGTAAACAAACAGCTGCCAAAACGGTTGTTTGCCAGCATCGACTGAGTGATCCGGCGTCGGCTCCACGTATCGAGCGAGGTGACGTCATGAGTATCTTTAGCCACTTCCAACAACGCTTCGAGTCCACACGCCAGGAAGAACTCTCGCTGCAAGAGTACCTGGAGCTGTGCAAGAAAGACCGTAGCGCCTACGTTTCCGCCGCCGAGCGTCTATTGCTGGCCATCGGCGAACCGGAACTGCTCGACACCTCGACCAACTCGAGGCTGTCACGCATCTTCTCCAACAAGGTGATCCGTCGCTATCCGGCCTTTGAAGACTTCCACGGGATGGAAGAATGCATCGACCAGATCGTCTCGTATTTCCGCCATGCCGCCCAAGGCCTGGAAGAGAAGAAACAAATCCTCTATCTGCTCGGCCCCGTCGGCGGCGGTAAATCGTCCTTGGCCGAGAAGCTGAAACAACTGATTGAAAAAGTGCCCTTCTATGCGATCAAGGGCTCGCCGGTATTCGAATCGCCACTGGGTCTGTTCAACGCCACCGAAGATGGCGCGATCCTCGAAGAAGACTTCGGTATCCCACGGCGCTACCTGAACACCATCATGTCGCCATGGGCGACCAAACGCCTGGCCGAATTCGGCGGCGACATCAGCCAGTTCCGCGTGGTCAAACTGTATCCGTCGATCCTCAACCAGATCGCCGTGGCCAAGACCGAACCGGGTGACGAGAACAACCAGGACATCTCGGCGCTGGTCGGTAAGGTCGACATCCGTAAACTCGAGGAATACCCACAGAACGACGCCGACGCCTACAGCTACTCCGGTGCGCTGTGCCGGGCCAACCAGGGCCTGATGGAATTCGTCGAAATGTTCAAGGCACCGATCAAGGTGCTGCACCCATTGCTCACCGCGACTCAGGAAGGCAACTACAACAGTACCGAAGGCCTCGGCGCGATTCCGTTCACCGGGATCCTGCTCGCCCACTCCAACGAATCGGAATGGCACACCTTCCGCAACAACAAGAACAACGAAGCGTTCATCGACCGGATCTACATCGTCAAAGTGCCGTACTGCCTGCGCGTCAGTGACGAAGTGAAGATCTACGACAAACTGCTGTTCAACAGCTCCCTGGCCAAAGCGCATTGCGCGCCGGACACCTTGAAAATGCTGGCGCAGTTCACTGTCCTGTCACGCCTCAAGGAGCCGGAAAACTCCAACATCTACTCGAAAATGCGCGTCTACGACGGCGAAAACCTCAAGGACACCGATCCGAAGGCCAAGTCGATTCAGGAATACCGCGACTCGGCAGGTGTCGATGAAGGCATGAACGGTCTGTCGACCCGCTTCGCCTTCAAGATCCTCTCCAAGGTGTTCAACTTCGACCCGCACGAAATCGCCGCCAACCCGGTGCACCTGCTCTATGTGCTGGAACAGCAAATCGAACAGGAACAGTTCCAGGCGGAAACCCGCGAGCGCTACCTGCGCTACCTCAAGGAATACCTGGCGCCGCGTTATATCGAATTCATCGGCAAGGAGATCCAGACCGCGTACCTCGAGTCTTACAGCGAGTACGGCCAGAACATCTTCGACCGCTACGTGCTGTACGCCGACTTCTGGATTCAGGATCAGGAGTACCGCGACCCGGAAACCGGCGAGATCCTCAACCGCGTCGCGCTGAACGAAGAACTGGAGAAAATCGAGAAACCGGCCGGCATCAGCAATCCGAAGGATTTCCGCAACGAGATCGTCAACTTCGTATTGCGCGCGCGGGCCAACAACAACGGCAAGAACCCGACCTGGCTCAGCTACGAAAAACTGCGGGTGGTCATCGAGAAGAAAATGTTCTCCAACACCGAAGACCTGCTGCCAGTCATCAGCTTCAACGCCAAGGCCAGCAAGGAGGACCAACAGAAGCACAACGACTTCGTCACTCGCATGGTCGAACGTGGCTATACCGACAAACAGGTACGACTGCTGTCCGAATGGTACCTACGGGTCCGGAAGTCGCAGTGAAGCAGCAGCAAGCTTCCAGCTACGAGCTGCAAGAACAAAGCGCGTAACCCACTGATGCCCGGGAACCTGCTTTTACTTGCAGCTTGAGGCTCACAACTTGAAGCTGCCCGGAGGGCTTCCTATGAGTTATGTGATCGACCGACGTCTGAATGGCAAGAACAAGAGCACGGTGAACCGCCAGCGTTTCCTGCGGCGTTATCGTGACCACATCAAAAAGGCTGTCGAAGAGGCGGTCAGCCGGCGTTCCATTACCGATATGGAGCACGGCGAACAGATCAGCATTCCCGGTCGCGACATCGACGAACCGGTGCTTCACCATGGTCGCGGCGGCAAGCAGACCGTGGTTCATCCTGGCAACAAGGAATTCACCGCTGGCGAACACATCGCCCGCCCGCCGGGAGGTGGCGGCGGACGCGGCCCGGGCAAGGCCGGCAATTCCGGCGAGGGTATGGACGAGTTTGTCTTCCAGATCACCCAGGAAGAATTTCTCGAATTCATGTTCGAAGACCTTGAGCTGCCGAACCTGGTCAAGCGCAACCTCAGCGGCACCGACACCTTCAAGACCGTTCGTGCCGGGATCAGTAACGAAGGTAACCCGTCACGCATCAACATCATCCGCACGCTGCGCTCGGCTCATGCGCGACGCATTGCCCTGTCTGGCAGCAGTCGGGCAAAACTGCGCGAAGTCAAAGAAGAACTTGAGCGTCTGAGACGCGAAGAGCCGGACAACTTCGGCGATATTCAGGAACTCGAGGCGGAAATCGAAAAACTCAGCGCGCGCATCCATCGCGTGCCGTTCCTCGACACCTTCGACTTGAAATACAACCTGCTGATCAAACAGCCAAACCCCAGTTCGAAAGCCGTCATGTTCTGCCTGATGGACGTTTCCGGCTCCATGACCCAGGCGACCAAGGACATCGCCAAACGCTTTTTCATCCTCTTGTACCTGTTCCTGAAAAGGAATTACGACAAGATCGACGTCGTGTTCATCCGTCACCACACCAGTGCCCGGGAAGTCGATGAAGAGGAGTTTTTCTACTCGCGGGAAACCGGCGGCACCATCGTTTCCAGCGCCCTGAAACTGATGCAGGAGATCATGGCCGAGCGTTACCCGAGCAACGAGTGGAACATCTACGCGGCGCAGGCTTCCGACGGCGACAACTGGAACGACGACTCGCCAATCTGCCGCGACATCCTGATCAACCAGATCATGCCATTTGTGCAGTACTACACTTATGTGGAGATCACCCCGCGCGAACATCAGGCTTTGTGGTACGAGTACGAACGCATCGCCGAAGCCTTTTCTGACACTTTTGCCCAGCAGCAACTGGTCTCGGCCGGGGATATTTATCCGGTCTTCCGTGAACTCTTCCAGCGCAGGTTAGTGACATGACCGCCAAAGAGCAGAAGCGCCAACCCATTTCCACCGGCTCCGAATGGACGTTCGAGCTGATCCAGACCTACGACCGCGAAATCGCCCGTATCGCGGCTCGCTATGCGCTGGATACCTACCCCAACCAGATCGAAGTGATCACCGCCGAGCAGATGATGGACGCCTATGCCTCGGTCGGCATGCCGCTGGGTTACCACCACTGGTCCTACGGTAAACACTTCCTCAGCACCGAAAAGTCCTACAGCCGTGGACAGATGGGTCTGGCCTACGAAATCGTGATCAACTCCGACCCGTGCATTGCCTATCTGATGGAAGAAAACACCATCTGCATGCAGGCGCTGGTGGTGGCGCATGCATGCTACGGCCACAACAGCTTTTTCAAGGGCAACTACCTGTTCCGCACCTGGACCGATGCCAGCTCGATCATCGATTACCTGGTGTTCGCCAAGCAGTACATCATGCAGTGCGAAGAGCGCCACGGCATTGATGCGGTGGAAGACTTGCTCGACTCCTGCCATGCCCTGATGAACTACGGCGTCGATCGCTACAAGCGTCCGTATCCGATTTCCGCCGAGGAGGAGCGCCGGCGGCAGAAGGATCGCGAAGAGCACCTGCAAAAGCAGATCAACGATCTGTGGCGCACCATTCCCAAAGGCGCGGACAAGTACAGCGACAGGGACAACGCGCGCTTCCCGGCCGAGCCACAGGAAAACATCCTGTACTTCATCGAGAAACACGCGCCGCTGCTCGAACCATGGCAGCGCGAGATCGTGCGGATCGTGCGCAAGATCGCTCAGTATTTCTATCCACAGCGCCAGACCCAGGTAATGAACGAAGGCTGGGCGACATTCTGGCACTACACACTGATGAACGACCTGTACGACGAAGGGCTGGTCACCGACGGGTTCATGATGGAATTCCTCACCTCGCACACCAGCGTGGTGTTTCAACCGGGTTTCGACAGCCCCTACTACAACGGCATCAACCCCTACGCGCTGGGCTTCGCCATGTATCGGGACATCCGGCGCATGTGTGAAGAGCCTACCGAAGAAGATCGTCACTGGTTCCCGGAAATCGCCGGGACCGACTGGCTGTCGACCATCAAGTTCGCCATGAGCAGCTTCAAGGATGAGAGCTTTATCCTGCAGTACCTGTCACCGAAAGTGATCCGCGATCTGAAACTGTTCAGCATCATGGATGACGATCAGAAGGAGGACTTGTTGGTGCCTGCGATTCATGACGAACCCGGCTACCGGATCATCCGCGAAACCCTTGCTGCGCAGTACAACCTCGGCAACCGCGAGCCGAACGTGCAGATCTACAGCATTGATCGGCGCGGCGACCGCTCACTGACCTTGCGTCACCAACAGCACGACCGCAAACCATTGGGCGATTCCACCGAAGAAGTGCTCAAACACTTGCATCGCCTGTGGGGCTTCGACATTCACCTGGAAACCCTGCAAGGCGACCAGATCATGAAAACCCATCACGTTCCGCCACGCAGTGAACACAGCGAAGGGGATTACGGTCGGCTCGACCTCGCAGTCATTCATCTTTGAAACGGTTCTGGCCTCCGAAAGTCCGGCGCAAGGGTTATCCTGTCGGGCTAACGGAGGTTTTTTATGCAGATTTTCAAGGTTGGCGGCGCGGTCCGTGATCGCTTGCTGGGCAAACCGGTCACGGACATTGATTGGGTGGTGGTCGGTGCCACCACAGAAGAAATGCTCGCCCTGGGCTATCGTCCGGTCGGTGCGGATTTCCCGGTGTTTCTTCACCCAAAAAGCGGCGAGGAATATGCCCTCGCCCGCACCGAGCGCAAAAGCGGGCGCGGTTATGGTGGCTTCACCTTTCACGCCAGCCCCGAAGTCACGCTTGAAGAAGACCTGATCCGCCGCGATCTGACCATCAACGCCATGGCGGAAGACGATCAGCAGAATCTGACCGATCCGTACCATGGCCAGCGCGATCTCGATGCTCGCATCCTGCGCCACGTATCACCGGCGTTTGCCGAAGATCCCCTCCGAGTATTGCGCGTTGCCCGTTTCGCCGCGCGCTATGCCGAACTCGGTTTCACGGTCGCGCCAGAGACGCTGGAATTAATGCGGCAGCTCAGCGAGTCCGGCGAACTGGAGGCGTTGACCGCAGAACGCAGCTGGAAAGAAATCTCCCGCGCCTTGATGGAAGATCAGCCGCAGGTATTTATCCAAGTGCTTCGCGACTGTGGAGCGCTCAAGGTACTGATGCCAGAGGTCGACGCGCTGTTTGGCGTGCCGCAACCGGCAGCGCATCATCCGGAAATCGACACTGGCGTCCACACACTCAGCGTGCTCGAGCAGTCGGCGCTGCATAAACAACCGCTGACGGTACGTTGGGCCTGCCTGCTGCATGACCTCGGCAAAGGCCTCACACCGGAAGAAGAGTGGCCACGGCATATCGCTCATGAGCACACCGGACTGAAACTGATCAAAGCCGTAAACGAACGCTTCAAGGCGCCGAAGGATTGCCAGGAGTTGGCGCTATTGGTTGGCAAGTACCACACCCATGGCCACCGGGCGCTGGAGTTGAAGGCTTCAACGTTGCTGGAGTTGTTGCAGAGTTTTGATGTGTATCGTCGACCGCAGCGGTTTGAGGAGTTTATCGTCGCATGCGAAATGGACGCCCGAGGCCGCAAAGGGCTGGAACAGAGAAGTTATCCACAGGCGGATTATTTGCGCGGCGCTGCCAAGGTTGCGCGGGAAGTCGCGGTGCAACCGTTGCTGGAGAAGGGATTCAAGGGGCCGGAGCTGGGTGAGGCGCTAAAGCGTGAGCGGCTAAAGGCTTTGAAGTCTTACAAAGAGAACGCCTGAATCAAGATCAAAAGATCGCAGCCTGCGGCAGCTCCTACATGGGATTAAGTGTTTTCCTGTAGGAGCTGCCGAAGGCTGCGATCTTTTGCTTTAAAGATTCGACGGCGTGAGCTGCTGCCCGCGCCACTCGAACGCTACTGGCGCCAATACCTGATCAATCTGCGCTTCAGCCCACAAAGTCGCGAAGCTTTTTCCCACACCCGGATGCACGCGATCCGGCGCAATCAGCGACAACGGCCACAGCACAAAGGCATTTTTCAGAATCTCGGCACGCGGCAGAACCAGCCCGTCGAAATTCCCCGCCAGATCACCATACAGCAGCACATCGATATCCAGCGGCAAACCCTTGCGATCCGGCGCGTAACGGCCGTTATCCGCCTCAATGAATTTCAAGCGCCGATCCAGCTCCATCAACGGCAGATCGGTATACGCCGACACCACAAAGTTGAAGAACGGCCCGCTCTTGATCCCCACTGGCGCGCTCTCGAACACCGCCGAACAGCGGATATCCACCAGAAATGTCGCCAAAGCGTCGAGTCCGGCACGCAAATGGGTTTCGCGCTCGATATTGCTACCGAGCCCGAGGTAGACCTGAGTCAGCGACATCCGCGCTCGATCTCCACACCCACACCGCCCTTCGCGGCCGGTACAGCGCCAGGCTTGGTCAACTTCAGACGCACCCACGTGATCTTGAATTCATCCATCAGCACTTCGACCAGACGCTCGGCAAAGGTCTCGACCAATTGAAACTGCGCCTGCTCGGCAAAAGCCTGAATCCGCGTGGAAACGCTAGCGTAGTCGAGCGCCAGGGTCAGGTCGTCACCGGTGGCGGCCGGGCGATTGTCCCAGGCGAAGCTCAGATCAAGTCGCAAGCACTGTCGGATGCCGCGCTCCCAGTCGTAGGCACCAATGACGGTGTCGACTTCCAGGCCCTCGATAAACACTCTGTCCAAGCACTTCTCTCCGCTGCACGACAAGGGCGCAATGCGCCGTTAGAATCAGGGCGTCCTCGCCCGGAATAGTTAGCATGTTTTGGTTACTGGCGACTTTCGCCTACCTGCTCGGCTCGCTGTCCTTCGCCATTTTGCTCAGCCGCCTGACCGGAAATCCGGATCCGCGAATGAGTGGCTCGGGCAATGCCGGTGCCACCAACATGCTGCGCCTGGCCGGTCGCAAACTGGCGATCCTGACCCTGCTGGGTGATCTGTGCAAAGGCCTTGTGCCGGTGCTGATCGCCTCGGCTGTCGGCCTTTCGCTGCAGGATCAGGCGTGGATCGGCGTGTGCGCCGTGATCGGTCACCTGTTCCCGCTGTATTTCCGCTTCCGTGGCGGCAAAGGTGTCGCCACCGCTGCCGGGATGCTGCTGGGCCTGTATCCGCCCGCTGCGCTGTTGGCCGTGTGCGCCTGGCTGCTGACGTTCTACCTGACCCGTACCAGCTCGCTGGCCGCGCTGATTGCCACGCCGCTGACCCTGCCGTTGCTGGCCTGGCAGGAACCGGAGGCGCTGTTGCCAATGAGCGCGCTGACACTGCTGATCGTCTGGCGCCACCGCGGCAATCTACGCGACCTGTTTGCCGGGCGCGAACGGCATTTTTAAATAGCGCCCATGAGCGCCTCTCATCACAACGGCGACAATTGCTCCATTGGCCAGCGCGCCTGCACGCTGATTGCCAGACTTTCCTGCTGACCGGCCTGCAAGCGCTGGCAACCGGCAAACGCGATCATCGCGCCGTTGTCGGTGCAGAACTCGGGACGGGCGTAGAACACATCACCCTTCATATCGCCGAGCATCTTTTCCAGCGAAACGCGCAAGGCCTTGTTGGCACTGACGCCGCCAGCGATCACCAGACGCTTCATGCCGGCCTGTTTCAGGGCACGCTTGCACTTGATGGTCAAAGTCTCCACCACGGCCTGCTGGAACGCCAGCGCGATGTCGCAACGGGCTTGCTCGTTGTCGTCCCCGGCGCTGACGCACTGCTGCCAAGCGTTGAGCGCAGAGGTTTTCAGACCACTGAAGCTGAATTGCAGACCCGGGCGATCGCACATCGGACGCGGAAAGGTGAAACGTCCTGCAACGCCCTTCTCCGCCAACTTGGCAATTTCCGGCCCGCCCGGATAATTCAGGCCCATCATCTTCGCGGTTTTGTCGAATGCTTCGCCCGCAGCGTCGTCGAGTGTCTCGCCGAGCAAGGCGTATTGGCCGATACCATCGACCTGAACCAGCTGCGTATGACCGCCCGAAACCAACAAAGCGACGAACGGGAATTCCGGCGGTTTTGGCTCCAGCATCGGTGCGAGCAAATGCCCTTCCATGTGGTGCACGCCGAGCGCTGGAATGCCCCAGGCAAACGCCAGCGCCTGAGCGCAGGAAGCACCGACCAACAGCGCGCCAACCAGGCCAGGACCCGCGGTATAGGCGATCGCATCGATCTCGGTCGACACGCAGTCCGCCTCGGCCAACACCTGACGAATCAAGGGCAGCATGCGTTTGACGTGATCACGCGAGGCTAGCTCCGGCACTACACCGCCATAGGCCCGGTGCAGGTCGATCTGGCTGAACAGCGCGTCGGCCAGCAGGCCGCGTTCACTGTCATATAATGCGACGCCGGTTTCGTCGCAGGAGGTTTCTAATCCCAGTACTAGCATGGGTTTGCGCCTTGTTTAGGCTGAATTCGAAGGCGCGCATAATAGTCGCCGCGCGATGCCCCGACCAGCGGTTTTCGATCAGAGGCTTTGCATTCCGAGCGATGAGGGGTTAACATCCGCAACCCTTAAAAACCGACGTCTTCAAGTGCTCTTTTGCCGCGAGGATGTTGACCCCGGTAATGAATGAAGGTAGCTCTGGATGCCAGCCGTCAAAGTTAAAGAGAACGAACCCTTCGACGTAGCTCTGCGTCGTTTCAAGCGCTCCTGCGAAAAAGCCGGTGTACTGGCTGAAGTTCGTAGCCGCGAATTTTACGAGAAGCCAACTTCTGAGCGTAAGCGCAAAGCAGCAGCCGCTGTTAAGCGTCACGCCAAGAAAGTTCAGCGCGAACAGCGCCGCGCCGTTCGTCTGTACTAATACACAGACGTTCGTAGCAAGCTTCTTGCCTAAGCCCGGCTCTCAGCCGGGCTAATGGCATTTGCGTAAAACGCTTGATGCTTCACCGTCGAAGCCGCACACGCGACCGAGACAAATCTGCTTCACGCGTCAGACCTGGCTCTTTTGCCAGCGGTGCACGTCTTTTCTGACGAGCCTTTCAAGGCTACTGACGAGCACACCCACTGATTCCTCTTACGACGATCAGCCCAAGGCACCTGCATGCGTGCCCGCTTTATTGAGCTATCCGAGGCCCTTTACCGGCCGCCAGCGGATTCAGCGCAACACTTTCAAATAGTCGAAGGCTGATGAGTACTAACGTCAGTGGATTTTCGGCAGATACACTTCCCGACAGCGATTACGCAGACGACACCGGTCGAGCCGCATATTTTGCGCGCTTCAAACAATGACCCGCGTTCGGCAGCATTTCGCATCGGACTTATTACAGCGCAGACGACGAGTACGCCATGGCCGGGCTGATTCCCCAGAGCTTCATTGACGACCTGCTGAACCGCACCGACATCGTCGACGTGGTCAGTTCGCGCGTGCAATTGAAGAAGGCCGGCAAGAACTACACCGCCTGTTGCCCGTTTCACAAAGAGAAAACCCCGTCCTTCAGCGTCAGCCCCGACAAGCAGTTTTATTATTGCTTCGGCTGCGGCGCCGGCGGCAATGCCCTCGGCTTTCTCATGGATCACGACAACCTGGACTTCCCCCAGGCCGTCGAGGATCTGGCCAAAGCCGCCGGCATGGAAATTCCCCGCGAAGAAAGCGGCCGCGAGCGCAAGCCACGGCAACCGACCGATTCGCCGCTCTACCCGCTGCTCACCGCTGCCGCTGACTTCTACAAGCAGGCGCTCAAGAGCCATCCCGCCCGCAAGGCTGCCGTGGATTACCTCAAGGGCCGCGGCCTGACCGGCGAAATCGCCCGCGATTTCGGCCTCGGTTTCGCGCCGCCGGGCTGGGACAACCTGTTCAAACACTTGAGCAGCGACACGCTTCAGCAAAAAGCCATGATCGACGCCGGCCTGCTGATCGAGAACGCCGAAACCGGCAAACGCTATGACCGCTTCCGCGATCGCGTAATGTTCCCAATCCGCGACACGCGTGGGCGGATCATCGCTTTCGGCGGCCGCGTTCTCGGCGACGACAAGCCGAAATACCTGAACTCACCGGAAACCCCGGTCTTCCATAAAGGCCAGGAGCTCTACGGCCTTTATGAAGCGCGCAAGAACAACCGCAACCTCGACGAAATCATTGTCGTCGAAGGGTATATGGACGTCATCGCCCTCGCCCAGCAAGGCCTGAAGAATGCCGTCGCGACACTGGGCACCGCGACCAGCGAAGAACACTTGAAACGCCTGTTCCGCGTCGTACCGAACGTATTGTTCTGTTTCGACGGCGACCAGGCCGGCCGTAACGCCGCATGGCGAGCTTTGGAAGCAACGCTGTCGAGCCTGCAGGATGGGCGCCGGGCGCGATTTTTGTTTCTGCCCGAAGGCGAAGACCCGGACACTCTGGTGCGCGCCGAAGGCACTGACGCGTTCAAAGCACGGATCAATCAGCATGCTCAACCGCTGGCGGACTATTTTTTCCAGCAACTGACTGAAGAAGCCGATCCACGTTCGCTCGAAGGCAAGGCCCATATGGCCACCCTTGCCGCACCGTTGATCGACAAAGTGCCGGGCGCCAACCTGCGCATTCTGATGCGCCAGCGCCTGACCGAAATCACCGGCCTGAGCAGCGAAACTGTCAGCCAGCTCGCACAAAATGCGCCGCAGGAAGCGCCGCCCGCCTACGATCCGGGCATCGATTACGACGCGATGCCGGACTACAGCGACTACCATCAGCCGCAGGCACAGGACCTGTATGTGCCGCAGCAGGAATGGACGCCGAAAAAACCCGGCGCGGGCGGCAAGAAGTGGGACAAGAAGCCCTGGGACAAGAACGGCAAACGCGGCGGCGATCGTGACCAACAACGCCCGCGCACGCCGATCGGCGTCGAATCGCCGACCCTGACCGCCCTGCGCACCTTGCTGCATCACCCGCAATTGGCCGAGCGCGTTGAGGACGCCGGACACATTGCGGACGAAAATCAGACCAACGCCCAGTTGCTTGTGGCGTTGCTCGAAGCCGTACAGAAGAATCCCAAGCTAAACTCATTTCAGTTGATCGCGCGATGGCACGGCACTGAACAGGGTCGCCTGCTCAAGGCACTGGCAGAAAAGGAGTGGCTGATTGACGGAGATAACCTTGAACAACAGTTTTTCGACACCATTACTAGCTTGTCAGCCCGCCAACGCGAGCGAAATCTGGAACAGTTGCTCAGGAAAGCGCGTCAAAGCGAACTGAGCATTGAAGAGAAAAACCAACTGCGCGACCTATTAAGTCGCAATGTTTCCGCATCAAACCCGACCTCAACTGGCGCGTGAGGTCATAGCTCAGGTATAATCCTCGGCTTGTTTTTTGCCCGCCAAGACCTTCAGTGGATAGGGTGTTATGTCCGGAAAAGCGCAACAGCAGTCTCGTATTATTGAGTTGATCAAACTGGGTCGTGAGCAGAAGTATCTGACTTACGCCGAGGTCAACGACCACCTGCCCGAGGATATTTCAGATCCAGAGCAGGTGGAAGACATCATCCGCATGATTAACGACATGGGGATCCCCGTACACGAGAGTGCTCCGGATGCGGACGCCCTTATGTTGGCCGACGCCGATACCGACGAGGCCGCTGCGGAAGAAGCAGCCGCTGCGTTGGCAGCGGTGGAGACCGATATCGGTCGCACCACTGACCCAGTGCGCATGTACATGCGTGAAATGGGTACGGTCGAGCTTCTGACTCGTGAAGGCGAAATCGAAATCGCCAAGCGTATCGAAGAGGGCATCCGTGAAGTGATGAGCGCAATCGCGCACTTCCCTGGCACGGTTGACCACATTCTCTCCGAGTACACCCGCGTCACCACCGAAGGTGGTCGCCTGTCCGACGTCCTGAGCGGTTACATCGACCCGGACGACGGCATTGCGCCGCCTGCCGAAGTGCCGCCGCCTGTCGAAGCGAAAGTGGCGAAAGCCGACGACGACACCGACGACGATGAAGCCGAATCTTCCGATGACGAAGAAGAAGCCGAAAGTGGCCCGGATCCGGTCATCGCTGCCCAGCGCTTTGGCGCCGTGGCTGATCAGATGGAAGTCACTCGCAAGGCCCTGAAAAAGCACGGTCGCAGCAACAAGGCAGCGATTGCCGAGTTGCTGGCACTGGCCGAGCTGTTCATGCCGATCAAACTGGTACCGAAGCAATTCGAAGGCCTGGTCGAGCGTGTTCGCGGTGCCCTGGATCGTCTGCGTCAGCAAGAGCGCGCGATCATGCAACTGTGTGTACGTGATGCACGTATGCCACGCGCCGATTTCCTGCGTCAGTTCCCGAGCAACGAAGTCGACGAAAGCTGGTCCGACGCCCTGGCCAAAGGCAAGAGCAAGTACGCCGAGGCCATTGGTCGCGTGCAGCCGGACATCATTCGTTGCCAGCAGAAACTGATCGCGCTGGAAACCGAAACCGGTCTGACCATCGCCGAAATCAAGGACATCAACCGTCGCATGTCGATCGGTGAGGCCAAGGCCCGCCGCGCGAAGAAAGAGATGGTTGAAGCCAACTTGCGTCTGGTGATCTCGATCGCCAAGAAGTACACCAACCGCGGTCTGCAATTCCTCGATCTGATCCAGGAAGGCAACATCGGCCTGATGAAAGCGGTAGACAAGTTCGAATACCGTCGTGGTTACAAGTTCTCGACTTATGCCACCTGGTGGATCCGTCAGGCGATCACTCGCTCGATCGCCGACCAGGCCCGCACCATCCGTATTCCGGTGCACATGATCGAGACAATCAACAAGCTCAACCGTATTTCCCGGCAGATGTTGCAGGAAATGGGTCGCGAACCGACTCCGGAAGAGCTGGGCGAACGCATGGAAATGCCTGAGGATAAAATCCGCAAGGTATTGAAGATCGCTAAAGAACCGATCTCCATGGAAACGCCGATCGGTGATGACGAAGACTCCCATCTGGGTGACTTCATCGAAGACTCGACCATGCAGTCGCCAATCGATGTCGCCACTGTTGAGAGCCTGAAAGAAGCGACTCGCGAAGTGCTGTCCGGCCTCACTGCCCGTGAAGCCAAAGTACTGCGCATGCGTTTCGGTATCGACATGAACACCGACCACACACTCGAAGAAGTGGGCAAACAGTTTGACGTAACGCGTGAGCGGATCCGTCAGATCGAAGCCAAGGCGCTGCGCAAGCTGCGCCACCCGACGCGAAGCGAGCATTTGCGCTCCTTCCTCGACGAGTGATACCAGAACCCCCGGCCCAGGCCGGGGGTTTTGTTTATATGGCAGATTAAATCCTTCGCAACGCCCCTCCCCCGCATACCCCGTCTACACTCGAAACAATCATCCCCGAGCCATAACGAGAGCGTTATGCCCAGATTGGCGTCCGTGCTTTTTTTGCTGCCACTGATGATCTGGACCGCAACGGCTGACGCGCTGACTCTGACCGATGAAGAACGTAGCTGGCTGGCGGCTCACCCGGACTTGCGCCTGGGTGTCGATGCATCGTGGCCGCCCTTTGAGTTTCGCGACGATCAGAGCCGCTATCAGGGCCTGGCTGCCGACTATATCGATGTGATTCGCCAACGCCTGGCAATCAAGTTGACCCCCATTGAGCCAGTGAGCTGGACGGTGGTGCTGGAGCAGGTCAAATCGGGCAAAATCGATCTTCTCCCCGGCATCATGTCCACCCCTGAGCGCCAGACCTACCTGTCGTTCACCCGCCCTTATCTTGATTTCCCGATTGTCATCCTTGCCCACATTGGCGGCGCGCAACCGCGCAAGCTCGACGACCTGTACGGTTTGAAAATCGCCGTGGTGGAAAACTATGCGCCCCACGAACTGCTGCGCACCCACCACCCCGATCTGAATCTGGTGGCCATGCCCAATGTCAGTTCGGCGCTGCAGGCGTTGGCGACCGACGAAGTGGACGCCGTGGTCGGCGACCTCGCTTCGAGTGTCTGGAGCCTGCGCCAGCTCAAGCTCGACGGCCTGTACGTCAGTGGCGAAACCCCGTATCGCTACCAACTGGCAATGGCCGTGCCCCGCGACAACAAGGTGCTGGTGGGGATTCTCGACAAAGTGCTCGCGGACATGAGCCCTGATGAAATCAGCAGCATTCAGGAGCACTGGGTCGGCAACGTCCTTGATCATCGGACATTCTGGTCAGATTTGTTGATCTACGGATTGCCAGGACTGTTGCTGCTGGTGACGATCCTCGCCGTGGTGATCCGCATCAACCGTCGTCTGAGTTCGGAAATCGCCCGTCGCATCGACCTCGAACAGGAACTGCGCAGCAGCGAATATCACTATCGCGGCCTGGTCGAGAGCCTGTCGGCCATCGCCTGGGAAGCGCGGATGAGCGACTTCACCTACAGCTATGTCTCGCCCCACGCCGAAGACTTGCTCGGCTATCCACAATCGCACTGGCTGATCCCCGGCTTCTGGCACAACATCATTCACCCGGCCGATCTGACCCGTACGCAGAGCTACTGCAAGGAGGCCCTGCGCGAGGGCCGTGATCACATCGTCGACTATCGGGTGATCACCGCCGATGGTCGCTGCTTGTGGGTGCGCGACATCGTCAGCCTGATCGAACATGGTCATGAGCCGGTGATGCGCGGCCTGATGATCGACATCAGCGAAATCAAGCGCACTGAAGAAGCACTGCAGCTCTCGGAGCAAAAATTCGCTTCGGTTTTCCAGCAATGCCCGGACATTCTGGTGATTGCACGGCTGTCCGACGGTTGCCTGCTGGAGGTCAACGAAGCGTTTGAAGAACAGATCGGGCTGAAAGCCGAGGAAGTCCTTGGCCAAACGGCGACCGACCTGAATATCTGGGGGATTCCCGGCGTCGGTCCGGGACTTCTGCAACGTTTGCAGGCGGGCAGTATTCGCAACCTGGAGATGCCCTTTCGCCGCAACAACGGCCAATTGTTCACTGGCCTGATTTCCGCCGAGCCGTTCGATCTGGACACCACGCCAGCCCTGGTGGTCGTTGTACGTGACATCACCCAGCTCAAGGAAACCCAGCAGCAACTGCAAACCTCCGAAGAGAAGTTCGCCAAGGCCTTCCATGCCTCGCCGGACGGTTTGTTATTGTCGCGCCAGAGCGATGGCCTGCTGCTGGAGGTCAACGAAGGTTTCAGCCGAATCACCGGTTTCAATAGCGCCATGTCGGTGGATCGCTCGGCACTGGACCTGGGGATATGGGTCAATCTCAACGAGCGCAAACAGATGCTCGACCTGTTGCACCGCGACGGCTTTGTGCGTGACTTCACCTGTCATATTCGCCGCAGTGACGGGCAGATTCGCCTCTGCGAAGTCTCCAGCCGTCCGCTGCCGATCGGTGAAGAAGACTGCATGCTGACCATCGCCCGCGACATCACCGAGCGCCATCTGATGCAGGAAAAACTGCAACAGGCCGCCACCGTGTTCGAAAGCACCGCTGAGGGCGTGTTGATCACCGACACCCAACAGCACATCAGCGCGGTCAACCGTGCCTTTACCGAGATCACCGGCTACAGCGAAAGCGAAGCGCTCGGGCATACGCCGCGCCTGCTCGCCTCCGGCCTGCACGACAGCGCCTTTTACGCGGCCATGTGGCACCAGTTGACCGACGAAGGTCACTGGCAAGGCGAGATCTCCAACCGGCGCAAGAACGGCGAGTTGTACCCGAGCTGGCTGACCATCAGTGCCGTACGCAACCGCGACAAGTTCATTACTCACTTTGTCGCGGTATTTGCCGACATCTCCAGTCTCAAGCATGCGCAAGCCAAACTCGACTATCAGGCACACCACGACCCGCTCACCGGCCTGCCAAACCGCACGCTGTTCGAAAACCGCTTGCTGATGGCACTGAACAGTCAGCAGGAAAACGGCGGTCAGGGCGCCGTGCTGTTTCTCGATCTCGACCGCTTCAAACACATCAACGACAGCCTCGGTCACCCGGTCGGCGACCTGCTGCTCAAGGGCATCGCCGTACGCCTGAAGGAACAACTACGCGACATCGATACCGTGGCGCGTCTGGGCGGTGACGAATTCATCATCCTGCTGCCCGGCCTGCAACAGGCCAGCGACGCCGACAACATCGCCACCAAACTGCTCAATTGTTTCGGTGCGCCGTTCCAGGCCGGCGAGCATGAGTTCTTCATCAGCGCCAGCATCGGCACCAGCCTCTATCCGCGGGACGGTTGCGACGTCGCCACACTGGTGAAAAACGCCGACGCGGCGATGTACCGCTCCAAGGCCAAGGGCCGCAACCGTGTCGAGAGCTATACCCGCGACCTCACCGCCCAGGCCAGCGAGCGCATCGCGCTGGAACACGAACTGCGCCGGGCCATCGAGCGCGATGAACTGTTTCTCTACTACCAGCCGAAAATCAGTCTGGAGGATCACAGCCTGGTCGGTGCCGAAGCGCTGATCCGCTGGCGCCATCCGACCTTCGGCGACGTGCCGCCAGAGCATTTCATTCCGCTGGCCGAAGAGAACGGCATGATCCTGCAGATCGGTGACTGGGTGCTCGAGACAGCGTGCCGGCAAATGTTCGAATGGAATCAGGTCTACGACAGCCTCGGCCCTCTGTCGGTGAACCTCGCCGGCGCGCAACTGCGTCAGCCGAATCTACTCGGACGCATCGAACAACTGCTCAACGACAACGGCCTGCAGCCGGATTTACTGCAACTGGAAATTACCGAGAATTTCATCATGAGTCAGGCCGAAGAGGCGCTGGCCGTGCTGCACCAGCTCAAACATCTCGGCGTACAACTGGCGATCGACGACTTCGGTACCGGATATTCTTCGCTCAGTTACCTCAAACGCCTGCCGCTGGATATCCTCAAGATCGACCAGTCATTCGTTCGTGGACTGCCCGACGATCCCCACGACGCGGCCATTGTCCGGGCCATTATCGCGCTGGGCCGGAGCATGCAATTCACCGTCATCGCCGAAGGTGTGGAAACCCAGGCGCAACAACAATTTCTCGCCGCCGAAGGCTGCGAACAGATCCAGGGCTACATCGTCAGCCTGCCGCTGCCGCCAGAAGAATTCGCCGCGACGTTTCTTCGTGTAACCGTATCGGATTATTCGGATAGCACAGCCGAGAAACCGTCGCTATAATCCGCGACCTACTGAGGGCCTATAGCTCAGTTGGTTAGAGCAGAGGACTCATAATCCTTTGGTCCACGGTTCAAGTCCGTGTGGGCCCACCAAATTGAAAGCCGCGCAATGCGCGGCTTTTTTTTGGGTGATGGATTAGGGCTCGAAGTCTTGGCGAGCACAATATTCGGAAGCGCATTGTTAGGAATACAACCGCAAGATCTGTAGGAATGTTCCCAAATTATGTTTTCTCTCCTCCCCGCGTGTTGTTGACCGTTTCTACAGACGAGTAATCTCCGGACGCCACCGCCCGTCCAGGATTGTTTTTATGCTCGTGAATGCTGCGCCACTGATAAAGGAAGCAGCCGACCAACCAACCTGGATCAACCTTGCTTTACCTGATCTGAGAACGTTATCGAGAGAACTTCGGTCAGCGGCAATCGACGAGATAAAAAGGGCTGACAACGCAGAAGACGCCCTCAAAATCCTTCTGGACCACTTTGGGTTCGTAGACGAGTCCGTACTGACCGTTACTATCCTCACACCCATTGGGAGAGTGGCAGTCATGAGAGACAAACTGGCTCATATCGTTGAGAAACGTCCAGACTCCCGAGAGCGCTATGTTCGACATGCCATCGATACGCTCACGGGACCTTTCGAAGTCTGGAAAGTCCTTTACGATAATGGCGGTCACCGAATGGCATTCATCAATGCCTATGAGGCAAAAAACGACATGCTTGTCGTGGTCGATGTGCGAAACGGGCATGTCCTCTGGAACTTCATGCACGCACCGGCAAGAGCGATGAACAAACACCGCCAAGGCGAGCTTTTGTACAAGCGGTACATTCTTGAAGACAAAGAAAAGGGCAGCCATTCGGCTGCCCTTGATGTTTGAATCCTGATATTTGCACCCTCAGGAAATGGGATGAAGAGGTCTCACCTTACACCGATGTTGCAGCATCGCTGAGGTACCTACGTCCGCTAATGCCCTGCAAGGCAGCAGATTTCGCGCTCTTGCTGGCATTCTTGATAAATAGGCCAGGCAAGTCAAATCAAATATCCGATGTTTTGTTTCAGCGCACCGTTAGCGTCGACGATTGGGTGAACCGCTCCAACATCACCCGCAGCGTGTCGTTTGTAGTGCCTGTAACATGCACAACTCATCGCCCCCCACACACACCGGAGCCACCCCTTGCCAGACACCCGCCCGCCCGTGCTCGATGAAATCGACCGTCAGCTGATCGCCGCCCTGCAAATCAACGCCCGCGAGAGCGTGGCCATGCTCGCCCGGCAATTAGGCATTGCGCGCACCACCGTGACGTCGCGGCTGGCACGGCTGGAAAAGGCGAGAGTGATCACCGGCTATGGCGTGCGCCTGGGTCAGCGCGTGGTCGATGGTGGGCTGCAGGCCTACGTCGGGATCAAGGTACAGCCGCGTTCAGGCAAAGAGGTGTTGCGTCGGTTAAGTGCGATGGCCCAAGTGCAACAGCTGTGTGCGGTGAGTGGCGAGTTTGATTATGTGGCGTGGTTGCGTACGGATTCGCCGGAGCAACTGGATCAGTTGCTCGATCAGATTGGCAGCGTGGACGGGGTGGAGAAGACCACGACGTCGATCATTTTGAGCAGCAAGATTGATCGGGGGCAGCCGGTTTAAGATTTTGATGGGCTTCTCGGGTGAATTTCAGGGCCTCTTCGCGAGCAGGCTCGCTCCCACATTTTGGTCGTTCTGTAGTCACTGTCCGTCATATTGATTGCTAATTTTGCAAAACGACGACACTTTGCGTCTTATTAACGTGTTCTACGCTCCCTAGAATGGCTGGCATCTTTTCCTATACTCAGACGCGCATCCCGCGTCGGGTCGCAAGCAAGGTCAGCCATGAACAAGAACAATCGCCATCCCGCAGACGGTAAGAAACCGGTCACCATTTTCGGTCCGGACTTTCCGTTCGCCTTCGACGACTGGATCGAACACCCGGCCGGTCTCGGCACTATTCCTGAACATAATCACGGCGCCGAAGTGGCGATTGTCGGCGCGGGTATCGCCGGTCTGGTAGCCGCTTACGAGTTGATGAAACTCGGCCTGAAGCCTGTGGTTTATGAGGCATCGAAACTCGGTGGGCGTCTGCGTTCGCAGGCCTTCAACGGCACTGACGGCATCGTCGCTGAACTGGGTGGCATGCGTTTTCCGGTGTCCTCCACCGCGTTTTATCACTACGTCGACAAGCTCGGCCTGGAAACCAAACCTTTCCCGAACCCGCTGACGCCGGCCTCCGGCAGCACCGTGATCGACCTCGAAGGCAAAACCCATTACGCACAGAAGCTAGCGGATCTTCCTGCACTGTTCCAGGAAGTGGCTGACGCCTGGGCGGACGCACTGGAGGCCGGCTCGCAGTTCGCCGATATCCAGCAAGCCATTCGCGACCGTGATGTGCCACGCCTGAAAGAGCTGTGGAATACCCTGGTACCGCTGTGGGATGACCGCACCTTCTACGACTTCGTCGCCACCTCCGAAGCCTTCGCCAAACTGTCGTTCCATCACCGCGAAGTGTTCGGTCAGGTTGGTTTCGGCACCGGCGGCTGGGACTCGGATTTCCCTAACTCGATGCTGGAAATCTTCCGCGTGGTGATGACCAACTGCGACGATCACCAGCACCTGGTGGTCGGCGGTGTCGAGCAAGTGCCGCAAGGCATCTGGCGGCATGTGCCGGAGCGCTGCGTGCACTGGCCCGAAGGCACCAGCCTGAAATCCCTGCACCGTGGCGCGCCGCGTTCCGGCGTGAAGAAAATCGCCCATGCACCAGATGGCCGTTTCGCTGTCACCGACAACAACGGCGATACCCGCGAATACGCCGCCGTGCTGACCACTTGCCAGAGCTGGCTGCTGACCACCCAGATCGAATGCGACGAAACCCTGTTCTCGCAAAAGATGTGGATGGCGCTCGACCGCACCCGCTACATGCAGTCGTCAAAGACTTTCGTGATGGTCGACCGGCCGTTCTGGAAGGACAAGGATCCGGAAACCGGTCGCGACCTGATGAGCATGACCCTCACTGATCGCCTGACCCGTGGCACCTACCTGTTCGACAACGGTGACGACAAGCCGGGCGTAATCTGCCTGTCATACTCATGGATGAGCGATGCGTTGAAAATGCTGCCGCACCCTGTGGAAAAGCGCGTTGAGCTGGCGTTGAACGCGCTGAAAAAGATCTACCCGAAAGTCGACATCGCTGCGCGGATCATCGGCGACCCGATCACCGTGTCTTGGGAAGCCGACCCGTACTTCCTCGGCGCCTTCAAAGGTGCACTGCCGGGCCACTATCGCTACAACCAGCGCATGTACGCGCACTTCATGCAGGACGAGATGCCGGCCGAACAGCGCGGGATTTTTATCGCTGGCGACGACGTTTCGTGGACACCGGCGTGGGTCGAAGGCGCAGTGCAAACCTCGCTCAACGCGGTGTGGGGGATCATGAAGCATTTCGGCGGTTCGACACATAAAGCGAACCCGGGCCCGGGTGATGTGTTCAAAGACATCGGCCCTATCGCCCTGCCCGAGTAAGAGGAATCCCTGATGCGTGTAGCCCTTTACCAATGTCCACCGCTGCCACTGGACCCCGCCGCCAACCTGCAACGCTTGCATCAACTGGCGATGGAGGCCAAGGGCGCCGACCTGTTGGTGCTGCCGGAGATGTTCATGACCGGCTACAACATCGGCGCAGAAGCGGTCAGCACCTTGGCCGAGGTCTACAACGGTGAATGGGCGCAGCAGATCGGGCGGATCGCCAAAGCCGCAGGTTTAGCGATTGTTTACGGCTATCCGGAGCGCACTGCCGAAGGGCAGATTTACAACGCCGTGCAGTTGATCGATTCGCACGGCGAGCGCCTGTGCAATTACCGCAAGACGCATCTGTTTGGTGATCTGGATCGCTCGATGTTCAGCCCCGGCAATGATGATTTTCCCATCGTCGAACTCAACGGCTGGAAGCTCGGTTTCCTGATCTGTTACGACCTGGAGTTTCCGGAAAACACCCGCCGTCTGGCACTCGCCGGCGCCGAGCTGATTCTGGTGCCGACGGCGAACATGATTCCGTTCGATTTCGTCGCTGACGTCACCGTGCGTTCCCGCGCTTTCGAAAACCAGTGCTACGTGGCCTACGCCAACTATTGCGGCAGCGAAGGCGAGATCCACTATTGCGGGCAAAGCAGCATCGCTGCACCGGACGGCAGCCGCATCGCCCAGGCCGGTCTCGACGAAGCGCTGATCGTCGGTGAACTGGATCGGCAGTTGATGCTCGACTCGCGCGCGGCCAATCGCTACCTCAGCGACCGCCGTCCGGAGCTTTACGGCGCGCTCAACCAGCGCTAATCCGCTAGCATTGGCACTTCACTGTTCTGGAAGTGCCCATGCCTGCGCCGACTCACCCCCGCCCCCACACCGAAACCCTGGCCAATGGCTTGCGCGTGACCCTGCGTCATGTGCCCGGCCTGAAGCGCAGCGCCGCTGCACTACGCGTGGCCGCCGGTAGCCATGACGTGCCATTGGCGTGGCCGGGGCTGGCGCATTTTCTCGAGCATTTGTTGTTTCTCGGCACCGAGCGTTTTCCTGCGGGCGAAGGACTGATGGCCTACGTGCGAGGCCATGGCGGGCAAGTGAATGCCAGCACGCGAGAACGTACCACCGACTTTTTCTTTGAGCTGCCGACACAAGCGTTCAGCGCTGGATTGGAGCGTCTGTCAGACATGCTCGCCAATCCGCGTATGAATCTGGACGATCAGTTGCGGGAACGGGAAGTGTTGCAGGCGGAATTTGTCGCCTGGTCGCAGGATCCTGCGGCTCAGCAGCAGTTTGCGTTGTATGAAGGTTTACCGGCAGAGCATCCGTTGCGCGGGTTTCACGCGGGGAATCGGGACAGTCTCAGAGTGGAGGATCCGGCGTTTCAGCAGGCGTTGAACGATTTCCACCAACAGTTTTATCAGACCGGGCAAATGACCTTGAGTCTGGCGGGGCCGCAAAGTCTTGAAGAACTAAAAGCGCTGGCTGAGCATTTCGCGTCTATGTTGCCGGTTGGGGATAAAGTTGCGCAGGTCATGCCCCTGCCGCTGGCGGTGAAAAGTTATCAACAGGTCGGTAAACAGCGCGGCAACCTGATGTTCGCCTTCGATACCGTGCCTGAATCGTCCGGCGAGGCTTTGGCGTTTCTCTGTCATTGGTTGAACAGCGGCAAACCCGGCGGATTGCTGGCGCATTTGCAGCAGCAGAATCTCGCCGATGGTTTGAACGCAGTGCCGGTTTATCACTTTGCCGGACAAGCGTTACTGCATCTGGAATTCACTGCTCCATCCGAATCGTTGACGGCCATTCGCGAACATCTGCGCGATTGGCTGAGTTTCTTTGCCCAGCAGGATTGGGCGCCACTGCGCGAGGAATACGCCGCCCTGCTTCAACGTCAGCAGCAAGTCAGTGGCGCGCTGCAACTGGCGCGGCTCGACAGTGAGCAGTTGGAACACGGTTTGGCCGATTCCGGCGTTGCAGCCCTCAGGCAGATCCTCGGCGACATCGGCACTGTGGATAACTTCAGCGAGCACTGGCACCTGCCCGCTGCCAATCCATTCCTGCGCGCCAGCGAACCTCTGGCCAATGCCGGGCTGATTCGCGGCCAGACCAGCGCCCACCGTGGCCTGCGCACGTTTGCTCAGGATCGCTCACGCGGGCGCCGCGAACGCTCGCCGATGCAGTTCAGCCAGGCATTGACGGACAGCGGCGATGAAGGCGCGATCTACCTGCGTTGGTACATGGAAGCTGCAGCCACCGCTGATCTGCACTCAAGATTGCAACGCAGTCTTCGGCAAACGCAGCAGGACGCGCGCGAAGCCGGGGTGGAGTTGACTTTCAACGCCAGCGTCACGCAATGGCTCCTGAAGCTCACCGGTTTTCAGGAATCGATGCCCAGCATCCTTGAGCACGCGCTGAAAAATCTGACGCAAGTTGACGCGAATTCCCCACGTAGTGAGTCGGAAACGCCGCTGATCCCCCTTCGCCAGCTGCTTAAGGCGTTGCCGGAACATGTTCTGCAATCTGCCAAAACCGGCGACGACGCCAAACACCTGTGGACAACTTCGCGCTGGGACGGCCTCGCCTTGGGTCTGAATCAACAGACACAGTCAGCCATGGGCCTGGCCCTTAGCCGCATTCCCGGGATCCCGGACAATCAGTTGCCAGCAACTGAGGCGATCGCAGTGCAAAAACACTGGAGCCACATCGATACCGCATCCAGCGAACACGCCTTGCTGCTGTGCTGCCCGACCGCCAATCGTGACATCGCCGACGAAGCCGCATGGCGCCTGCTCGCGCAGCTTTGCCAGACACCGTTCTATCAGCGTTTGCGAGTCGAGTTGCAATTGGGCTACGCGGTATTCAGTGCGCTGCGCCAGATCCAGGGTCAAACCGCCCTCCTGTTCGGTGTGCAATCGCCAAGTGCCAAACCTGCGGAGTTGCTCGAGCACATTCAACAGTTTCTCAACGGCATTCCCGCGCTGATCGAACAGCTTGATGACGTCGGCCTCAGCCAACACCGGCAAAAGCTCGCCGATCAATTCGACGACGCCACCCTGGCCGGCAAAGAGGCGGCCGAATTGCTCTGGCAGGCCAAACTCGCTGGCCACTCGTCGGATTATCTTGAGCAACTGATCGTTGCCATCGGCCTACTGGATCGCAAGACACTGCTCAGCGCTGCACAGCGCTTGATCAACGCAGAAGGTGGCTGGCTCTGCCTCGCCAGCGATCCAGTGCCGCAAACCCCATGGCAAGCGGCAAATTGATCATTACCTAGGCTGCAAGGAGCTTTCTCAAAGATTCACGGGCAAACCCGGTGAAATTTTGAGTAACATAGCAGCCTAACTATTTGGAACATCTCTGCGCTGCCGTGGACTATAACTATGGACAGCGCTATCCCACCCACCCTGAGGAGACACACCATGTCCTGGACAAAACCTGCTTACACTGACCTGCGTATCGGCTTCGAAGTCACCATGTACTTCGCCAGCCGCTGAGTTCTGCTTACGTAGAATTGCAGTGCAACGCCTCGGCTCGCCGGGGCGTTTTATTTTCCGCGTTGAAATGATGGAGTGTTCATGTTCGTCCAGATTCTGGGTTCGGCCGCTGGTGGCGGTTTTCCGCAGTGGAACTGCAACTGCGTCAACTGTGCAGGTTTTCGCGACGGCAGCCTGAATGCCAAGGCCCGCACCCAATCGTCCATCGCGATCTCCGATGACGGCGTGAACTGGGTGCTGTGCAACGCCTCGCCGGACATCCGCGCGCAGCTGCAAAGCTTCGCCCCGATGCAACCGGGCCGCGCCCTGCGTGACACTGGCATCAGCGCGATCATTCTGATGGACAGCCAGATCGACCACACCACCGGCCTGCTCAGCCTGCGCGAAGGCTGCCCGCATCAGGTCTGGTGCACGGACATGGTTCATGAAGATCTGAGCACCGGTTTCCCGCTGTTCAAGATGCTCACGCACTGGAATGGCGGGCTGGACTGGAACCGCATCGAACTCGACCAGAGCTTCACCGTGGCCGCATGCCCGAACCTGCGCTTCACCCCGCTGCCGTTGCGCAGCGCCGCGCCGCCGTACTCGCCGCACCGCTTCGATCCGCATCCGGGCGACAACATTGGCTTGATCGTTGAAGACCTGAACACCGGCGGCAAATTGTTCTATGCGCCGGGGCTGGGCAAGGTCGATGCGCCGTTGCTGGAAATCATGGCGGGCAGCGATTGCCTGCTGGTCGACGGCACGATGTGGGATGACGATGAAATGCAGCGCCGTGGTGTCGGTACCCGCACCGGTCGCGAGATGGGCCATCTGGCACAGAACGGACCTGGCGGCATGCTCGAAGTGCTGGAGCAGTTGCCTGAGCAGCGCAAGGTGCTTATCCATATCAACAACACCAACCCGATTCTCGATGAAGATTCGCCGGAGCGTGCCGAACTGGCGCGGCGTAATGTTGAAGTGGCGTTCGATGGCATGAGTATTGTGTTGTAAGCCGTAGATACCGATGCGCGGCCCTTCGCGAGCAGGCTCGCTCCCACATTTGGAGTGCGATCAACCTGTGGGAGCGAGCCTGCTCGCGAAGAGGCCAGTGCAAACAGAAAAGATTTCTAGGGTTGTTCCCCGGAGAACAAACATGACTGACACGCCAATGTCCCCCGCCGAATTCGAAGCGGCCCTGCGCGCCAAGGGCGCCTACTACCACATCTACCACCCTTACCACGTGGCAATGTACGAGGGCCGCGCCACTCGCGAACAGATTCAGGGCTGGGTCGCCAACCGCTTCTACTATCAGGTGAACATCCCCCTGAAAGACGCGGCGATTCTCGCCAATTGCCCCGATCGGGAAATTCGCCGCGAGTGGATTCAGCGCCTGCTCGACCACGACGGCGCCCCCGGCGAAGATGGCGGTATCGAAGCCTGGCTGCGCCTTGGCCAAGCGGTCGGTCTCGACCCGGACCAACTGCGTTCCCAGGAGCTGGTGCTGCCCGGAGTACGTTTCGCCGTCGACGCCTACGTCAACTTCGCCCGCCGCGCCAGTTGGCAGGAAGCCGCCAGCAGCTCGTTGACCGAACTGTTCGCGCCGCAGATCCACCAGTCGCGCCTCGACAGCTGGCCGCAGCATTACCCGTGGATCGACCCGGCCGGTTACGAATACTTCCGCACC
This sequence comes from Pseudomonas tensinigenes, assembly GCF_014268445.2. Classification (NCBI taxonomy): domain Bacteria; kingdom Pseudomonadati; phylum Pseudomonadota; class Gammaproteobacteria; order Pseudomonadales; family Pseudomonadaceae; genus Pseudomonas; species Pseudomonas tensinigenes. The sequence continues at coordinate 6,247,160 of NZ_CP077089.1, forward strand.
CGCCTCGGTCAGGCGCGGCGTGATGTCGAGCATGGTCTGGCGATCACGCTTGAGCACTACAAGACGCGTGAAGGCCAGGAGCGCATGCTGGAAATTCTCCAGTTCAAACTGGACATTCTTTGGAGCATGCTCGATGCCATGAGCATGGCCTACGAACTGAACCGCCCGCCGTATCACAGCGTCACCGAACAACGCGTCTGGCATAAAGGAATCACCTTATGAGTTTCGACCGCAGCAAAGTCCCGACCTGGCGTCCCGGCTACCGCTTCCAGTACGAACCGGCACAAAAAGGTCATGTGCTGCTTTATCCGGAAGGCATGATCAAGCTCAATGAATCTGCCGCGCTGATCGGCGGTTTGATTGACGGTCAAAGCGATGTCGCGGCGATCATTGCCAAACTCGATGAGCAGTTCCCCGGCGTGCCTGAGCTCGGTGACGACATCGAGCAATTCATGGAGGTTGCCCGTGCGCAGCACTGGATCGAACTTGCCTGATCTGCCGCCCAAGCCTGAAGTCGGCCTGCCGCTGTGGCTGCTCGCCGAGCTGACCTACCGTTGCCCTCTGCAATGCCCGTACTGCTCCAATCCACTGGATTTCGCCGAGCAGGGCAAAGAGCTGAGCACCGAGCAGTGGATCAAGGTGTTCCGCGAGGCGCGGGAGATGGGCGCGGCGCAACTGGGCTTTTCCGGCGGCGAGCCGCTGGTGCGTCAGGATCTCGCCGAGCTGATTCATGAAGCACGGCAGTTGGGTTTCTACACCAACCTGATCACCTCTGGCATCGGCCTGACCGAGCAGAAAATCAGCGACTTCAAGAAGGCCGGGCTCGATCACATCCAGATCAGTTTTCAGGCCAGCGATGAGCAAGTGAACAACCTGCTGGCCGGCTCGAAAAAGGCTTTCGCGCAGAAGCTGGAAATGGCTCGGGCGGTGAAGGCCCACGGCTATCCGATGGTGCTGAACTTCGTCACCCATCGGCACAACATCGACAAGATCGACCGCATCATCGAGCTGTGCATTGCGCTCGAAGCCGACTTCGTTGAACTCGCCACCTGCCAGTTCTACGGTTGGGCGCAGCTCAATCGTGTCGGCCTGTTGCCAACCAAAGAGCAACTGGTGCGTGCCGAACGCATCACCAACGAATACCGCGCCAAGCTGGAAGCCGAAGGGCATCCATGCAAACTGATTTTCGTCACTCCGGATTACTACGAAGAACGTCCGAAAGCCTGCATGAACGGCTGGGGCAGCATCTTTCTGACGGTCACCCCGGACGGCACCGCCCTGCCCTGCCACGGCGCCCGACAGCTGCCGGTGCAGTTTCCCAATGTGCGCGATCACAGCATGCAGCACATCTGGTACGACTCGTTCGGCTTCAACCGCTTTCGCGGTTACGACTGGATGCCCGAGCCGTGCCGCTCCTGCGATGAGAAAGAAAAAGACTTCGGCGGCTGCCGCTGTCAGGCGTTCATGCTCACCGGCGACGCGAGCAATGCTGACCCTGTGTGCAGCAAATCCGAACATCACGGCGTGATTCTCAAGGCCCGCGAAGAAGCCGAGACCGCCACTCAAACCATCGAACAATTGGCCTTCCGCAATGAACGAAACTCGCGCCTCATCGCCAAGGGCTGAGCCATTCAGCGCTTCGCAAGCCGTCGCTGCCGGCATGGATTTCGCCGAACTGCAGCTCGGCGCCAATGGTTTGTTCTGGAATGAATACCGCCCGGAAGATGCCGCGTGCCGGATCTGGCATTGGCGCGATGGCGTGGCGAAATGTCTGACGCCGGATGGCTTCAGTGTGCGCAGTCGGGTGTACGAATATGGCGGTGGCGCGTTTTGTCTGACGCCGGATGGGGTGGTTTTTGTCGCTGAGGCGGATCAGCAGTTGTATCGGCAGAGGCTCGGTGGCGAGCCGGAAGCATTGACCTCGGGCGAGTGCCGTTATGGCGATCTGCATTTTGCTTTCGGCCAAGTGCTGGCGGTCGAAGAACAGCAAGATCAGCATCGGCTGGTGGCAATCGATCTGGCTAACGGTGGGCGGCATTTATTGGCTGAAGGCGCGGATTTTTATGCGGCGCCAATCCTTAGTGTGGATGGCCAGCGTTTGGCCTGGATCGAGTGGAGTCGGCCGCATCAGCCGTGGACGTCGACCCGGTTGATGGTGGCTGAGCGTTCGACCAATAGCGCTTTTGGTTCGCCGCGATGCGTTGCCGGCGCCGAGTTTGAAGAGTCCATCCAACAACCGCGATTCGATGCCGACAATCGCCTTTATTGCCTGACCGATCGTGGTGGATTCTGGCAGCCGTGGGCTGAGACTTCCGACGGTTTGGAGCCATTACCTGCTGCGCAAGCCGATCACGCGCCAGCACCGTGGCAACTGGGCGGCTGCACTTGGTTGCCTGTTGAAAATTCGGTTTTAGCCAGTTGGAGTGAAGGTGGTTTCGGGCGTCTGACGCTTGGCAATGACGATTTCACTGGCGACTACAGCCGCCTCCGGCATTTGGCTTTGGATGCGCAATTTATCTACTGCATTGCCGCCTCGCCGATCAGTCCTTCGGCGGTCATCGCCATTGATCGAGCGACGCGTGAAGTGAACGTGCTGGCCGGTGGCGTAGCGCCCCTGCCTGCCGAACGCATCAGCCGTCCGCAAACCCTGCGCTACCCAAGTGGTTCGGGCGAAGCACACGGATTCTTTTATCCAGCCATGAGCGGCGAGACGAAACCACCGCTGGTGGTGTTCATCCACGGCGGCCCGACATCAGCCTGCTACCCGATGCTCGACCCGCGCATCCAGTACTGGACGCAACGCGGCTTCGCCGTCGCTGATCTCAACTATCGCGGCAGCAGTGGTTATGGCCGCGAATATCGACAGGCCTTGCATCTGAGCTGGGGTGAAGTGGACGTCGAGGATGCTTGTGCGGTGGTCGCGTATCTCGCCGAACAAGGCTTGATCGACGGTGAACGCGCATTCATTCGTGGCGGCAGCGCAGGCGGCTACACCACATTATGTGCGCTGGCGTTCAAACAGGTTTTCCGCGCCGGAGCGAGCTTGTACGGCGTCAGCGACCCGGTTGCGTTGGCTCGGGCAACGCACAAATTCGAGGGTGATTATCTGGACTGGCTGATCGGTGATCCCGAGCAAGACGCCGAACGCTACGCCGCCCGCACGCCGTTGTTGCACGCAAACAAAATACGCGTACCGGTGATCTTCTTTCAGGGAGAACTGGACGCCGTGGTTGTACCGCAACAAACCCGCGACATGGTCACGGCGCTGGAGCAGAACGGCATCGCGGTCGAAGCGCATTACTACCCCGACGAACGCCACGGCTTCCGCCGCGCCGCCAATCAGGCGCATGCACTGGAGCAGGAGTGGAAATTCTATCGGCGGGTCATGGGGTTGGCGGACTGATCAGGGCGCCCCGTTGAAATCGCGCAGCCCCATTCGCGAGCAGGCTCGCTCCCACATTGGACCTGTGTTGTTCACAAATCCCCTGTCGTTCACAAATCCCCTGTGGGAGCGAGCCTGCTCGCGAAAGCTATCTACTTGGCGCCGCAGTACTCAGCGCTTGGCGATGATGTACACCGCATGCACGATCCCCGGAATATAACCGCACAACGTCAGCAGAATGTTCAACCAGAACGCCCCGCCAAAACCGACCTGCAGAAACACGCCCAGTGGTGGCAACAGAATAGCGATGATGATGCGAATGAAATCCATGGGGCAGCTCCTGTATGGGGGGTTGGCTCACTTGAGCCATACAAGCTAATCGACCTGCGCCGTTCGTCAGGGTTCAGTGCTAATCACGGTGTCGGTATCAAACTGATAGCTCAGCCAAGAATTTGCAGTCCGTGCTTCTGCACGATGCTCAGTAACTTCAGCGCCATTCCGCTGGGGTGTTTGTCTCCCGACTCCCATTGTTTGACTGTCGACGCGCTCGTGTTCAAGTAGCGAGCGAATACCGGCTGGCTAACGTTATTGCGTTCGCGCAGAGCCTTGATCTGTTCCGCCGGGATCGCTTCAGGAATCGTTGCCAGACACGACTCATCAAACTCCCGCATTGTTGCCTTGCTGATTGCGCCGACAGCCAGTAGAGCGCTGGCTGATTCGTGTATCGATCCAAAAACTTCACTTTTGAATTTCTTACTCATGAAATATCTCCACAAACTCCTTCATTGCCAACAAATCCCGGATCTGCTCCTCGGTAAGCTGAGCATAGGCTTTGGCTAACTTTCGTAAATCCTTCAATTCAGATGTCGCAGGGACCTCCTAAAAAACCATTCGTACGACGAACTCTCAAGCTCTAAACACCATTTGCAAAACCCGGCCACAAAAAAAACGCCCCACGCCAAAAGAATCAGGCGTGGGGCGTGCGTTATACCGCGAGACGGTTCTGGAAATCGGGTAGGAAACTTCAGCTCAGACGGCAATCCCTTTGCGGCATTGCAGTTGTGCGGTGCGCACTCGCGAAAAGCCGCGGCCCAGGCGCAGGAGCATTTCGTCGATGTTGGTTTTGCTCACGGTGAGCGCCGGGGTGAAGCGCAGGCAGTTGGCTTGCGGGGCATTGAGCAGCAGGCCTTCATGCAGTGCGGCGTGAACCACGGCTTCGGCGGAATCGTCTGACAGGGTCAATCCGTAGAACAGGCCCTGGCCGCGCAGTTCGCCGTGGTCGTAGCGGTGTGCCAATCGGGCCAGACCTTCACGCAGGTGCTGACCGTTATCTTTGATCTGCTGGAGGAAGCTGCGGTCGTGCACGCTGTCGAGCACGACCAGACCGGCCGCCATCATCAATGCATTGCCGTGATGCGTGCCGCCGAGTTCGCGGGCCTCGAAACAGCAGGCCTTGCCCCGCGCCAGCAGCGCCGCCAACGGCACACCGCCGCCAAGCCCTTTGCCGAGCACAACGATATCGGCGCGCACGCCGTAGGATTGTTCGGCGAGCAAGGTGCCGCAGCGACCGATGCCGGTCTGTACTTCGTCGAGAATCAGCAGAATGCCCAATTCGCGGCACAGTCGTTCGACACCTTTGAGGTAATGCTCGGTCGCCGGCACAACGCCGGCGTCGCTCTGGATCGGCTCCAGCATGATCGCCACGGTCTGCGCATCAACCGCCGCGTGCAGTGCCGGCAAGTCGTTGAACGGCACCAGATCAAAACCCGGCAGCAGTGGCGCAAAACGGTTGTGCAGGTTGCAGCTGTCGGAGGCGGAAATCGTCGCCAGACTACGGCCATGACAACCCTGCTTCGCAACAATAATCCGCGACGCGCCGCCGCGATGCAGTTGGCCCCATTTGCGCGCCAGTTTGATCGCTGCTTCACAGGCTTCGCTGCCGCTGTTGAGCAAATAAGCCTGATCGCTGGAGGTAGCGGCGCACAGACGCTCGGCAAGGCTGAGCATGCCGCGATTATGCAGATTGAAACCGGGATTGATCAGCGCGTGCGCCTGACTGCTGATGGCTTTGACCAATGCCGAAGGGCTGTGGCCAAGGCTGTTGGCGCCACCGGCCTGGGAGAAATCGAGGTACGCGCGGTCGTTACTGTCCCACAACCACGATCCCTGCCCCCGGACGAACACCTGCTGCGGTCGTTCGATGCTGGGCATCAGCCTTTCAACGCTAAGATTTTCGCTGCTTTCTGCAGGATTGGCCTCGAAGGCGAGGTCATCAAGACTCGGCGTCTGACGCCGCAAACTGAACAGATTCATTGAAAAACACCCCGTTTCAGGTGTTTTGAACTGCCTATGCAAACACTGTCGAAGCGAACGCTATTCATCGCGCTTTCTGGCCCTGTAAGCCTTGTGAATGCGGTTAGACTAGGCTCACCGAGGCTTGCGGGCCATTTCGATTTACCAGCATTTTCGATAAGCATTACTTATGGATTTCAAACAACTGCGTTATTTCGTCGCGGTCTACGAAGAAGGCCATGTTGGCCGGGCGGCGGAGCGCCTTTCGATCTCGCAACCGGCACTGTCGCAGCAGATCCGTCAGCTCGAACAGAACCTCGACGTCACCCTGTTCGAACGCAGCAGCAAGCGCCTGCTGCCGACCCTCGCCGCGCACACGCTGTACAACCATGCCTTGCCATTGCTTGATGGATTGCAACGGGCGCGCGAGGCGTTGGGAAATTTCAAAGGCCAGGCCTTGCGCACACTGGCGATCGGCGTGCTGCAAACGGTTCACACCAGTCTGGTGCCACAAATGCTTGAGCGGGTGCGTAAAGCGCAGCCGCATCTGGTGGTGCAGATTTATGAGTTGACCGGACTTGAAATCGAGCGGCGACTGCTCAACGGTTCATTGGACATCGGCATTAGTTATCTGCCGCCGCGCCAACCTGGGCTGCATGGCGTCATGCTTTACGAAGATGAGCTGACGCTGGTCATCCCGGCCGATCACCCCTTGCGTGAATTCAAGAAAGTCTCAATGCGCCAGGCTGCCGAGTTGCCGATGCTGCTGTTGGGCGAAGAATTTCAGATCCGCCAGATCTGGCAGGCGCAACTGACCGCGCTGGGACGTCGCCCGCAGGTGCAAGCTGAGCTGAACAATATGGTGGGGATTCTCGACAGCCTGCCACACACCAAACTGGCGACGGTGCTGCCGGGGCGTTCGCAAAAGGAGTACGACGATCAGGATCTGCTGTGGAAACCGCTAAGCGAACCACGGGTGCCGCTGAAGGTAGGTCTGGTGTGTCGCGATGTGCAACGCCAGCAGGCCTCTTTGGCGTTACTGCGGACCTTGCTCGAAGAAGTGATGACGCGTGAAGAATTGAAACCGGCGCTGGATCCCTTGGCCTGAGCACTTTTCTGCAGGCAAAAGAAAACCCCGCCGAAGCGGGGCTTTGCAGACTGTTTCCCTGACATCCATTTCACTCCGCCACCCTGGCAGAATCCTACGTGTCCGTGTTGTTGCTTTGCGCTTCCTGCGCGACGTCCATGAAATGTAGATTAGCCGTGGATCCAATCTACGCATATGGGAGAACAGCAGCACGTCATGTAAGAGAATGCTTACATGACGTCATCGCATCAGAATTGCGCTGCATCCAGCAGGAACAGCGACTCGCTACCGGCCTTCACCGACGCACTCAACGAGTGAATACGCGGCAGCAAACGGGCGAAGTAGAAGCGCGCGGTGCCAAGCTTGCTGGCATAGAAATCGTCCTGCGCTTCTTTACCCAACGAGGCTTTGGCCATCAACGCCCACATGTAGGCGTAGGAAACGTATCCAAACGCTTGCAGATATTCGACTGAGGCCGCGCCGATTTCGTTCGGGTTGTTCTTCGCCCGATCCAGCAGCCACGAGGTCAGCTCGTCGAGGGTGTTGACGGCATCGTTCAGCGGTTTGGTGAATTCGCCCAGATCGGCACTGGCGGTAGCGGTGAAATGGCGGATCTCGTCGGCGAACAGCTTGTAGAACGCGCCACCGCTGCCGACGATCTTGCGACCGACCAGGTCCAGTGCCTGAATGCCGTTGGTGCCTTCGTAGATCTGGGTGATGCGCACGTCGCGCACCAGTTGCTCCTGACCCCACTCGCGGATATAGCCGTGGCCGCCGAAAATCTGCTGGCCGTGCACGGTGGTTTCCAAACCCAGATCGGTGAGGAACGCCTTGGCCACCGGCGTCAGCAGTGCAACCAGATCTTCCGCACGTTTGCGGGTGGTGGCGTCTTCGCTGAACTTGGCGGTGTCGAGTTGCATCGCCACGTAGGTGGAGAACGCACGGCCGCCTTCGTTCGAGGCTTTCATGGTCAGCAGCATGCGCCGCACGTCCGGGTGGACGATGATCGGGTCTGCGACTTTGTCTTTGTTCTGCGCGCCGGTTGGCGAACGGCTTTGCAGACGGTCACGCGCATATTCAACGGCGTTCTGGTAAGAGCGCTCGCCGGTGGCCAGGCCCTGGATGCCGACGCCCAGACGTTCGTAGTTCATCATGGTGAACATCGCGGCGAGGCCTTTGTTCGGCTCGCCAACCAGATAACCCACGGCTTCGTCGAAGTTCATCACGCAGGTCGCGGAGGCCTGGATACCCATTTTGTGTTCGATCGAACCGCAGTTCGCCGGGTTGCGCGCGCCCAGGCTGCCGTCGGCATTGACCATGAACTTCGGCACGAGGAACAGCGAAATGCCTTTCGGGCCCGCCGGGGCATCAGGCAGTTTGGCCAGCACCAGGTGAATAATGTTTTCGGTGAGGTCGTGTTCGCCACCGGTGATGAAGATCTTGGTGCCGCTGACCTTGTAGGAACCGTCGGCCTGAGGCTCGGCCTTGGTGCGAATAATCCCCAGGTCGGTGCCAGCGTGCGGCTCGGTCAGGCACATGGAACCGGCCCAGACGCCGGCGTACATGTTCGGCAGGTACGCGGCTTTCAGCTCTTCGCTGGCGTGGGCGTTGATCGACAGGCAGGCGCCGGCGGTCAGCATCGGGTACAAACCGAAGGACAGGCTGGCGGAGTTGACCATTTCTTCAACCTGCGCCGACACGGCTTTGGGCATGCCCATGCCGCCGTATTGCGGATCGCCACCGACGCCAACCCAGCCGCCTTCGGCATAAGTCTGATAAGCCTGTGGGAAACCTGCCGGAGTGGTGACGGCACCGTCGGCCCAATGGCAACCTTCTTCGTCAGCCGCACGGCTCAGTGGCGCGATGCTTTTGCTGGTGACCTTGCCGGCCTCTTCGAGAATGGCTTCAACGGTTTCGGCGTCGACGGTCTCGGCCAGCGCTGGCAGTTCGGCCCAGAGTTTGGCGACTTCGAACACTTCATTGAGGACGAAGCGCATATCGCGCAGCGGCGCTTTGTAGTCAGCCATGGCAAACCTCGCAAGATCTAAACAGGTGATTCGTGGAATGGTGCTTTCGTTGAGCCGGAGTGTACCTCAACAACTTTTGCGACACATAGGGTCAACCGGTGACTGTTTTGTTATTTTTAGTCATAAAAAAAAGATCACAGCCTTCGCCAGCGCCTACAGGTAAAACACGATCCTATGTAGGAGCTGCCGCAGGCTGCGATCTTTTGATCTTGCTTAAAGCGCAAACAGTTCAGCAGGCAACTTCATCAAACAATCACTCCCCGCCTCAATCGCCGCCCGATGCGCTGCCGTACGCGGCAACAAACGCTTGAAGTAAAACTCGCAGGTCGCCAACTTGCCCCGCAGGTAATCCGCCTCCCCCTCGCCCGCGTCCAGTTGCGCCTGCGCCACCAATGCCATACGCAACCACAGATAACCGAGAATGATGTAACCGCTGTACATCAGGTAATCCACCGACGCCGCGCCCACTTCATCCGGGTTCTTCATCGCCGCCATCCCAACCTTCATGGTCAGGTCGCCCCACTGCTGGTTCAACTCATTGAGTTGCGCAACGAAACTGCCCAGTTGTGGATGCCCGGCGTTGGCTGCACAGAATTTGTGGACGATTTTGGTGAAACCGCGCAGCAACTTGCCCTGACTGCCTAGCACCTTGCGCCCCAGCAGATCCAGCGCCTGAATGCCGTTGGTGCCTTCGTAGATCGGCGCGATCCGACAGTCGCGAACCAACTGCTCCATGCCCCACTCGCGAATAAAACCGTGGCCACCAAACACCTGCATGCCGTGGTTGGTCACTTCCAGCCCGGTGTCGGTCATGAACGCCTTGCAGATCGGCGTGAGGAACGCCAGCAAGTCCTCAGCCTCCTGACGCGCCTCGGCATCGCTGCTCAGATGCGCGACATCAAGCAACTGCGCGGTGAAATAGGTCAGCGCACGATTGCCCTCGTTGAAGGCCTTCATGGTCAGCAACATGCGCCGCACATCCGGGTGAACGATGATCGGATCGGCGGCTTTGTCCGGGGCTTTGGCGCCGGTCAGCGAGCGCATCTGCAAACGGTCGTTGGCGTATTTGATCGCACCCTGGAAACTCGCTTCACCCAGACACAAACCCTGCATCCCGGTGCCGAGGCGTGCATGGTTCATCATGGTGAACATGCAGTTCAGGCCCTTGTTCGCCTCGCCGATCAGGTAACCCTTGGCTCCGTCAAAGTTCAGCACGCAAGTGGCCGAGGCCTTGATGCCCATTTTGTGTTCGATCGAACCGCAGGAAACACCGTTGCGCTCACCCGCTTCGCCTAATGCATCCGGCAAGAACTTCGGCACGATAAACAGCGAAATCCCTTTGGTTCCGGCCGGCGCGTCCGGCAGTTTGGCCAACACCAGATGGATGATGTTGTCGCTCATGTCGTGCTCGCCGGCAGAGATGAAAATCTTGCTGCCGGTGACCGCGTAACTGCCATCGGCCTGAGGCACGGCGCGGGTCTTGATGATGCCCAGGTCGGTGCCGCAGTGGGCTTCGGTCAGGCACATGGTGCCGGTCCATTGCCCGGCGGTGAGTTTGCTCAGGTAGGTGTCTTTCTGCTCGGCGCTGCCGTGGGCGTGGATCGCCGACATCGCGCCGTGTGTCAGCCCCGGGTACATGCCCCAGGACGTGTTGCTGGAGCCGACCATTTCGCTGATCACCAGCCCCAGCGAACTTGGCAGGCCCTGGCCGCCGTAGGTCGGGTCCGCCGCCAGGCCGTGCCAGCCGCCCTCGACGTATTGTGCGAAGGCTTGCTTGAAGCCTGTAGGGGTTGTCACCACGCCGTTGTCGAAATGGCAGCCCTCTTCGTCACCGCTGCGATTGAGCGGTGCCAGAATGTTCTCGCAGAACTTCGCGCCCTCTTCGAGGATCGCGTTGATCATGTCCGGGCTGGCGTCGTGGGCGCCGAGAGCGGCGTAATTGGCGTGGAAGTCGAAGACGTGGTCGATCAGAAAGCGCATGTCGCGCAGGGGAGCTTTGTACTCAGGCATGGTGGCTTCTCCGTCAGCAGATTGCCTCAACCTACTGCCGGCCACCACGCCCCACAATCATTGTGCAGGCGCTGAATGCGCCGTCATCACTCAACCCGCAGCGGTGTCCATGCGCACCGCGCCACGGCGGTTTTGTCCGTACGCCATCACGCAGTTACGCCCCGCGCCTTTAGCGGCGTAGAGCGCCTCGTCGGCGGACTTCAGCACTTGTTCCGGGTTGCGCTGCTCCACTCGCTCGGCGACACCGATGCTCACTGTCACCGACACACTGGACGCTCCCGAACCGGCGCGGCGCTGGCGACCTTGCTGATCATCCTGCGGACGGTTTTCCTGATTGCGCAGTTGAATGCTGTAGGACGCAATCGACTCGCGGATCACCTCAAGGTGCGGCATGCACTCTTCAAGGGTTTTGCCGGCGAACACCAGAGCAAATTCCTCACCACCGTAGCGATACGCCCTTCCGCCACCGCTGATCTTCGACAGTTTGCTGGCGACCAGGCGCAACACCTGGTCACCGACATCGTGGCCATGGGTGTCGTTGAATTTCTTGAAGTGATCGACGTCGCTCATCGCCAGCACATAATTGCGGCCCAAACGCTGCATGCGTTCGTTGAGCGCGCGACGTCCCGGCAGACCGGTCAGTTCGTCGCGGAAGGCCATTTGATAAGCCTCGTGCGCAACGGCAGCGGCGATCATCAACATCACCTGACTGCACATGATGTTCAGGGTAAACGGCAGGATGAAAGTTTTCGGCAGCATCCAGAACACACCGAGCAAACCCACCAGTTGCGCCGCATGAAGCGGGCGCGGATTGCGCCAGTATTGCCAGGCCAGCAGCAGGAATGCCGAGATAAACACCGGGTAGGACAGCTGGATCAGGCTCATCCATGCGCCGTGCAGCGCTGGCCAGCGGATTTCCGACAGCCACATCAGCAGCGCCTGGGGATAACTTTGCTCAAGCCCCAGCGCCACGCTGCCGAAGGCCAGCAGCACGGCGAAGCGCGCAACCATGTCCTGAAACAGATGCGTACGTTCCTGCCACGCAGCGAACAAGCCGAACAACAACGGCAGCAGCAAACACACAAGATGAAAGACCACGGCAGCGTCTTCGCGGACCTTGCCGTTGTCGCGGTAATAGTCGGTCTGGGTGTCGAGCAAAAAGTAGGCGATGTACACCGTGAGCATCAGAAACAGTTCACGCTGGCGTCGGTAAACTGCGCAATACGCGCCGCCCAGCAACAGCACCAACGTCGGCAACACGTTGAACAGCGAAGTGAAGAACACGCTGAGGTCTTTGACGTACGCAGCCGCCAACCCCGCAAGTAACAACAGCAGTGAAGGTAGGAAATGGCTGAAACGTACAGCGGAAGAACGCGGCAAGGGTAAAGCTCCGACCCGTCATATCAAAGAGATGGCATTGTGCCTGCAAAGTGCAGCCAAGCCCACACAATGTGATCCAGATCACACACTGTCTCTTTAACGGCCGGTAGCCTGACTATCTGAACTGTTCACCAACAAAAAAACCGCTACCCCCTAACGGGAGCAGCGGTTTTCAGGAGACTGCGTTAAGGCTTAGTAACCCAGTGCGAAGTCTTCTTCTTTCATGTCCATCAGGTTGTTGGCGCCCGACAGCATAGTGGCCACGTGGGTACGGGTACGCGGCAGGATGCGCTGGAAGTAGAAACGCGCGGTTTGCAGCTTGGCGGTGTAGAACGCAGCGTCGCCGCTGCCTTCTGCCAGCTTTTCAGCAGCCAGACGCGCCATGTCGGCCCAGAAATAAGCCAGGCAGGCATAACCGGAGTACATCAGGTAGTCCACGGAAGCCGCGCCGACTTCTTCGCGATCTTTCATGGCGGCCATACCAACCTTCATGGTCAGCTCGCCCCATTCCTTGTTGATTGCCGCCAGCGGTGCGACGAATTCTGCAACGGCTTCGTTGCCTTCGTTGTTCTGGCAGAACTTGTGGACGATCTTGGTGAAGCCCTTCAGAGCTTCGCCTTGCGTCATCAGCACTTTACGGCCCAGCAGGTCGAGTGCCTGGATACCGGTGGTGCCTTCGTACAGCATCGAAATGCGGCTGTCGCGAACGTTCTGCTCCATGCCCCACTCGGCGATGAAGCCGTGGCCGCCGTAGATCTGAACGCCGTGGTTAGCGGATTCGAAACCGACTTCGGTCATGAACGCTTTAGCGATCGGAGTCATGAAGGCCAGCAGTGCGTCGGCTTTCTTTTTCTCTTCTTCATCGACGCCGTACTTGACGATGTCGACCTGTTTGGCGGTGAAGTACACCATCGCACGGTTGCCTTCGGCGAACGCCTTCATGGTCAACAGCATGCGGCGTACATCCGGGTGCACGATGATCGGGTCAGCGGCTTTTTCCGGCGCTTTCGGGCCAGTCAGCGAGCGCATTTGCAGACGATCGCGAGCGTATTTCAGGCCGCCCTGGAAACCGATCTCGGCGTGGGCCAGACCCTGCAGTGCGGTACCCAGACGTGCGGTGTTCATAAAGGTGAACATGCAGTTCAGGCCTTTGTTCGCCGGGCCGATCAGGAAACCGGTAGCGCCGTCGAAGTTCATCACGCAGGTGGCGTTGCCGTGAATGCCCATCTTGTGTTCCAGCGAACCGCAGCTCACCGCGTTGCGTGCACCGACGGTGCCATCAGCATTCGGCATGAATTTCGGAACGATGAACAGCGAGATGCCTTTGGTGCCAGCCGGTGCATCCGGCAGGCGGGCCAGCACGATGTGGACGATGTTATCGGCCATGTCGTGTTCACCGGCCGAGATGAAGATCTTGGTGCCGGAAACTTTGTAGGAACCATCAGCCTGAGGTTCGGCCTTGGTGCGCAGCATGCCCAGGTCGGTGCCGCAGTGCGGTTCGGTCAGGCACATGGTGCCAGTCCATTCGCCGGAAACCAGTTTGGTCAGATAGGCTTCTTGCTGCTCTGGCGTGCCGTGCTCGGAGATGGTGTTCATCGCGCCGTGCGACAGGCCTGGGTACATGCCCCACGACCAGTTGGCTTCGCCAACCATTTCGCTCACTGCCAGACCCAGCGACTCCGGCAGGCCTTGGCCGCCGTGCTCAACGTCGTGGGCCAGGCTTGGCCAGCCGCCTTCAACGAATTGCTTGTAAGCCTCTTTGAAGCCCGTCGGGGTTTTCACGCCGGACTCGCTCCAGGTGCAACCTTCGAGGTCGCCCACGCGGTTCAGCGGTGCCAGTACCTGCTCACAAAACTTGGCGCCTTCTTCGAGAATGGCGTCAACCATGTCCGGAGTTGCGTCTGCGCAAGCCGGAAGGCTCTGATAGTGCGCTTCGTAGCCGAGCAGTTCGTCACGAACGAAGCGAATATCACGCAAGGGGGCCTTGTAGTCAGGCATAGCGATAAACCTCTGCTGATGTAACCGGGAATGAACGACCGTGTTGATTTGTTGTGACGGTCAAACAGTTGTTTGAAACATACGTTTACGCCGAAATCTTGTCAAGCGTCGATCTTTTGCCGTTCGTCATCGCACCTTTCAAACGCCGGGCACAGCAAACCGCCATGCGTTCGAATGAGCCACGGGCGCTGAAAAAAGATTAGTTGAGGGAGAAGGACTTACAACAAAAAACGCCGCGACAAGGCGCGGCGTTCAGGATGCAAATTGCGAAAAATCAGGCGAAGGTGTCGATGATCGTACCGAGCACTTCGTCGGAGGCTTTGGCGACTTTCACACCCAGCTCCGCCTGGAGCTTGCCCTGAGACATCTCGACCATATTGCTGGCCAGATCCGATTGCTGGGCGCGATCGACACCGCGCAGACGATCAATCTGCACTTCAGACGACTGGCTGGTCACCGAGCGCTCGATTGTATTGTTGGCAATCTGGCTGGCAGCCTGATCGACGCGGTTCTGCCCGCTCTGAATCGAGCTCAGACCTGCATAAAAAGCTGTGTTACCGGAGATTTCCATAACAGTTCTCATCCCTGGGAAGGATCAATGGCTGCCATTGAAGCAGAGGCGCCAGAAAAACACCCGTCAAAAACACTAATGGCACAGTGCCTGCCCATAGAGAAAAGCTTAGTCGAGCAGATCCAGTTGCAAATGATCCGCCACCGCTTCTGCGCTCAGGGCCTTGAGTTTCGGCACGCGCCCCAGGCACGGCGCCGGAATCCGCTCGGCCAACGTCGCGAGGTTTTCTTCCAGCCGTGAAGTCTTCGGATCGATGATATTCGCCACCCACCCGGCCAGTTGCAGCCCATCACGGGCAATCGCCTCCGCCGTCAGCAAGGCATGACTGATGCACCCCAGCCGCACGCCCACCACCAGAATCACCGGCAACTTCAGCGCAATCGCCAGATCCGACAAATTGTCCTGATCGGCCAACGGCACCCGCCAGCCACCCGCGCCTTCGATCAGAGTGAAATCGGCATGCATCGCCAGAATCTCACGCATCGGCCCCAGCAGCGATTGCACGGTCAACGCTACTCCGGCCTCGCGCGCTGCCAAGTGCGGAGCAATCGCCGGCTCGAACGCCACCGGATTGACCTGTTGATAAGTCAGCGGCAGCGAACATTCGGCCAATAGCGCCAATGCATCGGAGTTGCGTAAACCCTTGGGCGTCACCTCGCACCCTGACGCCACCGGTTTGCCCGCCGCCGTACTTAGCCCTGCCGAACGCGCTGCATGCAGCAACCCGGCGGCGACCGTGGTCTTGCCGACATCGGTATCCGTTCCGGTGATGAAATAGGCTGTGCTCATACGGGTTTCTCCAACACGGCGTAGACCACCTGATAAGTCGCCGGCAACCCCGACGCCTGACGGAACTGCTCGTAAGCGTCGACCAAACCGAGAATCCGCGCCCGCCCGGTCAAACCGCCCGGCCGCCCCGGGTTCAAATTGTGCGCGCCCAAGGCTTTCAACTCATGGGTCAAACTGCGCACATCCGGGTAATGCAGCACGTGCGGTTGATTCTCCAGACTCAACGTGCGCAAGCCACTGGCCGCACACAATTGTTCATAGCGGGCAAACTCGCGGAAGCGATTGACGTGCACCATCCCGTCGACCTGCCGCCAGCTGTCGCGCAACTCAAACAGCGTCCCTGCACAAAGACTAGCAAACGCGAAGATCCCACCCGGTTTCAGCACGCGAAAAGCTTCGCTGAGCACTGCATCGAAGTCCGCGCACCACTGCACGGCGAGGCTGGAGAAGATCAGGTCGCAGGTCGAATCCTGCAGCGGCAGGCGCTCGGCATCACCAGCAATAAAATACTCAGCGCCACCCAATGGCCGCGCGTGATCGAGCATGCCCTCGGCGATATCCAGCGCCAGACCGTGGCCCTCGGCAAACCGCGAAGCCAGCGCGCGGGTGAAATAACCCGTGCCACAACCCAGATCCAGCCAACGCGCAGGCACAAATTCCTGCGACAAACGCTCAATCAACTGTGTACCGACATCACGTTGCAACTCGGCGACGCTGTCGTAACTGGCCGCCGCACGAGAGAAAGAGGCTGCGACCTGACGCTTGTCAGGCAAGCCGCCAGGCAGCACAAGAGACAAATCAGTCATCACCGCACTCATGTAAAAAAGCCTGGATAGCGCCCGCCAGTCCGTGGGGGTCTTCCAGGAGGAACGCATGACAGGCCTGTTCGATCAGACCTATTTCGATATCCGGCAACAGGGCGAACAATGCCCCCGCCGCTTCCGCCGGGACCAAGCCGTCCTGTCCGGCGAACAAATGAAACTGCGGGCCACGAAAAGCCTGCAGCGCTTCGCGGGTGTCCATTTGCGCAAGCAATTCCAATCCCGCCATCAACGCCGACGGCGCAGTATTTGGCGCGCCGCCCAGCAGCAACCTCGACAAGCCGCGCGGGTCTTGCGCGCCTTGAGCACAGAGCAGCGAGAAGCGTTTGAGAGTTGTGCGCGGATCAGCCTGGCAACCGGCGAGAAACGCGTCGAAAGTCTCGCCGGGCATCGCGTTCGGCCACTGCTCATGGGCAACGAAAGAAGGATTGCTCGCCAGCGTCAGCAAACCGCAGCAACGCTCGCCACGCCGTGCCGCCAGCTCGGACGCGAGCATGCCGCCCAACGACCAGCCACCCAGCCAGACGTCCTGAGGAATGCTTTCATCAAGTTCGTCGAGCCAGTCCTGCAGGTCGCTGGAATCCAGTTCCGGCAGCGGCTCGATGTCGACTTTCAGATGTTCATCAAGGCCTTGCAACGCCGCAGCCAGAGGCTCCATCGGCGACACGCCGAGGCCCCAGCCGGGCAGCAGAATCAGGCGATTACGCATGGCTTGGCTCCGACGACAGTTGGGCAAAGCAATCGGCCAGTCCCTCTAACAATAGCTGCACCTGCGCCTCGCTGTGGGCGGCGGTCAGGGTCACGCGCAAGCGAGCGCTGCCAGCGGGCACGGTTGGCGGACGAATCGCGGTGACCATCAAACCGCGCTCGCGCAACATCTGCGACAGGCGCACCGCGCGCCCGGCATCGCCAATCATGATCGGCTGGATCGGCGTAAAGCTGTCCATCAGCTCCAGACCAATCTGCTCGGCGCCCTGGCGGAATTGGCGAATCAACGTCTGCAGATGTTCACGACGCCAGTGTTCAGTGCGCAGCAGCTCCAGACTTTTCAGGGTCGCGCAGGCCAGCGCCGGTGGCTGGCTGGTGGTGTAGATGTACGGGCGGGCGAACTGGATCATGCTTTCGATCAACTCTTCGCTGCCAGCGACAAATGCCCCTGCTGTGCCGAAGGCTTTGCCGAGGGTGCCGACCAGCACCGGCACGTCATCCTGACTCAAACCAAAATGCTCGACGATGCCGCCGCCATCCGCACCCAGCGGCCCGAAACCGTGAGCGTCATCGACCATCAACCACGCGCCTTTGGCCTTGGCTTCACGGGCGAGTGCCGGCAGATCCGCGAGATCGCCATCCATGCTGAACACACCGTCGGTGACTACCAACGTATTGCCGGTGGCTTTCTCCAGGCGTTTGGCCAGGCTCACCGCGTCGTTGTGCAGATAGCGATTGAAACGCGCGCCAGACAACAGACCCGCATCCAATAACGAAGCGTGATTGAGGCGATCTTCCAGCACCGTATCGCCCTGCCCGACCAGCGCCGTGACCGCACCGAGATTGGCCATGTAACCGGTGGTGAACAGCAGCGCACGCGGGCGACCGGTGAGGTCAGCCAAAGCTTCTTCAAGGGCGTGATGCGGGCCGCTGTGGCCGATCACCAGATGCGAGGCGCCACCCCCGACACCCCAACGTTCAGCGCCGGCGCGCCAGGCTTCGATCACTTGCGGGTGATTGGCCAGACCGAGGTAATCGTTGTTGCAGAACGCGAGCAGCGGTTTGCCGTCGACCACCACTTCCGGCCCCTGCGGGGACTCGAGCAGCGGTCGCTGGCGATAGAGGTTTTCGGCACGACGGGCAGCAAGGCGTGCGGCGAGATCGAAAGACATGCAGGCCTCGACTTTCAAGTGACACAGATCCCTTGTGGGAGCGAGCCTGCTCGCGAATAGGCCTTCACATCCAACATCAATGTCGACTGAGGCACCGCTTTCGCGAGCAGGCTCGCTCCCACAGGGGTTTTGCATTCCTTCAGAGGAATCCGCGCAGCTTTAAACCGCGGCGTTATAGAACTGCTCGCTGCTCTTCTGCTCGACCAATGCCTGCTCAATTGCAGCTTGGTGAACCTCATCGGAATGCTCTTCACGGGCTTCCGGCTGGATGCCCAGACGCGCAAACAGTTGCATGTCTTTGTCCGCCTGCGGGTTGGCGGTGGTCAGCAGTTTGTCGCCGTAGAAAATCGAGTTGGCACCGGCGAAGAAGGCGAGGGCCTGCATCTGCTCGTTCATCGCTTCGCGGCCGGCGGACAGGCGCACATGGGATTGCGGCATGAGGATGCGCGCCACGGCGAGCATGCGGATGAAGTCGAACGGGTCGATGTCTTCGGCATTTTCCAGTGGCGTGCCGGCAACTTTCACCAGCATGTTGATCGGCACCGACTCCGGATGCTCCGGCAGGTTGGCCAACTGGATCAGCAGGTTGGCGCGGTCATCCAGCGACTCGCCCATGCCGAGGATGCCGCCGGAGCAGATCTTCATCCCCGACTCACGCACGTAAGCCAGGGTCTGCAGACGCTCGCTGTAAGTACGGGTGGTGATGATGCTGCCGTAGAACTCCGGCGACGTGTCGAGGTTGTGGTTGTAGTAATCGAGCCCGGCCTTGGCCAGCGCTTCGGTCTGATCCTGATCGAGACGACCGAGGGTCATGCAGGTTTCCAGGCCCATGGCCTTCACGCCTTCAACCATTTTCAGCACGTACGGCATGTCTTTCGCCGACGGATGCTTCCAGGCTGCGCCCATGCAGAAACGTGTCGAACCGATGGCCTTGGCGCGGGCAGCCTCTTCGAGGACCTTCTGCACTTCCATCAGCTTTTCTTTTTCAAGGCCGGTGTTGTAGTGACCGGACTGCGGGCAGTACTTGCAGTCTTCCGGACAGGCGCCGGTCTTGATCGACAGCAGGGTCGAGACCTGAACGCGGTTGGCGTTGAAATGTGCACGGTGCACCGTCTGCGCCTGGAACAGCAAGTCGTTGAAGGGCTGTACGAAGAGTGCTCTGACTTCGGCCAAAGACCAGTCGTGACGCAGGGTGGCGGTGGTGCTCGCGCTCATGGGTAGTTCCTTGGTTATGCTTGGCTGGCGGCTGCGGGAACGGAATACCCACAGGCGCTACACGGATGTTCGGCATATTTAAGGAAGAGTCATGCGCTGTCAACCACGATACGAAGGACTGGTTTACATCTGTTTAAATAACGTACAACCCTGCTTGCTTTGCGATGAGCCGGCAGACGCAGAAATGCCAATTTGCGTGGCCTGTGAAACCGAACTGCCGTGGCTCGGCGAGCACTGCGTCACCTGCGCTTTGCCGTTGGTCGCAGCGGGCCTGACCTGTGGTGAGTGCCTGCTAGAGCCGCCGGCGTTCGAACAGGTGGTGGTGCCGTGGCTGTATGGCTTCCCGGTCGACAGTTTGATTACGCGGTTTAAACACAATGCGAAATGGCCGTTTGGCCACCTGCTCGCCGACGTTCTCGGGCAATACCTGCAACATCGCTTCGATGAGGGTTTGCCAAGGCCCGATGTGTTGTTGCCGGTGCCGCTGGCTGGTAAGCGTCTGCGCCAGCGGGGGTTCAACCAGGCGGCTATGTTGGCGCGGTGGTTGAGTCAGTCGCTGGATCTGCCGTGCGAAGAACAGGTTCTGCGGCGAGTCAAGGAGACCGACGCCCAGCAGGATCTTGATGCCAAGGCGCGTAAACGCAATCTGCGTAATGCTTTCAACCTCATGCCGGATGCGCAGATAAAAGACCGACATTTCGCGCTGGTTGATGATGTGCTGACCACTGGCGCGACCGCACAGGCACTGGCCCGGTTGCTGATGAACGCTGGCGCCGCGCGGGTCGATGTCTATTGTCTCGCCCGCACGCCAAAACCCGGAGCCTGAATATTGCGCAATCCCCTGTGGGAGCGAGCCTGCTCGCGAAGGGGTCAGCACATTCCACATTTATGCTGGCTGAAACTCCGCTTTCGCGAGCAGGCTCGCTCCCACAGGGAGACTTGCGTCAGGCTTGACTCTCGCGTCGCTAGCGCCCAATTTCCACGTCCACCGCCACAAAAAAGCATCCATTCATGTCCATGCCCTCCCTGCTGTCCCAGCACATCGTCCGCCGTCCGCAGCGCATCGCCTTGCTGCAACACATCGCCGAGCAGGGCTCGATCACCCGCGCCGCAAAGAGCGCAGGCCTGAGCTACAAAGCCGCGTGGGATGCCATTGATGAGTTGAACAACCTGGCACAAAAACCATTGGTCGAGCGTGCCGTCGGTGGCAAGGGCGGTGGCGGCGCGAAACTCTCCAGCGAAGGCGAACGCGTTTTGCGCCTCTACCAAAAACTCCAGGCCTTGCAAGCGCAGGTGCTGGAAGCGGCGGAAGATGCCAGCGACCTCGATCTGCTCGGGCGCCTGATGCTCAGAACCAGTGCGCGCAACCAGTTGCACGGCAAAGTCGTGGCGATCGAAGCGCAGGGCCGCAATGACCTGATCCGCCTCGAACTGGCCGAAGGGCTGCACCTTGACGCGCAGATTACCCACGACAGCACCGTGCATCTGGAGCTGCAAAGCGGGACCGAAGTGGTGGCGCTGATCAAGGCTGGCTGGCTGGAATTGCTCGGCAGCGCGCAATCTGCAACGTCTGGTCACAATCTTCTGAAGGGCACTATCGAAGCGATTCTCGACGCCGAGGACGGCCCGAGCGAAGTACGGATTACCCTGCCCAACGGCCATACCCTCTGCGCCCTGGCTGAACCGCTCGATTTGCGCACTCGCGGGCTGACGGTGGAACAACCGGTGCAGGTGCAGTTTTCCCCGTCCAATGTGCTGATCGGCACGCCGCTGTAATCAGGCGCTGCAACGAAAGCGTCATCGACGCTCATTAAGGTAGCTGCCAAAACCAAGCAGGGAGCCTGATGTGAGCCTATTAGAAGAAAACCAATCCACTGACCTGGAAAAAATGGTCGGCCTCAGCCGTCGCGGCTTCATCGGCGCCGGTGCGCTGTGCGGGGCGGCAATGTTCCTCGGCGGCAGTCTGTTGAGCCGCAGCGCACTGGCCACCGGTGTCAGCGCCGGTAACAGCCGCCTGCTCGGTTTCGAGAGCATTCCCGCTGCGACCACCGATGTCATCACGCTGCCCAAGGGCTACAAGTCTTCGGTGCTGATCAGTTGGGGTCAGCCCCTGCAAAAGAACGGCCCGGCGTTCGACCCGAGCGGTAATGGCACCGCTGCCGCACAGGAAGTGCAGTTCGGCGACAACAACGACGGCATGAGCCTGTTCGCCTTCCCCGACGACCGCAACCGCGCGCTGATGGCGATCAACAACGAATACACCAACTACCGCTACCTCTACCCGCACGGCGGCATGCCGCAATCGGCCGAAGACGTGCGCAAGGCTCTGGCCTGCGAAGGCGTTTCGGTGATCGAAGTGCAGCGCAAAAACGGTCAGTGGCAGTTCGTTCAGGGCTCGCGCTACAACCGCCGCATTCACGGCAACTCGCCGCTGCGTATCAGCGGCCCGGCGGCCGGTCACGAACTGATGAAAACCGCCGCAGACAAACACGGCAAGAAAGTCCTCGGTACGTTCCAGAACTGCGCCAACGGTAAAACGCCGTGGGGCACTTACCTGACCTGCGAAGAAAACTTCACCGACTGTTTCGGCAGCAGCAATGCCCAGCAGCAGTTTGACCCGGCGCAAAAACGCTACGGCGTCTCGGCCGCCAGCCGCGAGATCAACTGGCACCCGTACGACCCGCGCTTCGACATGGCGAAAAACCCCAACGAACTCAACCGACACGGCTGGGTGGTCGAGATCGATCCGTTCGATCCGCAATCGACTCCGGTCAAACGCACCGCGCTGGGCCGCTTCAAGCATGAAAACGCCGCACTGGCCGAGACCGACGACGGTCGCGCCGTGGTGTACATGGGCGACGACGAGCGTGGCGAGTTCATCTACAAATTCGTCAGCCGCGACCGCATCAACCACCGCAACGCCAAGGCCAACCGCGACATCCTCGACCACGGCACCCTGTACGTGGCCAAGTTCGATGCCGGCGACAGCAACCCCGATCACCCGAAAGGCCAAGGCCAATGGATCGAGCTGACCCACGGCAAGAACGGCATCGACGCCAGCAGCGGTTTCGCCGATCAGGCCGAAGTGCTGATCCATGCGCGCCTCGCCGCCAGTGTCGTCGGCGCGACGCGCATGGACCGCCCGGAATGGATCGTCGTCAGTCCGAAAGACGGCCAGGTCTATTGCACCCTGACCAACAACGCCAAGCGCGGCGAAGACGGGCAACCAGTGGGCGGACCGAACCCGCGTGAGAAAAACGTTTACGGGCAGATCCTGCGCTGGCGCACCGACCGCGACGATCACGCGGCGAAGACGTTTGCCTGGGATCTGTTTGTGGTCGCCGGCAACCCGGGCGTGCATGCCGGGACGCCGAAGGGCGGCTCGAAGAACATTACTCCGCAGAACATGTTCAACAGCCCGGACGGTTTGGGCTTCGACAAGGCCGGGCGCTTGTGGATTCTGACTGACGGTGATTCGAGCAACGCCGGGGACTTTGCCGGGATGGGCAATAACCAGATGCTCTGCGCCGATCCCAAGACCGGTGAGATTCGCCGCTTCATGGTCGGGCCGATTGGTTGTGAGGTCACGGGGATCAGCTTCTCGCCGGATCAGAAGACCCTGTTTGTCGGGATTCAGCATCCGGGGGAGAACGGCGGGTCGACCTTCCCTGAGCATTTGCCGAATGGCAAGCCGCGGTCGTCGGTGATGGCGATTACTCGGGAGGATGGCGGGATCGTCGGCGCCTGATAAAGCGCTTTCGCGAGCAGGCTCGCTCCCACATTGGATCGTCTGTGTGCATGAGATAGTGTGCACACTGAAGATCCTGTGGGAGCGAGCCTGCTCCGGGCGGCGTTCCGACGAAGAGGCCCGCCCAGACACCAACCACCTCCCCCGCTGCCATCTGCGCTACCATGCTGGGCCGGACGCGGCAGCCTGCTGCGCGCAGGAGTCAGCATGGCCCACCCGTTTGAAACCCTCACCCCCGACCTCGTGCTCGATGCCGTTGAAAGCATCGGCTTCCTCAGCGATGCGCGCATTCTGGCGCTGAACAGCTACGAAAACCGCGTTTATCAGGTCGGCATCGAAGACTCCGAACCGCTGATTGCCAAGTTCTACCGTCCGCAACGCTGGACCAACGAAGCCATCCTCGAAGAGCACCAATTCACCTTCGAACTGGCCGACGTCGAAATCCCGGTGGTAGCGCCGCTGATCCACAACGGCGAAACCCTGCACGAGCATGCCGGTTTCCGCTTCACCCTGTTCCCGCGTCGTGGCGGTCGTGCGCCGGAGCCGGGCAACCTTGATCAGCTGTATCGCCTCGGCCAGTTGCTCGGGCGGATTCACGCGGTCGGCGCGACCAAGCCGTTTGAACACCGCGAAGCTCTCGCTGTGCAGAACTTCGGCCACGCCTCGCTGAACACCTTGCTCGAAGGCAACTTCATTCCGAAAAGCCTGCTGCCGGCCTACGAGTCCGTCGCCCGCGACCTGCTCAAGCGCGTGGAAGATGCTTACGCCAACACACCGCACCAGAACATCCGCATGCACGGCGATTGCCACCCCGGCAACATGATGTGCCGTGACGAGATGTTCCACATCGTCGACCTCGACGACTGCCGCATGGGCCCGGCGGTGCAGGACATCTGGATGATGCTCGCCGGGGATCGTCAGGAATGCCTGGGGCAGTTGTCGGAATTGATGGATGGCTACAACGAGTTTCACGACTTCGACCCGCGTGAACTGGCGCTGATCGAACCGTTGCGTGCCTTGCGTCTGATGCACTACAGCGCTTGGCTGGCGCGCCGTTGGGATGACCCGGCTTTCCCGCACAGCTTTCCGTGGTTCGGCACCGAGCGCTATTGGGGTGATCAGGTGTTGGCGTTGCGTGAGCAATTGTCCGCGCTCAACGAAGAACCGCTGAAACTCTTCTGATTCACCAATATCCTTGTGGGAGCGAGCCTGCTCGCGAATACGGACTGACATTCGACACTGATGTCGACTGAAACGACGCCTTCGCGAGCAGGCTCGCTCCCACAATTTCGGTGTTCACAATTTCCCGACCATTGCGCTACGGCACTCGCCGACAAATCTCCTTACAATCCCTCCTTTGTTAGCTGCCTAAGCAAGGATTCTGCATGCAAGCCGCCAACCCGCGTCGCGGGTACATTCTGGGCCTGAGTGCCTACATCATCTGGGGCCTGTTCCCGATCTACTTCAAAGCCATCGCCGAAGTGCCGGCGGTCGAGATCATCATCCATCGGGTGCTGTGGTCGGCGCTGTTCGGTGCGCTGCTGCTGATGGTGTGGAAACACCCGGGCTGGTTGCGCGAACTGCTCGACAACCCCAAACGCTTGGCGATTCTGGCGCTGAGCGGCACGTTGATCGCGGCTAACTGGCTGACCTACGTGTGGTCGGTGAATAACGGGCGCATGCTTGAGGCGAGCCTCGGTTATTACATCAACCCGTTGGTAAACGTGCTGTTGGGGATGTTGATTCTCGGCGAACGCTTGCGGCGGATGCAGTGGATTGCGGTCGGTCTGGCGGCGGTCGGTGTCGCGCAACAGATGTGGCAGGTCGGCAGTCTGCCGTGGGTGTCGCTGGTGCTGGCGCTGACGTTCGGCTTCTACGGTCTGATCCGCAAACAGGCGCCGGTCAAGGCGTTGCCGGGGCTGGTGGTGGAAACCTGGATGCTGGTGCCGATCGCGATTGCCTGGCTGCTGTTCAACCAGACCGCGACCAGCGCTCAACCGGAGTTCTGGACCACGTCCCAAGCCTGGTGGCTGGTGGCGGCCGGGCCGGTGACGTTGATCCCACTGGTGTGCTTCAACGCCGCCACGCGCCACTTGCCGTACACCACGATCGGTTTCCTGCAATACCTGGCGCCGACCCTGGTGCTGTTGCAAGCGGTGCTGCTGTTCGGTGAGCATCTATCGTCCAGCACACTGGTGGCGTTTATCTTCATTTGGGCCGGTCTGGCCGTTTACAGCGTCGATGCGGTGATCAGTTTGCGTCGGCGCAGCTGATCAAAAAACGCACAAACCCTCGCAGGCCACGGTTCTCGTGGCCTGCATCGTTCCTTCCCAAGGTTATCCACAGCGTGATCCCCGCCGTTTGTGCGCAAGTCACTGAATGTTGGCGGTTTTTTGATCAGTTCCGCGCAAGCCCCGGCCGGCTTGACGCTGCGCCCGGTCTCTACAGGTTATCCACAGGCAGGTGCACGTTTAAACTGGATAACCTGATCGACCCTTAAACATCTGTGCGTAACACCAGTTCGACCATCAGATCGTCGGCCAGGGTTTCCAGGCGCGACTGCAAGACGTCGAGCGACAAGGTCAGCGGCACCGCAAGAATTGCTTCGGCGTGAAACAGCGGCTCGCTGCTCATCGGTGCCGGACGCACTTCCGTCACCAGTCGCTCAAGGTTGACGCCCTGCTCGCTCAACAGCCGGGTTATATCGCGGACGATGCCGGGCCGGTCATTGCCCACCAGCTCCATCGCGATCGGCTTCCATGTGCAGGACTGCTCAATGCCACTCTCGGCAATCAGTACGCGAATGCCATGCGTCGACAATGCTTGTAGGGAATCGACTAATTCGTCGTAAGCCTCTGCCGGCACGCCCACCCGAAGAATCCCGGCGAACTGCCCGGCCATCCTCGACATGCGGCTTTCCAGCCAGTTACCGCCGTGCTCGGCGATGCATTGGGCGATGCGCTCGACCTGTCCGGGCTTGTCCGGGGCGAAAACAGTGAGTACGAGATGGTCCATGGCGCAGCCCTCTTGTCATGACTTTTGTTATAGAAGGGGAAGTATAGGCAAGGGTCGAATTTGCGTTGAGGCGACCGACCCTTTCGCGAGCAGGCTCGCTCCCACATAAACCGCTGCCATAGCAGCCAAATAGCATTTATGTGTACAACTTTTTATATTTAGCTGGAACAATCCAATGGTTTTTTGAGAACATCCCGTTCCGCGATGTGACCGCAATGCGACATGAGGTCGCAGAACGACGTAATTAGTCTGATTTTCACAAGCGCAACTCATCATGTAGTATGCCGCAGCGCGCACTACATAACGCCGGATCGATGTCTGCCCAAGGCCTGTTCGCAACCCTGAAAGCCCCGTCAGCAAGGCCCCAAGCCTTTGATTGGTCCCAGCCCAGCCGCCCGCAATGGCATGTACTGGTCGGCAGGTTTGTGGTTTAAATGGCCAGAGGCTTCATTGTCAAAATTGAAGAGCTGAAAAGCGAAATAGCTGAGCAGAGTGAGGCAAGCAATGACTGAACACGTTCAAGTCGGTGGCCTGCAGGTCGCCAAAGTCCTGTTCGACTTCGTGAACAACGAAGCCATTCCCGGTACCGGCCTCACCGCCGACAAATTCTGGGAAGGTGCCGACAAGGTCATTCATGACCTGGCGCCGAAGAACAAAGCCCTACTCGCCAAACGCGATGACTTCCAGGCTCGTATCGATGCCTGGCACCAGGAACGCAACGGTCAGGCGCACGACGCCGTGGCCTATAAAGCCTTCCTGCAAGAAATCGGTTATCTGCTGCCAGAAGCGGCTGATTTCCAGGCAACGACGCAAAACGTCGATGATGAAATCGCCCGTACCGCCGGCCCGCAACTTGTTGTGCCGGTGATGAACGCCCGCTTCGCTCTCAATGCCTCGAACGCCCGCTGGGGTTCGCTGTATGACGCCCTCTACGGCACCGACGCGATCAGCGAAGACGGTGGCGCGGAAAAAGGCAAAGGCTACAACAAGGTGCGTGGCGACAAAGTCATCGCCTTCGCCCGTGCTTTCCTCGACGAAGCTGCGCCATTGGCTGCTGGCTCTCACGTTGACTCGACCGGCTACAAAATCGCTGACGGCAAACTGCTGGTCACCCTCAAGGGCGGCAGCAACACTGGCCTGCGCGACGATGCACAATTAATCGGTTTCCAGGGCGACGCCAACGCGCCAATCGCGATCCTGCTGAAACACAACGGTCTGCACTTCGAAATCCAGGTCGACGCCACCACCCCGGTTGGCCAGACCGATGCCGCCGGCGTCAAAGACATCCTGATGGAAGCGGCGCTGACCACCATCATGGACTGCGAAGACTCCGTGGCCGCTGTCGATGCCGACGACAAAGTGGTGATCTACCGCAACTGGCTCGGCCTGATGAAGGGCGACCTGGCGGAATCCGTGTCCAAGGGTGGCCAGACCTTCACCCGCACCATGAACCCGGATCGCACCTACACCGCGCCGAATGGCGGTGAAGTGACTTTGCACGGTCGTTCGCTGCTGTTCGTGCGTAACGTTGGCCACCTGATGACCATCGACGCGATCCTCGACAAAGACGGCAACGAAGTGCCGGAAGGCATCCTCGACGGTCTGGTCACTTGCCTCGCGGCGATGCACAACCTCAACGGCAACACCTCGCGCCGCAACACCCGCACAGGTTCCGTCTACATCGTTAAACCGAAGATGCACGGCCCGGAAGAAGCGGCGTTCACCAACGAGCTGTTCGGTCGCATCGAAGACGTGTTGGGCCTTACGCGCAACACTCTGAAAGTCGGGATCATGGACGAGGAGCGCCGTACCACGGTCAACCTCAAGGCCTGTATCAAGGCTGCCAGCGAGCGCGTGGTGTTCATCAACACCGGTTTCCTCGACCGCACCGGCGACGAAATTCACACCTCGATGGAAGCCGGCCCGGTGGTGCGCAAGGCTGACATGAAGGCTGAGAAGTGGATCGGCGCGTACGAAAACTGGAACGTCGATATCGGTCTGAGCACCGGCCTGCAAGGTCGTGCGCAAATCGGTAAAGGCATGTGGGCGATGCCGGATCTGATGGCCGCGATGCTTGAGCAGAAAATCGCGCACCCATTGGCTGGCGCCAACACCGCTTGGGTTCCATCGCCGACTGCCGCTGCACTGCACGCGCTGCACTACCACAAAGTCGACGTGTTCGCCCGTCAGGCCGAACTGGCCAAACGTGCTCGCGCGTCGGTCGACGACATCCTGACCATCCCGCTGGCCGTCAACCCGAACTGGACGCCAGAGCAGATCAAGAACGAACTGGACAACAATGCCCAGGGCATTCTTGGTTACGTGGTGCGCTGGATCGACCAGGGCGTTGGCTGTTCGAAAGTACCGGACATCAATGACGTCGGCCTGATGGAAGACCGTGCCACGCTGCGGATCTCCAGCCAACACATCGCCAACTGGCTGCGCCACGGTGTGGTGACCGAAGCGCAAGTGATGGAAAGCCTCAAGCGCATGGCGCCGGTGGTGGATCGTCAAAACGCCAACGACCCGCTGTACCGTCCGCTGGCACCGAACTTCGACAGCAACATCGCCTTCCAGGCGGCGGTCGAACTGGTGGTTGAAGGTACCAAACAGCCGAATGGTTACACCGAGCCGGTATTGCACCGTCGTCGTCGCGAGTTCAAGAAGGCCAACGGCCTGTAACTTGCGCTGAATGCCGGACATGAAAAAGCCCTGATCGAAAGATCAGGGCTTTTTTGTTTGTGCGGTTTGGGCTGGTATTTGTGGTGGGCTTGAGATCGCCCCCCCTCACCCCAGCCCTCTCCCCCAAGGGGTAGAGGGGGAAAGGGAGCAGATCTGTATGCTTTTCAAAATCTGAGCTCGGCTCAGGAATTGCTCAGGCTAGAGGGGAAAGGGAGCCGATCTCTGTGCTTTTCAAAATCTGAGCTCGGCTCAGGAATTGCCCAGGCTAGAGGGGAAAGGGAGCCGATCTCTGTGCTTGTCAAAATCTGAGCTCGGCTCAGGAATTGCCCAGGCTAGAGGGGAAAGGGAGCCGATCTCTGTGCTTTTCAAAATCTGAGCTCGGCTCAGGAATTGCCCAGGCTAGAGGGGAAAGGGGGCCGATCTTTGTGCTTTTCAAAACCGGAGTTCGACTGAGGAATTTCAGGTCGGTGTACCTCGAATATTCACCTCGGGTCAGTCCCCTCTCCCTCTGGGAGAGGGCTAGGGTGAGGGGCTTTTAAGGATCGATACCCAACTCGTGTTTGACCAGACCGAGCAACTTGCCCGTATCAATCGGCTTGAGCAGAAAATCCACCACGCTCAAATGCATCGCCGCAATCGCGTCTTTCACATCAGCATCACCCGAAACAATGATGATCGGCATCGCCGCCCGCACCGACTCACGCACTTGCCGAATCAGCTCAAGCCCACCGACATGGCCCATACGCAGATCGGTGATGACCAGGCCGATCGAAGGTTTGTCTTCAAGCATCTTCAGCGCAGTCTCGCCACTGGCTGCGGTCAGGCAACGAATGCCGTCCAACGCGAGAATCTCCGACAACAGCTCCCGGGCGTCCTTGTCGTCATCGACGATCAGTACGCGCTGCGGCGGCAAGTCGGGTTCGAGCATTACAGCGCTGAGCGCTTCACGCTCGGCGTCGCTCAAAATATCGTGGTCGGACATGGCATTCTCTACGTTTTCAAATCAATCACCTGGCACAGTCGTCAGACATCGCTAAGCAGAGCTTCAATGTGCACTTCGTCGGATTTTTTTCCAAGTGGGCAAACAAGGGAATTTCCGACTGTTTGCGTAGGGCATCTCCGAAACTACGCCAATGGTGGCAAAACCTAGACTTACGTCCAATGGGCACCCTGTCCGTAGGGGTCGACCATGGCCGTAACGATCCGACAACAACAATTCGAAAAAGACTGCGGTAATGGTTATGAGTAAAGCGGACGCCTTCACCCAGGCAGGGAAAACCGCGGTATTGCAGAACATTCAGGGCACCCTGCAATTCCTCCAGCGCTTCCCGCCCTTCAATCAGATGGAACACGCCCACCTCGCGTATCTGGTGGAGCAATGTCAGCTGCGTTTTTACGGCCAGGGCGAGAGCATCATCAAACCCGTCGACGGCCCGGTCGAACATTTCTATATTGTCAAGCAGGGCCGGGTGGTCGGCGAACGCCAGCACATCACCAAACCCGGCACCGAGACCACGTTTGAAATCACCACCGGCGAATGCTTTCCGCTGGCCGCGTTGCTCGGCGAACGCGCGACGCGCACCGAGCATCTGGCCGGCGAAGACACCTTCTGTCTGCAACTGAACAAACTGGCGTTCATCAAGCTGTTCGCCCTCTCCAACGCCTTCCGTGATTTCGCCTTGCGCGGGGTCAGCAGCCTGCTCGATCAGGTCAATCAGCAAGTGCAGCAGAAAGCCGTGGAAACCCTCGGCACCCAGTACTCGCTGAACACTCGCCTCGGCGAACTGGCCATGCGTCACCCGGTAACCTGCAGCCCCGACACGCCACTGCGCGAAGCGGTGAAGTTGATGCACGAACAGCAGGTCGGCAGCATCGTTGCGGTGGATGAGCACAAGGCCCCGCTGGGGATTTTCACCCTGCGCGATTTGCGCCATGTCGTGGCCGAAGGCATCGGCGATTTCAGTGAAGCCATCGAGCGCCACATGACGCCTTCGCCCTTTTATCTTTCGCCGGATCACAGCGCGTTCGATGCGGCGATTGCCATGACCGAACGGCATATCGCCCACGTCTGTCTGGTCAAGGATCAGCGCCTGTGCGGCGTGGTTTCCGAGCGCGATCTGTTCTCGCTGCAACGGGTCGATCTGGTGCATCTGGCGCGGACGATTCGCAGCGCGCAACGCGTCGAACAACTGGTGAGCCTGCGTGGTGAGATCGGCCAACTGGTCGAACGCATGCTCGCCCACGGCGCTTCTTCGACGCAGATCACCCACATCATCACCCTGCTCAACGACCACACCGTATGCCGGGTGATCGAACTGACTCTCGCGGAAAAAGGCGATCCCGGCGTGCCGTTCAGTTGGCTGTGTTTCGGCAGCGAAGGCCGCCGCGAGCAGACCCTGCACACCGATCAGGACAACGGCATTCTGTTCGACGCCCGCGATGCCGCCCATGCGGCGGAGATTCGCGGCAAGCTGCTGCCGATTGCCCAGCAGATCAACCAGAGTCTGGCGCTGTGCGGCTTCACCCTGTGCAAAGGCAACATCATGGCCGGCAATCCCGAGCTGTGTTTGTCGCGAGCGGAATGGGCACGGCGTTTTGCAGCTTTTATTCGTGAAGCGACGCCGGAGAATCTGCTCGGGTCGAGTATTTATTTCGACTTGCGCGTGGTCTGGGGTGATGAACAAGGCTGTGAACAACTGCGCCGGGGCATTCTCGATCAGGTCGGCGACAACCGTTTGTTCCAGCGCATGATGGCCGAGAACGCCCTGCGCAATCGCCCGCCGGTGGGGCGTTTCCGCGAGTTTGTCCTGGCGCGCAAGAACGGCGAGAAAGCCACGCTGGATCTCAAGGTTCAAGGCCTGACGCCGTTTGTAGACGGCGCACGCTTGCTGGCGCTGGCCAACGGTATCGACGCCAACAACACCCTCGAACGCTTCCGGCAGTTGGTCGAGAAAGAAGTCATCGAGCGACTGGATGGCGCGGCGTATGAAGAGGCCTATCACTTCATTCAGCAGACGCGCATGCAGCAACATCAACTGCAGACCCGCGAGAACCAGCCGTACTCCAATCGCGTCGATCCCGACAGCCTCAATCACCTCGACCGGCGCATCCTGCGGGAATCCCTGCGACAGGCTCAACGCCTGCAAAGCAGCCTGACCTTGCGGTATCAGCTATGAGCCTGTTCTCGTGGCTGCGCCCGGCGAGTGCGGTGGTGCCGGTGGATTTCCAGCAGCGTCTGGCGCAGCTGCCGGCGATTACCGAACTGCGCGAATGCACGTTGCGTGAACAACGTTGGGTGGTGCTGGATCTGGAAACCACCGGACTCAACCTGAACAAGGATCGTGTGCTGTCGATTGGTGCTGTGGTGATCGAGGATGGCGCGATCGATTTCAGCCAGCAGTTCGAGCGGACGCTGCAATGCCGGGAGTTGAAGCTTAGTCCCAGCGTGTTGATTCACGGTCTGGGGCCGAATGCGATTGCGGCGGGCAGTGAGCCGGCCGAAGCATTGTTGGAGTTCATGGAGTTTGTCGGTGACAGCCCGGTGCTGGCGTTTCATGCGCCGTTCGATCAGCACATGCTCGGGCGCGCGTTGAAGGAACATCTGGGGCACAAGTTGCAGCAGGTGTTTCTGGATGTCGCCGACATTGCACCGCTGGTGTGTCCGCAGGCGCACATTCGTGAGGCCGGGCTGGATGAGTGGATCGACTGGTTCAAGCTTGAGGTGTTCGAGCGGCATAACGCGAGTGCCGATGCGTTGGCGACGGCGGAGCTGGCGTTGATTCTGTTCAGCCGGGCGCGGGGGCAGCAGATTCATAGTCCGTTGAACTTGCAACAGCGGTTGAGTCAGTGGAAGCGGCGGCAGCAGGCGCCTTCGTTCTGAAGTTGAGTCGAGTCCAAGATCCATCGCCCTCACCCCAGCCCTCTCCCGGAGGGAGAGGGGGCCGACCGTGGTGTCTGAAGCCTTACATCGACCTGAAAGACCGAGTCGATTGAGGATTCGCTGAAAATCGTTCAGGTCGGTGTACCTCCAGAATATCCCCCGATCGGTCCCCTCTCCCTCTGGGAGAGGGCTAGGGTGAGGGCCTGCCTTTAACCGCCCACCTGACCAGTGGCCAATTGCTAACCATTCCCACCTCTGCCACAATCGCGAACAATTCGCGTTAGTTAACATTTCCCAATCGGTGATGTCCGGTGTCGTCAGTCCAAAGCCCTAACAGTGAGCTCGTCGGTGCGATGTATCGCGACCATCGTGGTTGGCTGTTGGCATGGCTGCGACGCAATGTGGCGTGTCCGCAGCGTGCCGAAGACCTGAGTCAGGACACCTTTGTGCGTCTGCTCGGTCGCGACGAAATGCTGACACCCCGCGAGCCGCGCGCCTTTCTGGTGGCGATCGCCAAAGGCCTGCTGTTCGACTACTTCCGCCGTGCGGCGCTGGAACAGGCCTACCTCACCGAACTGATGCTGATCCCCGAAGGCGAGCAACCGTCGGTGGAAGAACAGCAAATGATCCTCGAAGACCTCAAAGCCATCGACCGCTTGCTCGGCAAACTGTCGACCAAGGCCCGCGCCGCTTTCCTTTATAACCGCCTCGATGGCCTCAGCCATGCCGAGATCGCCGACAAGCTCGGCGTCTCGGTGCCGCGTGTGCGCCAGTATCTGGCGCAAGGCATTCGTCAGTGCTACATCGCCCTGTACGGTGAGCCGACGTGAGCCCGGCCAGTTCCAGACCGGTGCCGGCGCATGTGCTGGATGCGGCGATTGCCTGGCAACTGACCCTCGACTCGAGCAGTCCGCTGGAGCGCGAAGAGTTCGCCAAATGGCATGCGGCCCATGAAGAACACGCCCGTGCGTGGCGGCAACTGGGCATGCTCGATCAGCGTTTCAGCGTGGCCAAAGGGCCGGCGCGCAGTGCGCTGCTGCAATCACGCGAGGGCATTCGCCGGCGGGTGCGCAAACTTGGCAGTGGGCTGACCAGCGTCGTGGTGCTTGTCGGTGTGGGGCTTTTCGCCAGCGAACGGTTTATGCCGCTGGATTACTGGCTCGCCGATCAACGCACTGCTACGGGCGAACAGCGCACCGTGCACCTGGCGGATGGCACTGTGCTGAATCTCAATACCCACAGTGCGGTGGATGTGCGGTTCGATGACAAGCGCCGGCTGATCGTGTTGCAGGAGGGCGAAATTCTCGTCGAGACCGGTCATGGCGATGCGCGCCCGTTCATCGTTGAAACCCGCGAAGGCAGCATGCGCGCCTTGGGTACGCGCTTTCTGGTCAAGCGCGAAGAAGCAGGCACGCGCCTGAGCGTGTTGCAGTCGGCGGTCGCGGCGCACCCGCAATCCAATCCTGAAGAGCAAATCCTCCATGAAGGCCAGCAAGTGCTGCTGCGCAGTGACGGATTGGGTTCGATTGTCGCGCTCAACCCCGGCGCCGACGCCTGGACGCGCGGCATGCTGGTGGTGGATAACGCACGCCTTGGCGATCTGGTGCATGAGCTCGGGCGTTATCGTCGCGGGCATCTGGGCGTGGCACCGGACGTGGCGGACCTGCGGATTACCGGTAGTTTTCCGCTGCATGACACCGATAAGGCCCTGAGCGCATTGCTGCCGACTTTGCCGGTGCAGATCGAGCGGCATACGCCGTATTGGGTCACAGTCGCGAAGGCTGATATCAAGCCTGAGTAGTGGGCTGGTAGAACTATCGCTTTCGCGAGCAGGCTCGCTCCCACAGGAGAATGTATTCCAAATGTGGGAGCGAGCCTGCTCGCGAAGGCGTCATCCGCGGCAACACTATTTCCAGCTAATAAAAATTATTTTCATCCAGCCCTATCACTTTTTGCTTTTCATCCGGCACACAGGCAATTGAGAAATATTTCCATTCAGGAGCCGCCGTATGTCCCGTTCGCTAGACACTTTGTTGCGCCCCAGTCTGCTGGCCGTCGCCATCGCGCTCAGCGCGCCGCTGATCAGCAGTCCGTTGCTTGCCGCTGAACAAGCGTCCAGCGCGCGCGCCTACAATCTGCCGGCGGCGCCACTGTCGACCACCCTGAACCAGATCGCCAGCCAAGGCGGCATTGCGCTGTCGCTGAATCCGTCGCTAGCGGCGGGCAAGACTTCGGCACCGGTCAACGGCCAGTACGATGCGGCAGGCGCTCTGCGCGCAGCGCTGCGCGGCACCGGTCTGCAACTGGAGCAAAGCAGCACCGGCACCTATACCCTCGTGGCCGTGCCTGAAGGGACGCTGGCCCTGCCGGAAACTTCGGTCATCGGCGTGGAAAACTTCGAAAGCGCCTGGGGCCCGGTCGAAGGCTACACCGCCACCCGCACCGCCGCTGGCAGCAAGACCGACACCGCGCTGGTCGAAGCGCCGCGTTCGATCTCCGTCGCTACCCGCCAGCAAATGGACGACCGCAGCGTGCACAGTCTCGACGATGCTGTGCGCTACATGCCGGGCATCACCGCCAGCAGCTACGGCAGCGACACCCGCGCCGACTGGCTGCGTGTGCGCGGTTTCGAACCGACCCAGTTCCTCGACGGCCTGCCGCTGCCGAAAGGCGTGTACGCCAACCCGAAACAGGAAACCTGGAACCTCGACCGCCTCGCCCTGCTGCGCGGCCCAGCCTCTTCGGTTTACGGCCAGACCCCGCCGGGCGGTTTGCTGGACATGGTCAGCCGTCGCCCAAGTGCAGAAGCCAGCAACGAAATCCAGCTGCAATACGGCAGCGACAACCATCGTCAGATCAACTTCGCCAGCACCGGCAAGATCGATGACGCCGGCCAGTTTCTTTACGGTCTCAGCGGTGTGGTGCGCGACAGTGGCACGCAGGTCGATCACGTCGACAACAAGCGCTACAACATCGCACCGAGCCTGACCTGGAACATCGACGACGACACCAAGCTCACCCTGCTGAGCCAGTTCACCCGCGACGATACCGGCATCACCAGCCAGTTCCTGCCGGTGCAGGGCACCAAGATCAAGTCACCGCTCGGTGATATTTCTCACCACAAGAATCTGGGTGATCCGGACTGGGAATATTACGATCGCACCTACTACGCGCTGGGCTACGCCTTCGAACATCGTCTGAACGATGTCTGGCAGTTCAAGCAAAACCTGCGCTACACCAAGTCGGATCTGTCGTTCCAGTCGCTGACGCCGGGTTCCTACCCATTCGCGCAAGTCGATGCTCAGGGCAACGTAAACCGCACCAGCACCAGCGTCGACGAAGACATCAGCCAGTTCGCCGTCGACAACAACTTCCAGGCCGACTTCGCCACCGGTGACATCCGCCACACCCTGCTGCTGGGTCTGGATCACCAGCGCAGCAACACCAACTACACCTCGATCTTCGGTGATGGCCTGCCAACCAACGTCATCACGCCGATCTACGGTCAGCCGATCGTACGTCCGGCGCGCTCGACGGCGTTTTACGATTACGACCAGAAGACCTACCAGACCGGCCTGTACGTGCAGGACCAGATGGCCCTCGACCAGTGGCGCCTGACCCTCGGCGGCCGTGAAGACTGGGTGCACACCAGCACCAAATTCATCAACAAGGGCGATGCCACCAACACCCAGCGTGACAAGGCCTTCAGCGGCAACGCAGCGCTCAGTTATGTCTTCGACAACGGTTTCGTGCCGTACCTGTCGTACGCCGAATCCTTCCAGCCGACCACGGGCGCCGACGCCACCTCGACCGGCTCGCTCAAACCGACCGAAGGCAAGCAGTGGGAACTGGGCATCAAATACCAGCCACCGGGCAGCAAAACCCTGCTGACCGCCGCCGTGTATGACCTCACCCAGAAGAACGTTTCGGTCAACACCTTCGTCAACAACGTGTCGATCACCAGCCAGACTGGCGAAGTGAAAGTCAAAGGCCTGGAGCTGGAAGCGGTTTCCGATGTGACCGATAACCTGAAAGTCATCGCTGCCTACACCTTGGCCAAATCGGAAGTGCAGAATGGCGTCGACAAGGGCAATCGCCTGCAACTGATGCCGAACCAGCAAGCGTCGCTGTGGACTGACTACACCTGGCACGCCGGCGTCCTCGACGGCTTCGGCATTGGCGGTGGCGTGCGTTACACCGGCAACACCTACGGCGACAAGGCCAATACCTGGCTGGGCAAGGCGGACGCCTACACCGTGTTCGACGCGAGTGTGCATTACGACCTCGGCCGTCTGGACAACAGCCTCAAAGGCGCGTCGCTGGCCGTCAACGCAACCAACCTGTTCGACAAGGAATACATTTCCACCTGCGACAGCTTCTACTGCTACTACGGCGACACGCGCAGTGTCGTCGCCAGCGCCACTTACAAGTGGTAAGCGATTGAGCTGAAACAGGCCCTGTTACCTGGCCGTCCCTCGTGGACGGCTTTGGTGTTTTTGAAGGTCATGAAATGAAAAGTAAAACAATCCGCCGCTGGTCGTTCGTGCATACGTGGACCAGCCTGGTCTGCACCGTGTTTTTGCTGATGCTGGCACTGACCGGTCTGCCGTTGATTTTCAGCCATGAAATCGACCATTTGCTGGGCAACGCGCCGGAGCTGCAGGAGATGCCGGCCGACACGCCGCAGCTCAATCTGCAGCAACTGGTGGATGCCGCGCAGAAACATCGACCGGGCGAAGTCATGCAGTACTTCGGCTATGACGATGAAGACCCGAACGCGGCGTTCGCGATCATGGCGAAAACCGCCGGCACCGAACCGAACTCCTCGCACACCTTCATGCTCGACGCACGTACCGGTGAAGCGCTGGAAACCCCGTCGGCCAACGGCGGCTTGATGCTGTTTATCCTGCGCCTGCATGTCGACATGTTTGCCGGGCTGCCGGGCAAGTTGCTGCTGGCGTTCATGGGGCTGCTATTTGTCGTGGCCATCGTGTCCGGGACGGTGCTGTATTTGCCGTTCATGCGCCGCTTGAAGTTCGGCACGGTGCGCCAGGACAAATCCACCCGCCTGCGCTGGCTCGACCTGCACAACCTGATCGGTGTCGTCACCCTGACCTGGGCCTTGGTGGTCGGCGTGACCGGTGTGATCAGCGCCTGCGCCGACTTGTTGATCGCGGCGTGGCGCAATGAAGCACTGACTGCGCTGATCGAACCGTACCGCGATGCGCCACCGCTGACGCACCTGGCGCCGGCCACGCGTTTGCTCGACATCGCTGCTGAAGTTGCGCCGGAGATGAAACCAGACTTCATTGCCTTTCCCGGAACACGCTTTTCCAGTGAGCACCATTACTCGGTGTTCATGAAGGGCGGTACGCACCTGACTTCGCATCTGCTGACCCCGGTGCTGATCGATGCGACCACGCTGCAGGTCACTGCGGTGGCCGAACGGCCGTGGTACATGGACGCCATGGGCATGTCGCAGCCGCTGCACTTCGGTGACTACGGCGGCATGCCAATGAAAATCCTCTGGGCCACCCTCGATGTGCTGACGATCATCGTGCTCGGCAGCGGCGTGTATCTGTGGGTGGTGCGGCGCAAAGCGGCGAAGCCTGTGCTGGAAACGGCGGAGGCGTCTACATGAAGCCGCGTCAGTCGAATTTCTGGAAGGTGTTCAGCACGCCGATCGTGATTGCGTTGCTCAGTGCGGCAGGGTTGTTTGCGGCGTTGCTTGGGGATGGGATTTGGGATGCGCTGAGCTGGGTCG
Source organism: Pseudomonas tensinigenes (assembly GCF_014268445.2). Lineage (NCBI taxonomy): Bacteria > Pseudomonadati > Pseudomonadota > Gammaproteobacteria > Pseudomonadales > Pseudomonadaceae > Pseudomonas > Pseudomonas tensinigenes. The sequence goes on from NZ_CP077089.1 coordinate 6,285,701, forward strand.
GGCTGGGTGTTCCGGCATTTCTGGCCATAAGAGGATTGCTGCAGCGAAGCTGAAAAACCTTTGTAGGAGTGAGCCTGCTCGCGATGGCTGCGGGTCAGTCAACATAGTTGTTGAATGTTATTACGCTATCGCGAGCAGGCTCACTCCTACATTTGGATCGGCGCAAGGCTTGAGGGCGTGGCGTTACGCGCTATGCTGCTCCCTCATCGTTCTGATCGAGACCCTGCCAATGTCCGCCCCCAGCATGACCCTGTACCACAACACGCTCTCCCCGTTTGTGCGCAAAGTGATGGTGTTGCTGCACGAAACCGGCCAGCAGGATCGCGTCGCCTTGCAAGACTGCGTGCTCAGCCCGGTCAGCCCGAGTGCCGAACTCAACGCCGATAACCCGCTGGGCAAGATTCCCGCCCTGCGTCTGGCCGATGGCAATGTCATCCATGACAGCCGCGTCATTCTCGAATACCTCGACCAGCAGCACGTCGGCAACCCGCTGATCCCACGCGAAGGCGCGGCTCGCTGGCGGCGTCTGACCCTCGCCTCGATGGCTGACGGGATCATGGATGCCTCGGTGATGGTGCGTTATGAACTGGTTTTGCGCGCGCCGGAAAAGCATTGGGACGAATGGCTCGAAGCACAGCGCGACAAGATCCGTCGCGCTCTCGCGGTGCTGGAAAAGGAGGCGATTGCCGAGCTGACCAGCCATTTCGACGTGGCCGCCATCAGCGTGGCCTGTGCCTTGGGTTATCTCGATCTGCGCTTCCCTGATCTGGGCTGGCGTGATGCCAACCCGCAACTGGCCAACTGGTTTTTTGAAGTGAGTCAGCGACCGTCCATGATCGCGACTATGCCCAAGCCTTAAATCGGCGGAGCCTGTTCCGGCCTCTTCGCGAGCAGGCTCGCTCCCACATTGGTTTTGGGTGTGGCAGAAATCTCTGTTCCAACACCCATCCTGCGGGAGCGAGCCTGCTCGCGAATGCACCACCTCGGTTCCACAGGCAAAAAACCGATAATCCGCGTCACCAACTCATTCTTCCAGCACTGATCCTCACGCAAGCCCAGCGACCGGCTCATTGCATCGCCCCGACATCAAACTCCAACGGCTTCGCCGGTTTCTGCCCGATCCCGTACCAATCCAGTTTGCGCGTCAGCACCATGAACACACCGAGCAGACCGAACAGCAACAACGAGCCCATCAACAACGCGTAATCCTCAGCGCTCAGCAAGCCATAGAGCAGGCCATACAAAGCCGCCAGCCCTGCCGAAAAGCTCAAGCCGTGACGCACGCTGCGCAGCACATGGCAGACATAAAACCCGATCAACAACACACAACCGCTGGCCGACAACAGATATGCCAGGGCGAAGCCGATGTGTTCCGACAGCGACAGCAACAACAGATAAAAGAACGCCAGCGCCACACCGACCAACGCGTATTGCACCGGGTGCACGGCCAGACTTTTCAGCACTTCGAACAGGAAGAAACCGGCGAACGTGAGGACGATGAACAGCAACGCGTATTTGATCGCCCGGTCACTCTTCAGGTACTGATCCACCGGGTCGATGAAACTCACGCCAAAGCTGCGACCGTTGAACGCCTCGCAATCATTGCCGCTGACGCAACGGCTCATGGCGTCTTGCAGGTTGGTGGAGAAGAACGTGGTCTGCCAATCGGCGCTGAAACCCTGATCATTGATCTCACGCTTGGCCGGCAGGAAATTGCCGATGAAACTTGGATGCGGCCAATTCGCAGTGAGGCTGACGCTGCTGCTCTTGCCCACCGGCAGCACCTGCAATGAACCAGTGCCTTGCAGCCGCAGATCGAAACCGAAGCTCAGTTCCGTGGTTTTGCTGGTGTCGAGCAACGGCAGCGACACTCGTACACCCTCGCCGAGCCAGCCGACCTGGGTGCCCGGCACGAAGTCCAGACGCTGACCGTCAAGTTCCAGTTTCAGCGCATTTTCGATACCGCGAATGTCGCTGATACCTACCGCGAGAAACGGCGCATCGAACTGGTAATCGCTGAAGTCTTCCTTGATGCCCAACTGTGCAGGCAATGAGAAATGGCCATTGATGCGGTTGTCGGCGTGGAACAACCGCGCCTCATAAATACCCCGCGCACGCAGCTCGGTTTGCACCTGGCCGTCGAGTTCGAAACGCTCCGGCAGGAAGTACAAACGACCGCGCTCTTCGCTCGGTTCGTCGTAGCGCTGGTTGGTCTTGTCGTTGGTTTTCCAGTTGTGAATCACTTTGCGATACGGCACCACCATCACCGGCCCGCTCAGTTGCTGGCTGTAGCTGGAACTGCGGGCGATGTCTTCGAGCACGCCATCGCGCAACTGTTGGCGGTCGTCGATGACGCCGTCGATCATCAGCAGCGGGATCAGCAACAGCAGGATGAGCACGGCGATGGCGCCGAGCTTGATCGTCAGATTCTTGTTCATGGGACTCTCCCTGTTTGGATGGGCAGAGTCTGGTGATCTGGTGTGGGGGTTTTGTGGGGAGATTGTGGAGATTGTGTGGAGACTTCACCGGCCCCTTCGCGAGCAGGCTCGCTCCCACATTGGATCTGTGTCGTTCACAAATACCCTGTGGGAGCGAGCCTGCTCGCGAAGGACCCACCTCGGTATCAAGGCAAGCGCAATGTCACCTCAACACCACTTTCGACATTACGAATCTGCATCGACCCGCCATGCAACTTGACCACCTCTTCAACGAAGTTAAGCCCCAGCCCCGTGCTTTTGCGCCCACTGTCCGGTCGCGGCAATGAGTAGAAGCGCTCGGTCAAACGCGGCAAGGCGTAATCGGGAATCGGCGCGGTTTCATTGAACAGACGCAGTTCAATCTGCTCACCCCGGCGTTCGGCACTGAAGCGCAGCAGCCCCTCAACCGGGGTGAAATCCAGCGCATTCTCCAGCAGATTACCCAACGCCTGACGCAACAGAAACGGCTCGCCAATCAACAGCAGATCCGCCGCAATCGTCTGTTCGATGCGCAACTGTTTGCCTTCAATCCGCGCTGCCTGTCCCTGCAACAACTGATCAACCAGCGCCGCCAACGGCACGGCGACCCGCTCTTCAAGGCCCTGACGTTGTTCCACCTGTGCCAGATTCAACAACCGTTCGATCAACTGCTGCATCCGCGCACTTTCGCTGTCGATGTTGCCGACAAAGCACAGGCGCTGAACCGGCGGCATGTCGCCTTGCAGCAACTCCGCCGCGCCACGAATCGCCGCCAGCGGACTTTTCAGTTCATGGGTCAGCGTGTGCACATAGCGTTCGACGTAAGCCTTGCCTTCCAGCTGTGTGCGCATCTGCTCGACCGCTGTGGCCAGTTGCTCCAGTTCACCACCACGGTAATGCGGCACTTCCACTCGCCGGCCCTCGCTCACCGCTTGGGCATAACCGGTCAGACGGTGCAGCGCACGGCTCAGCCACCACGACAGCAACGCACCGAACAACAAACCGAGGCCGATCAACCCGGCGCCGTAAAACAGCAAGCGCCGCTCGGTACGATCCACGTAAGGCTGTAAAGAGCTATTGGGTTTGGCCACGGTGACCACGCCGATAATCTTGCCGTTATCGCGAATTGGCGCGCCGACGTGCATCACTGACGAACTCGCGTCATCCGGATCGCTACGGCTCGAACGCGCGCCATATTCACCGCGCAAGGTCAGGTAGACGTCGTTCCAGCGCGAGTAATCCTGACCGACCGCGACACCACTGGAATCGAGCACGACGATGCCTTTGGCGTCGGTGACGTAGATGCGATGGTTGACCTGATTTTTCGGTAAGCCCCAAATGGTTGCTTGCGGCTGGCGCTCGCCATAGGCGCGCAGCAACTCGGGCCAGCGGTTCTCGCTGAGGGTGCCGGCCTTGAAATCGTCCCGCAGGATTTCCGCCATCAGGTTGGCGGTATCGACCAGGGTTTCTTCGGTGGACTGGCGCACGCCGGGGCGGATTTCTTCCATCACCGTGTTGAGCACGAAATAACCGGTCAGCCCGACAAACAGCACATACACCAGAAAGATCCGCAGCCCCAGTGACATCAGCTGTGCCCCGGGCTGTAGCTGTAACCGAGGCCACGATGGGTCTGGATCGGCTCGGCGTCGGCGCGCACCAGACGCAGTTTGGCGCGCACGCTTTTGATGTGGCTGTCGATGCTGCGTTCATAACCGGCGTCGGCCGCTACGCCGAGGGCATCAAGCAATTGCTCACGACTGAACACCCGCTCCGGTTGTTCGAGCAGGCATTGCAGCAGGCGGAATTCGTGGCGGGTCAGGCTTAACGTCTGGCCGCGGTAAATGATTTGAATCCGCTCCGGATCGATTCTAAATAGCGCTGAAGTGGCTTCAATCGCAGGACGCGGCGCCATGCGTTTAAGGATTGCCTTCACTCGCGCCGCGACTTCACGCGGGCTGAACGGCTTGACCACATAATCGTCGGCACCAATTTCCAGACCCACCACACGATCGATCTCGGCATCGCGGGCGCTGAGGAACAGCACCGGCACTTCGCTGAAGCGCCGCAGTTGCTTGCAGGTCTCGAAACCGCTGATGTCCGGCAGGCCAATGTCGAGGATGATCAGATCGGCCGGCGTCTGCCGCTGATGTTCAAGCGCCGCCGCGCCGAGGCTCAGCCACGTGGTGGTGAAGCCCTCGCCCTGCAAGGCAAAAATCAGCGTGTCGGCAATCGCCGCTTCGTCTTCGACAATCAGGATATGAGGCATGGCGTCCGAGCCCGTGGGTTAAGTGCGCGAACGGTGCCCCAAGCCTGACGTTACGTCAATGAAACCACTTGGTTCAGCAGTCCGGTTTGTCGGCGGTGAAGCGCCGCGCCGGGTTCACCGCTGCGCCGAATTCGCGCAAGGCTTTGGCACCGATCAGCAACGGGTAATTGAAGTTGCTGCGGTCGGTCAGGTTGACCTCAACGGTACGCTTGACGTTACCCAGGCACAGCTCCAGATCGACCACCGGGCGTTTGGCGACTTCGGTGCTTTCGCCCTCGTCCTCTTCATCCGAACGGCTCTTGATCTTGCTGATCCGCGCGACCTTGTGTTCGTAGACCTTGTTACTGGCGTCCTTGGTGGCGAGGCGGAAACGCACCCAGTCATCGCCATCACGGGTGAAGGTTTCGATGTCTTTGGCCGACAGCGAGGCGGTCAGTGCGCCGGTGTCCATCTTGGCCTTGAGCACTTCACCGCCGATTTCCGGCAGCGCAATGTATTCATAGCGCCCGTACAGGGTCGGCTCGGCGGCCATGACCGGCAGGGCGACGAGGGCAAACAGTGCAAGGAGGGATTTCACGTAAGGGGCTTCCTTGGAAAATGAGGGCGGCAGACTGGGATTTTAGACACCCATTGAGTCATTCGTTCGCCTTGAAATCGCTTTCGCGAGCAGGCTCGCTCCCACAGGGTTTTGTGTTGAGCACACATTTTCAATACACCTGAATCCAGTGTGGGAGCGAGCCTGCTCGCGAAGAGGCCAGCACATTCAACACAACGCTTGAGCAAAGCATACGCAGCCAAAAGTGAAACATTCGTCACCACCGATTTGGCCTGCCGCGCGAAGCTGCTTATCATGGCGCGCCCATCCGTTTGCAAAGAGTTGCTTATGCGCCGCCTGCTCACCGGCTGTTTCGTCACCCTGCTGCTGTTGCTCAACACCCTGATCCTGATCGGGCCGTTGCTGGTCTTCGCCCTGCTCAAACTGATCGCACCAGGCCGCTGGCGCGATTACGCGTCGGGGGCGGTGATGTGGATCGCCGAGACCTGGGCCGAGATCGACAAGCTGATTTTCCGCCTGTGCATCCCCACCCAATGGGACATTCGCGGTGGCGAAGACTTGCGCGGCGACACCTCGTATCTGGTGGTCAGCAACCACCAGTCGTGGGTCGATATTCCGGCGCTGATTCAGACGCTCAACCGGCGCACGCCGTTCTTCAAATTCTTCCTCAAGAAAGAACTGATCTGGGTACCGTTTCTGGGGCTGGCGTGGTGGGCGCTGGATTACCCGTTCATGAAGCGCTACACCAAGGCCTTTCTGGCCAAGCACCCGGAACTGGCCGGCAAGGATCTGGAAATCACCAAGCAGGCCTGCGAGCTGTTCAAGCGGCAGCCGGTGACCGTGGTGAATTATCTGGAAGGTACCCGCTACACCGCGGCAAAAAGCGCACAGCAGCAATCACCGTTCAAGCACCTGCTCAAGCCAAAGGCTGGCGGCGTGGCGTTTGTATTGGCGGCGCTGGGTGAACAACTGGATGCGATTCTCGATGTGACGGTGGTTTATCCACAGGCACACATCCCCGGGTTCTGGGATTTGATCAGCGGCAACGTGCCGCGCGTGATCATCGACATCAAGACCCGCGAACTCGACCCGGCGCTGTGGCAGGGCGATTACGAGAATGATCCGGCGTTTCGCGAGAAGGTCCAGAGCTGGGTCAACCAGCTCTGGAACGAGAAGGATCAGCGCATCGCCGAACTGCGCGGCGAGCGCGGCTGAATCAGCTACCGGTGCCGGCGCCCCAGATGCTGCCCAGGCTGCTCAGCAGCGAACCGCCGACGCCCTGCTGACCGAGGTATTGCAACAGCACAGGGGCAAACTGGCCGATCATGCCGCTGTCCATGCCCAATGCGCTGAAGGCATTGTTCAGGTCATTGGTGTCCTTGACGTTGCCCAGCGCATTCTCAAGCCCAGCGGACTTGCCGGACGAACCGAGCAAAGCGCCCAACGCCGCCAGATTGCCACTGCCGCCTGACAACTTGTCGATGCCCGGCACTTCCTTGGCCAACTGCGAATAATCGGTACTGCTCAACTGATTCTTGGCCAGCCCGAGCATCGCGCTAGTACCGCCAACGGCTTGCTCCGGCGTGACATCCAGCGCACTGAGGGCACTGAGCAAACCGGCGGTTTCCGAGGTCGGCGCCGCAGCAGCCGCCTTGTCACCGCCCTGCATCCCCGAAACCGCACCAGCGACGTCGTTCAGACTGAAACCGGCAAACACCGGACCGGCCGCCAGGGTCAGGAGCGATGCCAAGGCAAAACCGCGTGAAATCTTCATTCAGACATCCTCTTGCGCTGTGAAAACCACCCGCTGAACGGGCAGTGAAACTGCCGGTTTGACCGGGTATCCGCCGGCATGTTCCGGCGCGGCGCATCCATTTTCATCCGGCCTGCGTATATAAAACGTGAAATCCCGGACACCCTCGCGATGAATGGCACAACCGCTGTCGCTGAACTAGCCTGTGAACAGTCCGAGTCACGCCCTCGCGCGCTCACGCTTGCCTGGAGAGTTGTCATTTCCATCGCCGACGCCGATCAGCTGCGACAGTTGTTGGCCCAGTGTTCACTGGGTGATCGTCGCGCCTTCGAAACGCTCTATCGCAGCGTCGGCCCGCGTCTGCATGGCGTCGCCCTGCGCTTCATGGGCCGTGCCGATCTGGCCGAAGAAGTGCTGCAGGAAGCCTTCGTGCGCATCTGGAACAACGCCTCACGCTACGAAGCGCACCTGTCGGCACCGCTGACGTGGATGATCAACATCACCCGCAATCAAGCCATCGACCAGTTGCGCAAACACCGCGACCGACCGCTAACAGACCTCGAACAAGATGCGCTGCCGGACGAAGGACCTTCGGCTCATGATCAGTTGAACAGCGCCCGCGAAGCTCATGCGCTGAACCGCTGCCTTGAAACCCTCGACGGCATGCAGCGCCAGTCGATTACGGTGGCCTACTTTCAGGGATTGTCGTGCACGGAACTCGCCGAACACCTGGCCACGCCACTGGGAACGGTGAAATCGTGGATCCGCCGTGGCATGGAGCGTCTGCGTCGGTGCCTTGAATCATGAACTACCAGACCCCTGCCCTTCGTCGCGCCCTCGCCGCCGATTACGCCATCGGGCTGATGTCTGCGGCGGCACGGCGGCGCTTTGAACAGTTGCTGCTGGATGACGCGGCATTAAGGGCTGAACTGGCGCAATGGCAGGAAAGCCTCGCCTCTCTCACCGAAACGCAGCCAGAACATCCCGTGCCCGACCGAGTGTGGCAAGGCATTACCGCGCGGATCGAACCGCAAGTGCTGCATGTGCCCGAGAAGCGGTCGTTCTGGAACTGGCTAAGGGTTACCGCTGCGCTGTGTTCGATCGTGGCGCTGGTGTTCCTCGGCTCGCTGTACAACCGTGACGACGCCCGCTACCGCGCCACCCTGTTGACCGCCGATGCGCAACCGGCGCTGAAGGTCGAGGCGCATGCGGATTATCTGCAGGTCGAGCCGTTGACACTGGCGGCGGTTGATGCGGATCGTAGCCTGGAACTGTGGGCGATTCCGGCTGACGGAAAACCGATTTCCCTCGGCGTTATTCCGGCGGGCGGCAAAGGCAAGGTTGAGTTGAACGAGGCGCAGAAAGCCTTGATCGGTAAGCCGATTGCGCTGGCGGTAAGTCTTGAGCCTAAAGGTGGTTCGCCGACCGGGCAGCCGACTGGGCCGGTGCTGTATCAAGGGACGTTGGCGGCCTTGTAAAGCCCCTCACTAGCCCTCTCCCAGAGGGAGAGGGGACTGACCGTGGTGTTCTCTCGAGTTTTATCGACCTGAAATACCGAGCCGAACTCGGACCCGAAAACTACGAAATCTGCTCCCTTTCCCCCTCTCCCTTAGGGAGAGGGCTGGGGTGAGGGTAGCTTATGACCTTGCCTTACAACGGCGACCCTGAGGTCACCCTGATCGAGGCTGACTCCCCGCAAGACCTCAACGCCCGAAACAACTGAACGTTGCGGTCTTTTAGACTCTTTAGTTGCGAACCGTTCGAATAGATATTTCAAAATGAACTATAAACCTGTCAGACCTGACAGTAGGCGCTATTCATCATCCGCGCGAAAATTGCGGCTCCCATTTAAGTCACGGAGCACAAGTAATGAAGCTTAAAGTTGTCACCGGCTTGGTGATCAGTTTGAACATGATGAGTGCCACCTACGCAGCGACCTGCCCAACAATTTCGGTGTCCCGATCACAAGACGCTGAAGATCTCAGCTTCACCTCTGCACTCGTCAAGGATAAAAACACTTCCAAATCGGTTGTCATCTGCAGATATGAAGGCAAGAACGACCTAGGTGTATCGGCCGGATACCGAAACGGTACTCCGATTAGCACCACTGGAACCGGTTGGACGGGTAATGAATGCACAGCGGCTGACGGTGACGTCAATAAATGCGCATTCCAGGGCAAGAAAAAGTAGCAATACAAAGACAACCGTACGGGTTGTCTTTTCATTAGCGTACGTCTTGGGTCGCACCGTGTGATGCCAACCTTACAATGCAGGAAGCACAGACATGTCAAACAGGCAAACCGGTACAGTTAAGTGATTTAACGACGAAAAAGTCTTCGGCTTTATTACCCCTCAGGGCGGCGATGATCTTTTCGTTCATTTCAAGGCTATTGAAACCGTTGGGCGCAAAAGCCTTAAAGAAGGACAAACAGTTTCATTTGTGGCCGAAAAAGGGCGCAAGGAATGCTGGCGGCTCAAGTCTGTCCTGAATGAACCATAACCCATCAGAACGGCGACCCAGAGGTCGCCGTTCTGCGTTGCGGCAAAACCTTACACCGCCAGATTGCCGCTGCCTCCGGACAACTTGTCGATCATTGGCAATTCCTTGGCCAATTGCGAATAGTCGGTGCTGATCAATGGGTTCATCGCCAGGCCCAGCATCGCACTAGTGCCGCCCACCGCTTGCTCCGGCGTCACGTCCAGCAGTACATATTCATTGCCTGCGCTTACTTCATCATAATTACGCGCATGGAACATGAAAGCATGAAAAGCCCACTATGGAATGAAGGATGTAACCGCTTGTTTGAACCCTACGTGTCAGAAGTTCCAGTCTGGGTAAGGGTTATGGCATAGTTTCATGTCGAGTCGAGCTTCGCCTCGCATTGGCGCGGAACCAATGCTGGAAATTGTTATTGTCGTTCGCGATTAAGAAAAAAATATCAGTAGCTAAGAATTCTAAAAAACTGTCATAAGTATCAGTATTCATCGTCTAAAAACTGGAAGACTATAAGCACCCAACGTAAATAAATGAGTACAACACCATGCTTAAGAAATTAACTCCCTGCTTGTTGATATCAGCATTCCTTGCAAGTACGGCCCATGCGGAATCCTGCCCTCCAGGATCCTCTTTTCACAAACTTGAAGAAGGAATATATACAGTCACGGGACTTGATGGAAATCCAGTAAAAGTCAATGTCATGCCAGACGTAGACCAGCCCACATTGAAAAGTCTAAAGTTCACTTCCGCTCGCTTACTGAATAAAGAAAACAGTTCCGCCAAGGTTATTTGTAGATACGAAAATTCTACGGCAGGCGGATCGTTAGGCGTGGAGTTGCCCACAGGAAAACCGGTTACAGGTGCTGGGGCCAACTGGAGCGGCAACGATTGCGTAGCTGACGACGAACTAAGATGTGCGTTTAATTAATCTCGCCCACTGTTCAGAAAAAACTGTTATTTATCCCACCAACAAAAACGGCACTTTTCAGAAGTGCCGTTTCTTTCATTCATTTTAAACCCTACGCCGCACTAAACAACTTATGCGGATCAATCACAAACTTCTTCGGCACGCCCGCATCGAACTCGCCGTAACCTTCCGGCGCCTGATCGAGACTGATCACCTGCACGCCCACCACTTCGGCGATGTTGATGCGATCCCACATGATCGCCTGCATCAGCTGGCGGTTGTACTTCATCACTGGCGTCTGGCCGGTGTGGAAGCTGTGGGACTTGGCCCAGCCCAGACCGAAGCGAATGCTCAGGCTGCCCATTTTCGCGGCGGCATCCACGGCGCCCGGATCTTCAGTGACGTACAGGCCCGGAATACCGATCTTGCCGGCGACACGCACCACGCCCATCAGTGAGTTGAGCACGGTGGCGGGAGCCTCGGCTTTCACGCCGTCGTGGCCGTGGCCGCGTGCTTCGAAGCCGACGCAGTCCACCGCGCAATCCACTTCCGGCTCGCCGAGCAGTGCGGCGATCTGTTCGTGCAGCGGCGTGTCCTTGGAGAGGTCGACGATTTCAAAACCCTGGGATTTGGCGTGAGCCAAGCGGATGGTGTTGACGTCGCCGACGATCACCACCGCAGCACCGAGCAAACGTGCGGAAGCGGCAGCGGCCAGACCGACCGGGCCGGCGCCCGCGATGTAAACGGTGCTGCCCGGGCCAACGCCCGCCGTGACCGCACCGTGGTAACCGGTCGGGAGGATGTCGGAGAGGCAGGTCAGGTCGCGGATTTTCTCCATGGCCTTGTCGCGATCCGGCAGTTTCAGCAGGTTGAAGTCGGCGTACGGCACCAGCACGTATTCGGCTTGGCCACCGGTCCAGTCGCCCATGTCGACATAACCGTAAGCGCCACCGGCACGGGCCGGGTTGACGGTCAGGCAGACGCCGGTGTGTTGCTCTTTGCAGGAACGGCAGCGCCCGCAAGCCACGTTGAACGGTACGGAAACCAGATCACCGATTTTCAGGTTTTCGACGTCGGAGCCTTTTTCGATCACCTCGCCAGTGATCTCGTGACCCAGCACCAGACCGGTCTGCGCCGTGGTACGGCCGCGCACCATGTGTTGGTCGGAGCCGCAGATGTTGGTGGACACCACTTTGAGAATGACCCCGTGCTCGATCTTGCGACCGCGCGGGTCCTGCATTTTCGGATAGTCGATTTTCTGTACTTCGACCTTGCCAGCGCCGAGATACACCACACCACGATTGCCAGACATGCTTTCACCTCGCTGTTGTTTTTATGGAACCGCGTTGCCCAGGCAGGCAGCGCGTTAAGTGCTCGGGTACTGCTTGTTGGTTTTGCGTTGTCAGTTATGGCCCCTTCGCGAGCAGGCTCGCTCCCACAGTTGATCTTTGGTGTGACAGAGACCTGTGTTTCAACACAAATCCCTGTGGGAGCGAGCCTGCTCGCGAAAGCGATCTAAAGAACGACGGTTCTATTGGCGTTGAGAAACACCCTCCGCTCAATGTGATACCCAACCGCTCGCGCCAACGTCAGGCCTTCAATATCGCGCCCCTTGGCAATCAGATCCTCGGGGTAATGACTGTGATCCACCGCCTCGACGCCTTGAGCAATGATCGGCCCTTCATCGAGGTCGTTATTGATGTAATGCGCCGTCGCGCCAACCAGTTTCACGCCCTTGTTGTACGCCTGGTGATACGGCTTGGCGCCCTTGAAGCCCGGCAGCAGCGAGTGATGAATGTTGATCGCCTTGCCATCGAGCTTGCGGCACAGCTCCGGTGACAGTACCTGCATGTAGCGGGCGAGAATCACCAGTTCGGCGCCGGACTCTTCGATCACCTGCCACACCTGACGCTCCTGCGACGGCTTGTCGTTGGGGTCGAGGGGGAAATGGTAGTAGGGAATCTGATGCCAGTCGGCCAGCGGCTTGAGGTCCGGGTGGTTGGAGACCACCGCCGCCACGTCCATCGACAACTGGCCGATGCGCTGGCGGTAGAGCAAATCGTTGAGGCAGTGATCGGCCTTGGAGACCATGATCACCACTTTTGGCCGGTAGTTCGGCGCAGTCAGCTCGAAGATCATGCCGAAGGCCTGGCCGCGCTCGGCGAGGCCTGCGCGGAAGGCTTGTTCGTCGAAACCGTCGGGCTGGCGGAATTCCACGCGAATGAAAAAACGCCCGGAGAGGCGGTCATCGAACGAGTGGTGCTCGGTGACGTAGCAACCCTGCTCGAACAGAAAACGCGTCACCGCGTCCACCGTGCCGAGGACGCTGGGGCAGTCGGCGGTCAGAATCCATGTGTCTGGGGCGCGGCTCATGGTGCGGTGACTCCTGTTCTTGTGCGGGGTGTCAGGGGGATTTTTTCCCCTCACCCTAGCCCTCTCCCGGAGGTAGAGGGGACTGACCGAGGTGTTGTTTCGAGCTACGCCGACCTGAAATATCGCGGGTGAATATAGATCACAAAAACACCCAAGATCGGCTCCCTTTCCCCCTCTCCCCCTGGGGGAGAGGGCTGGGGTGAGGGGGTAGCTCTTGATCTTCAGGCCTGAACGCTCAACCCGTACTCAGCCGAAGCATCCTGCAACCACAACCACCAGTAATCCGAAAAGCTACGACGAATCAGCAGCTCCCACGTGTCTTCAGCGGTATGACGGATCATCAACTGCGACTTGGCAAACACCGTGCCGACCGCTTTACCCACCGGAAAGTTGTTCGGATGCACGTCGTAGCTGGTGGATTTCATCAGCACCTGACGCACGTTAGGCCCGCTCAGTTCAAGCACTTGCTGGCCGCCGCTGACGTTGACGATCGCGATGTGCAAATCGCCCAGCGCTTCACGCAGTTTTTGTTCGGCGGCGAATTCTTCACCGCTCGGCACGATCAGCAACCACTCGTCCGGGCCCATCCATTGCAGGCTGGTTTCGCCTTTGACGATCACGCTCAGAGCGCCGGGCAGTTCAATGCCCAAGGCTTTGTGCACGCCAGCGGCGAACGCGGCATCGTGGCCATCGCCACGGATGGTCAGGTGGCCGAGGAGTTTTTTCTCACGCACGATCACACCGGCGTTCTTGCGACCCTTGCCGACCAGGCTGGCGAGGTCGGCATGGTGCAGCGACGACTCGGCCTTGGCCCCGGTGGTCGGGCGTTGTTGGTAAACATTGGCTGTGGTCATAAAGCACCTTCCTGAATTCTGTTGGTTCCTGCGGTGGCTGATCTGCCGCTTTCGCGAGCAGGCTCGCTCCCACAGGGGAACGCGGTCGAATGTGGGAGCGAGCCTGCTCGCGAATAGCCGCCCGCCCACAGTTCTTGAGGCCGTCAGATGTTCTGGCGATCACCCTTCGGATCAAAGAACACCGAAGAAACGATTTCCGCCTCGATCACGCTGCCATCGGCCAGCGGTGCAAACACCCGCTCACCGAGGCGCTTCAGACCGCCCTTGACCACACCCATGGCAAACGAATAACCGAGGGAGTTGTGTGCGTAGCTGGAGGTCACGTGGCCGACCATGGTCATCGGAATGGTCTGCTTGGTGTTGAACACCAGTTGCGCACCTTCCGGCAGCCACACGTTCGGATCGATCGGCTTCAGACCGACCAGTTGCTTACGCTGATCCTTCACGCAGTCTTCACGGTTCATCCCACGCTGACCGATCCACGAGAACGGTTTGGTGCGACCCACACACCAGCCCATGTTCAGGTCGTCCGGAGTCATCGAGCCGTCAGTGTCCTGACCAACGATGATGAAACCCTTCTCGGCACGCAGCACGTGCATGGTCTCGGTGCCGTACGGGGTCAGGTTGTACTGCTTGCCGGCCTCGACGATTTTCTCCAGCACGCCCATCGCATAGTCGGCCTGCACGTTGACTTCGTACGACAGCTCACCGGTGAACGAGATGCGGAACACCCGCGCCGGCACGTCGCCGACCTGACCTTCTTTCCAGGTCATGAACGGGAAGGCTTCGTTGCTCAGATCAATGTCCGTCACGGCGCTGAGCAGCTTGCGGCTGTTCGGCCCGGACAGGGTCATGGTTGCCCAGTGGTCGGTGACGGAAGTGAAGTAAACCTTCATGTCCGGCCATTCGGTCTGGTGGTACAGCTCCAGCCATTGCAGCACGCGCGCGGCGCCGCCAGTGGTGGTGGTCATGACGAAATGGTTGTCGGCCAGACACGCCGTCACACCGTCGTCGAAGACCATGCCGTCTTCTTTGCACATCAAACCGTAGCGAGCCTTGCCCACGTCGAGCTTGGTCCAGGCGTTGGTGTACACGCGGTTGAGGAACTCGCGGGCATCCGGGCCTTGAATGTCGATCTTGCCGAGGGTCGAAGCGTCGAGCAGACCAACGCTGTCGCGTACGGCTTTGCATTCGCGCTTCACAGCGGTATGCAGGTCTTCACCGTTTTTCGGGAAGTACCAAGGGCGCTTCCACTGACCGACGTCTTCAAACTCGGCGCCATTCTTCACATGCCAGGCATGCAGCGCGGTGTGACGCACCGGCTCGAAGATGTGCCCACAGTGACGACCGGCCACCGCGCCGAAGGTCACCGGCGTGTAGTTCGGGCGGAACATCGTGGTGCCCATCTGCGGGATGGTCACGTTCAGCGAGCGAGCGGCGATGGCCAGACCGTTGACGTTGCCGAGCTTGCCCTGATCGGTGCCGAAGCCCAGCGCGGTGTAGCGTTTGACGTGCTCGACCGACTCGAAACCTTCGCGAGTTGCCAGCTCAATGGCGGCAGCGGTCACGTCGTTTTGCAGGTCGACGAATTGCTTCGGCGCCCGTGCGGTGTTCTTTTCATGCGGCACCTGGAACAGCGCCAGCGTTGGTTCTTCGTGACGGCTGAGGGCTTTCGGCAGCACGCCTTCGACGGTCTGGAAACCGGCTTCAGCGGCAGCGCGCACGCCACCTTCAAAACCGTCAGCCAGCGAATCGCCGAGACCGTAAACACCGTTGATGCCACCGACGCACACGCGTTTCTGCGGCGCTTCGCCCGGTACGAAACCGAGGATGTCTTCACGCCAGGTCGGCTTGCCACCGAGGTGCGAAGCCAAGTGAACGACCGGGCTGTAACCGCCGGAACTGGCGATCACATCGCAGTCCAGCCATTCGCCCGGGCTGGTCACGGTATGTGCTTTGACATCGATCGCGGCAACGCGGGCAGCGGTGACGCGCTTGCTGCCACGGGCTTCGATTACGGCGCTGCCGGTGAGGATACGAATACCTTTGGCGCGCGCCTCTTCCACCAGCGCACCACGTGGATTGCTGCGCGCATCGGCGATGGCCACCACTTGCAGACTGGCGTCGAGCCAATCCAGCGCGACGCGATAAGCGTGATCGTTGTTGGTCGACAGCACCAGTTTCTTGCCCGGCGCTACGCCGTAGCGACGCACGTAAGTCGACACCGCACCGGCCAGCATGTTGCCCGGCACGTCGTTGTTGCCGTAAACCAGCGGACGCTCGCAAGCACCGGTTGCCAGCACGACACGCTTGGCGCGAACACGGTGAATACGCTGACGCACCTGGCCAATCGGCGCGCGGTCACCGAGGTGATCGGTGAGGCGTTCGTGAATGGTCAGGAAGTTGTGGTCGTGGTAACCGTTGACCGTGGCGCGCGGCAACAGCAGCACGTCCGGGGTGTTCTTCAGTTCAGTGATGACACTGGCAACCCAATCCATCGCCGGTTTGCCGTCGAGGCTTTCACGAGAGTCGAGCAGGCTGCCGCCGAACTCTTCCTGCTCATCGGCAAGAATCACTCGGGCACCGCTGCGCGCTGCGGCCAAGGCAGCGGCGAGACCGGCCGGGCCAGCGCCGACGATCAGCACGTCGCAGTGCTGGTTCATGTAGTCGTAGGTGTCCGGATCGTTCTCGGTCGGCGAACGGCCCAGACCGGCAGCCTTGCGAATGTACTTCTCGTAAGTCATCCAGAACGATTGCGGGTACATGAAGGTTTTGTAGTAGAAACCCGGCGGCATCAGCTTGCCGCCGACCTTGCCGAGAATGCCCATCATGTCGTTGTTGACGCTCGGCCAGCCGTTGGTGCTGGTCGCGACCAGACCTTGATACAACGCCTGTTGCGTGGCGCGCACGTTGGGGATCTGCGTAGCTTCGGTGGCACCGATCTGCAGCACCGCGTTCGGCTCTTCGGCACCGGCAGCAAAGATGCCGCGAGGACGCGAATACTTGAAGCTGCGGCCAATGATGTCGACGCCGTTGGCGATCAGCGCGGCGGCCAGCGAGTCACCCTCGAAGCCTTTGTAGCTCTGGCCGTTGAAGGTAAAGCTCAGCACTTTGTTGCGGTCGATCCGTCCACCGTTGGACAGGCGATTGGTCTGGCTCATACCTTCTCTCCCAGCGCCGTCGTGGCTGTTTTCGCCGAATCAGCCTTGTCGGTGAATTGCGGCTTGGTGCCGATCTTGTAGGTTTCGAGAATCTCGTAGGTCACGGTATCGCGGGTGACGTTGAAGTACTGACGGCAACCGGCGACGTGATCCCACAGTTCGTGGTGCAGTCCGCGCGGGTTATCGCGGAAGAACATGTAGTCGCCCCACTCCTCGTCGGTGCAGGCGCCAGGGTCGAGCGGGCGCGGGATATGCGCCTGCCCGGATGCGTGGAATTCCTCTTCGGAGCGCAACTCGCCGCAGTGAGGACAGAAGATATGCAACATGGGGATTTCTCCTGTTAGTGGGCAACCGCAGCAGCGCCGTGTTCATCGATCAACGCACCGTTGTGGAAACGGTCGATGGAGAAAGGTGCAGCCAATGGGTGCATTTCACCCTTGGCCAGACTCGCGGCAAACACGTTGCCCGAGCCAGGTGTTGCCTTGAAGCCGCCGGTGCCCCAACCGCAGTTGAAGAACATATTCGGTACCGGGGTTTTCGAAATGATCGGGCAGGCATCCGGCGTGGTGTCGACGATGCCGCCCCACTGACGGTTCATGCGTACCCGCGACAGCACCGGGAACATCTCGACGATGGCCTGGATGGTGTGCTCGATCACCGGGTACGAACCGCGCTGGCCGTAGCCGTTGTAGCCGTCGATACCGGCGCCGATCACCAGGTCGCCCTTGTCGGACTGGCTGATGTAACCGTGCACGGCGTTGGACATGATCACGCTGTCGATAATCGGTTTGATCGGCTCGGACACCAGCGCTTGCAGCGGGTGGGATTCGATCGGCAGACGGAAACCGGCAAGTTTGGCCATGTGCCCGGAGTTACCGGCAGTGACCACACCGACGCGCTTGGCGCCGATGAAACCCTTGTTGGTTTCAACACCGATGCACACGCCGTTTTCCTTGCGGAAACCGATCACTTCGGTCTGCTGGATCAAGTCCACACCGAGGGCGTCGGCGGCACGAGCAAAGCCCCAGGCCACGGCATCGTGACGGGCGACGCCGCCGCGACGCTGAACGGTGGCACCCAACACTGGGTAGCGGGTGTTTTTCGAGCAGTCGAGGTACGGAATCTCGTCAGCGACTTGCTTGGCGTTGAGCAGCTCGCCATCGACGCCGTTGAGGCGGTTGGCGCTGACCCGACGCTCGGAGTCACGGATGTCCTGCAGGGTGTGGCACAGGTTGTAGACACCGCGCTGGGAGAACATCACGTTGTAGTTCAGATCCTGCGACAGGCCTTCCCACAATTTCATCGCGTGTTCGTAGAGGTGCGCCGACTCGTCCCACAGGTAGTTGGAACGCACGATGGTGGTGTTGCGCGCGGTGTTACCGCCGCCCAGCCAGCCCTTCTCGACCACGGCGACGTTGGTGATGCCGTGCTCTTTCGCCAGATAGTAGGCCGTCGCCAGACCGTGCCCGCCGCCGCCGACGATGACCACGTCGTAGACCTTTTTCGGCGTTGGCGTGCGCCACATGCGCTGCCAGTTTTCGTGGTGGCTGAGGGAGTGTTTGAAGAGGCCGAAGCCCGAATAGCGTTGCATAGTCAGTTACTCCAGAACACTCAGCGGTAAACCGGGAAGTCAGCGCACAGGGCTGCGACGTTCTTGGCAACATTTGCCTCAACGTCGGCATCGCCAAGGTTGTCGAGGATGTCGCAGATCCACAGAGCCAGCACTTCGCACTGCGCCACTTTGAAGCCGCGGGTGGTGACAGCCGGGGTGCCGATGCGCAGGCCCGAGGTCACGAACGGCGATTGCGGGTCGTTCGGTACGGCGTTCTTGTTGACGGTGATGTGCGCACGACCAAGGGCGGCGTCGGCGTCTTTGCCGGTCAGGCCCTGACGGATCAGGCTGACCAGGAACAGATGGTTGTCGGTGCCGCCGGACACTACATCGTAGCCACGTTTGATAAACACGCTGGCCATCGCCTGAGCGTTGTCGATCACTTGTTGCTGATAAGCCTTGAAGCCTGGCTCCAGCGCTTCCTTGAAGCACACGGCTTTACCGGCGATGACGTGCATCAGCGGGCCACCCTGAGCACCGGGGAATACGGCAGCGTTGAGCTTCTTCTCGATTTCTTCGTTGGACTTGGCCAGGATCAAGCCGCCACGTGGACCACGCAGGGTTTTGTGCGTGGTGGTGGTGACCACGTCGGCGTACGGCAGCGGGTTCGGGTACAGACCGGCGGCAACCAGACCGGCAACGTGGGCCATGTCGACAAACAGCAGCGCGCCGACTTTGTCAGCGATCTGACGGAAGCGCGGGAAATCCAGAGTCTTCGAGTAAGCGGAGAAACCGGCGACGATCATTTTCGGCTTGGATTCGACGGCGAGACGCTCGACTTCGTCGTAATCGATCAGCCCGGTGTCAGTGTTGATGCCGTACTGCACCGCGTTGTAGAGCTTGCCCGAGGACGACACTTTGGCGCCGTGGGTCAGGTGACCGCCGTGGGCCAGGCTCATGCCGAGGATAGTGTCGCCCGGCTGGATCAGCGCCAGGTACACGGCGCTGTTGGCGGAGGAACCGGAGTGCGGCTGGACGTTGGCGTAATCGGCGCCGAACAGTTGCTTGGCGCGTTCGATGGCCAGCGCTTCGACTTTATCCACATGCTCGCAGCCACCGTAATAGCGCTTGCCCGGATAACCTTCGGCGTATTTGTTGGTCAGGCCGCTGCCTTGCGCTTCCATCACGCGTTTGCTGGTGTAGTTCTCCGACGCGATCAGCTCGATGTGATCTTCCTGACGTTGCTCCTCGGCATTCATCGCCGCCAGCAGTGCATCGTCGTAACCCTGGATCTGGTCTTGCTTGCTGAACATCGCGTCTCTCCCAGCGGCATCTGTGCGCCATTCGTCTCGGTAAGGCACTGGCAATGAAGGCAGTGCCCTTTGATGCCGATGGTATGACCGGCGCAGACAGCTCAAATGCCTGCGCGCGCCACGCAAAGGTGCGTTTACGACATGGCCGGAAATGGCTTATTCGAAACGCCGTAGATCCCCTGTGGGAGCGAGCCTGCTCGCGAAAGCGGTCTGTCAGCCAACTTCTATGTTGGATGTGCCGGCCTCTTCGCGAGCAGGCTCGCTCCCACAGGGGTCAGGTGTATGCAGTGCGGACGGCGAGTAGCAGGAGAAAATGCGCGGGATAGAGGGCGTAAGCCCAGCGCCGCATCGGTGGCGGCTGAAGATGTCGCGCATGTCGCAACAGGAACATTCCGAGCATGGGCGCAAACAGACAGATGGCAATGCCAAGAATGGCGACGCTACTGCCGAACCTCGCCGAGTCGTACAGCACCTGCCACTGATTCGCTGCGAGGCATATCAAACCCGGCAGCAAGCTGAAGTACCACGGCCGGCGAAACACCAGCAGCATCGCCAACGGCAGCAACACCCCGAAGAAGCCGAACATCAGTCGTTCCGGGAAAACTATCGCCAACACCAGCGCAGCAACACCCAGCAATCGCGACATGATCGAGGGATCCTGCCACCCCCGCGCCACCAGTAAACCCAGCGCCAACGTCGGCATCACGTTCAACGTATCCGGCTCTGGAATGTACAGCCGATAGGGGATTTCACTCACGGCGCTGAACAACACCAACCAGCCCAGATAGCGCCATTCCATCCTCCGCGAACCATCACGCGCCAGATTCGCCGCCATCGCCAGACAAAACCACGGAAACGCCAGCCGCCCCGGCACATACAGCCAATCGGCGGAGAACCCGACATATCGCAGGTGATCGAACAACATGCTCAGCAGCGCCAGCCACTTGAGCAGATCCAGCGCGCCGTCGCGTTTGCTCAAGTGCATAATCGTCCTACAAACTGGTAATTTCCTGAATGTGACATCCCGTGTGCTCCCCGGAAGATCTTCGGTAAAGTGCGCACCCTCATTGACCACGAGCCTTCACAAGAGTCTCGACCACGGAAGCCGGCCATGACCGACAAGAGCCAACAATTCGCCAGCGACAACTATTCCGGTATCTGCCCTGAAGCCTGGGCTGCAATGGAACAGGCCAACCACGGCCACCAGCGCGCGTATGGCGACGATGAATGGACCGCACGCGCGGCCGACCATTTCCGCCAATTGTTCGAAACCGACTGCGAAGTGTTCTTCGCCTTCAACGGCACCGCCGCCAACTCGCTGGCCCTGTCGTCGCTGTGCCAGAGTTACCACAGCGTGATCTGCTCGGAAACCGCCCACGTCGAAACCGACGAATGCGGCGCCCCGGAATTCTTCTCCAACGGCTCGAAACTGCTGATCGCCGGCACTGAAAACGGCAAGATCACCCCGCAGTCGATCCGCGAAGTAGCGCTCAAGCGCCAGGACATTCACTACCCGAAACCGCGCGTGGTGACTCTGACCCAAGCCACCGAAGTCGGCAGCGTCTACACCCCGGAAGAAGTCCGCGCCATCAGCGCCACCTGCAAGGAGCTCGGCCTGCACCTGCACATGGACGGCGCGCGTTTCTCCAATGCCTGCGCGTTCCTCGGCTGCTCGCCAGCGGATCTGACCTGGAAGGCCGGCGTTGACGTGCTGTGCTTCGGCGGTACGAAAAACGGCATGGCCGTGGGTGAAGCGATCCTGTTCTTCAACCACAAACTGGCGGAAGACTTCGACTATCGCTGCAAACAGGCCGGGCAACTGGCGTCGAAAATGCGCTTCCTCTCGGCCCCGTGGGTCGGCATCCTCGAAAACGACGCCTGGCTGAAATATGCGCGCCACGCCAATCACTGCGCACAATTGCTGGCGGAACTGGTCAGCGACATTCCCGGCGTCGAACTGATGTTCCCGGTGCAGGCCAACGGCGTGTTCCTGCAACTCTCGGAACCGGCCATCGCCGCCCTGACCGCAAAAAACTGGCGCTTCTACACCTTCATCGGCAAGGGCGGCGCACGCTTCATGTGCTCGTGGGACACCGAAGAAGAACGCGTCCGCGAACTGGCGCGCGACATCCGCGAAGTCATGTCCGCCTGATCCCCCAGCACTGATCGTTCCCACGCTCCGCGTGGGAATGCCTCTCGGGACGCTCCGCGTTCCAGCCTCACCACTGTCGACATGCTTAACACCGCTATGACGCGAAGCGTCGACGGCTGCATTCCCACGCAGAGCGTGGGAACGATCTTCGATCGGGAATGATTTTTCCCACCGCGACACCAGACTTCTCTTCTAGCGAGAACATGCCACCCGCCTCATCTTGATCGTTCCCACGCTCCGCGTGGTAACGCATCCCGGGACGCTCCGCGTTCCATCTCCAATGCACCGCAAGATTCAAGGAAGAATCCCATGGGCCGCAGCCGCTACACCTTTACCGAAACCGACAAACCGCATTTCCTGACTTGCACGATCATGGAATGGTTACCGCTGTTCATCCGTCCCTACATCGTCGACCACCTGCTCAACTGCTGGCGTTATCAACAGACCCACCATGACTTGAAGCTGTACGGCTACGTGATTCTGGAAAACCATCTTCACTTCGTCGCTCAGGCACCCGACCTGAGTAAATGCCTCAGCCAGTTCAAATCATTCACTGCTCGACAGATTATTGATGACTTGCAAAGCAAAGGTGCTGACAAAGCCCTGCAACGGCTGCGCTTTAGCAAACGGGCGCACAAGCAGGATCGGGTATACCAACTGTGGCAAGAAGGCTCCCACGCAGAGATGGTTTACAGCGAATCGGTCATGCGCCAGAAGCTTGAATACATTCACAACAACCCGGTGAAACGCGGATATGTGGATTTCCCAGAACAATGGCGTTATTCGAGTGCCAGGAACTACGCGGGAATGCCGGGGCTGATCGACGTTCAGTGCTGGTATTGAAATGGGACGCAGAGCGTCCCGGGCTGCATTCCCACGCAGAGCGTGGGAACGATCAACAGGTTGTGCTTCTGCTTGGTCTACATTGTCTGTCGAGCCCTCCGCTCACATAACAATAAGCAGGAGCATCGGCATGTCGTTACAAGGCAAAACCCTGTTCATCACCGGCGCCAGCCGTGGCATTGGCCGTGAGATCGCGCTGCGTGCCGCGAGGGACGGGGCCAATATCGTGATTGCGGCGAAAAGCGCCGAACCCCACGCCAAACTGCCCGGCACCATCCACAGCGTCGCCGCCGAAGTCGAAGCGGCGGGCGGCAAGGCTCTGGCCCTGCAAGTGGATGTGCGTGATGAAGAGGCGGTGCGCAAAGCGCTCGCGCAGGCCAACGAGCATTTCGGCGGCATCGATGCGCTGGTGAACAACGCCGGAGCGATCAAGTTGACCGGCGTGCAACACATTGAGCTCAAGCGTTTCGACCTGATGCACCAGATCAACACCCGCGCAGTGCTGCTGTGCAGCCAGGCCGCCCTGCCCTATTTGAAGAAATCCGCCGGACACATTCTCAACCTGTCACCGCCGCTGAATCTTGCGAGCAAGTGGTTTGCACAGTTTAGCCCTTACACCGTGACCAAGTACGGCATGAGCATGCTGACGCTGGGGATGAGTGAGGAATTTGCCAGTTACGGGATCAGCGTCAACTCACTGTGGCCGCAAACGATGATTGCCACGGCGGCGATTGAGTTTCAACTGGGGAGTCGGGAGTCGTTCAAGCAGGCGCGAACACCAGCGATCATGGCGGATGCTGCGCATGTGATTTTGAGTAGCAGCGGACGGCAGATTACCGGGCGGTTGTTGATTGATGAGGAGATTTTGCGCGAGAGCGGCGTGACTGAGTTCGATCATTATCGCTTTGATCGAGAAAGCGAGGCGGCACTAATGCCGGATTTGTTTATCGACTGAAAAGCCCCTCACCCTAGCCCTCTCCCAGAGGGAGAGGGGACTGATTGGGGGATATTCAAGAATTACGCCGACGTGAAACTGCTGTACCGAATCCATAGTCGACTCGATATCTCAAGTCGGTGTACCTCGTGAGAACAACTCGGTCAGCCCCTCTCCAAAAGAGAGAAGGGACTGATTGGGGGGATATTCAAGAATTACGCCGACGTGAAACTGCTTTGCCGAATCCATAGTCGACTCGGTCTTTCAGGTCGATGGATCCCTCAAGACACCTCGGTCGGCCCCCTCTCCCTCCGGGAGAGGGCTGGGGTGAGGGTTTACCGATCAGAAATCGATTCGCACATCCCCCTTCGGCACACTGCAGCACGACAAGATAAACCCTTCGGCTTCATCGTCCTCGGTAATCCCGCCGTTGTGCTCCATCTCCACCTCGCCGCCCAGCTTGAGCACCTTGCACGTCCCGCAAATCCCCATCCCGCACGCTTTCGGAATCATCAGCCCCAGCTTGGCCGCCGCCGCATGCACGGTTTCACCCGGTGCCACACGAATGCTCTTGCCGGACGAGGTGAACTCGACCTGATGCAGATCCGCCGCATCGATTTCCGGCGCATCCGCAGCCTGCTCGGCCTGTTCCACAGCATCGGCACGGGCTTCCGGTGGCGTGGCGCCGAAAGATTCCTCGTGATAACGCGACATGTCGTAACCAGCCACTTCCAAAAGGCGCTTGACCGCATTCATATACGGCGTCGGTCCGCAGCAAAACACTTCGCGCTCAAGGAAGTCCGGCACCATCAACTCAAGCATCTTGTGGTTGAGATAGCCGCGATACCCGGCCCACGGTTCGCCCAAGCCATGCTTCTCGCAAATCAGGTGCAGGCTGAAGTTGTCGATCCGCGACGCCATGTGTTCCAGCTCGCGGTGATAGATGATGTCTTTCGGCGAGCGTGCGCTGTGGATAAAGGTCATGTCGACGTTGGCGTTGGTGTCGTAAAACCAACGCGCCATCGACATACACGGCGTAATCCCCACACCGCCGCTGAGATAGAGCACCTTCGGGCTCGGAAAGTCGATGGCATTGAACAACCCGACCGGCCCGTGCACCGCCAGCTCCTGGCCTTCATGCAGCGTATCGTGCAGCCAGTTGGACACCTTACCGCCCGGCACCCGTTTGATCGTCACCGAAAAGCTGTACGGCACCGACGGCGAACTGGAGATCGTGTACGAGCGCATGATCGGCTGGCCTTCGATTTCCAGCTCCAGGGTGACGAATTGCCCGGGCTTGAAGAAGAACAGGATCGGCTGGTCGGCCATAAAGCAGAAGGTGCGCACGTCCCAGGTTTCCTGGATGACTTTGACGCAACGGACGATGTGTCGGCCATTGGCCCAGGTCTGGGTGGTGACCGGATTCAGGAAGCTGTTGGACATGCTGTTCTCCACGGCCGACTGTCGGCCTCATGTCGGCGATTCTGCGTATAGCGCGAACCGCCCGTTTACCTATCCGCGACATCGGCATACTTATCGCGACCAGCCCCCAACCACCGGGGGTTGCGCGTCGGGAACAGATTGCACCATGTCGCCCATGGATAAGGTTCCGCCCTGCGCCGGCCCCACACTCGCCCCAACACCAAGACAGCTTCTTTACACCTTGCGTAGCAACCGTTAGCAGCACACCTGATCAGCCACTTTTCGCCGGCCACGCAGATGGCCATGAGGATCACATCGATGGACGTCACCGCAAAAATCAGCCTGGGCGATCCGCTGGAACCCGCACGCAAGGCCACCGCACAAATGCTCCAGGAGCGTGAGCGCACGTTCTCGCTGCCACAACCGTTCTATAGCGATGAGCGGCTGTTCGATATCGACATGCAGGAGATCTTCCAGAAAGAGTGGTTGATCGCCGGCATGACCTGCGAGATCCCGGCCAAAGGCAACTACCTGACCCTGCAGATCGGCAAGAACCCGATCATCGTCATCCGTGGCGCCGAGGGCGTAGTGCATGCGTTCCACAACGTCTGCCGCCATCGTGGCTCGCGTCTGTGCACCAGCGAAAAAGGCAAGGTTGCCAAACTGGTCTGCCATTACCACCAGTGGACGTACGAGCTGGACGGGCGCCTGCTGTTCGCCGGCACCGAAATGGGCGCCGACTTCGACATGAAGCAGTACGGCCTCAAACCGGTGAACGTGAAGACTGCCGGCGGCTACATCTTCATCAGCCTGGCCGAGAACCCGCCGGCCATCGATGACTTCCTGTCGACGCTGAACCATTACATGGAACCGTACGACATGGAGAACACCAAGGTGGCGATCACCACCACCTTGATGGAAAAGGCCAACTGGAAACTGGTGCTGGAAAACAACCGCGAGTGCTACCACTGCAACGCGTCGCACCCGGAACTGTTGAAAACCCTGCTGGAATGGGACGACGTGACCGATCCGCGCGCCGATCAGGCGTTCAAGGATCACGTCGCCGCCTCCGCCGCCGCTTGGGAAGCCGAGAAGATTCCTTACGCCCACGCCAGCTTCGGCCTGCGCAACCGCATCGTGCGCATGCCGCTGCTCAAGGGCACCGTGTCGATGACCCTCGACGGCAAACAGGGCTGCGCGAAACTGATGGGCCGGATCAAGAACCCGGACCTCGGTTCGATGCGCATCCTGCACCTGCCGCACTCGTGGAACCACTGCATGGGCGACCACATCATCGTTTTCACCGTGTGGCCGATCAGCGCGCAGGAAACCATGGTCACCACCAAATGGATCGTGCACAAGGATGCGGTTGAGGGGGTCGATTACGACGTCGAGCGCATGCGTCAGGTGTGGGATGCGACCAACGATCAGGACCGCCGACTGGCGGAAGAGAATCAGCGCGGGATCAACTCGACGGCGTATCAGCCTGGGCCTTATTCCAAGACTTATGAGTTTGGCGTGGTCAACTTCGTTGATTGGTATAGCGAGCGCCTGTTGAGCAACCTCGGCGCCGAGCCTGCGCCGTACCTCAAAGGCGTCCCGGTTCAGGGCTAAAGCAAAAGCTTCGCGAGCAGGCTCGCTCCCACAGGTGGAATACATTCCAAATGTGGGAGCGAGCCTGCTCGCGAAGGCGTCATGAAAGTCATTACATCTCTGAAACCAGATTGCTCAATTTCTGACCAACCACCCCACACCCCATACCCACCAAGCCCCCCAGCCTTCCGCAAACAAGTTATCCACATACCCACCCACAGCTAATGGGGACAACTGTGGATGACTCAAAAAATATCTCACTGATTTGCAAAGAAAAACCGTGACTTATCCAGAAGCACGGTTTTCGAAAGGCAATGATCGTTTTTTGATCAACAGGCTGAAAGGTACACAGATCGTGGCCTTCAGCGGATGGCAAACACCTTATCCACAGAAGCGCCAACAGAGATCGGGGGTAACTTTGCATCTGCTGTGGAAAAGTGCTGAAGACTGCGAAAAATCGGGGGTTTCGGAAGATTCATCCGATTAAAAGTGCAAATTGATCAGTTATTGATCAAACCTTTGAAAGCCACGTTTTGCATGACTGTCAGCGGACAGCGAACATCTTATCCACAGAAGCGCCAACAGAGATCGGGGGTAACTCAGGAAGTTATCCCGCGGGAAAATCCCGTAAAAACCGCAACTTAGGCTGGCTGTTTTTTGATCTGCGGCCTGCAAGCCACGGCTGACGTGACTTGCAGTGAAGGGCAAACACGTTATCCACAGACTGACCAACAGGGATTGTGTGTAACCCCTCGTCAGTGGATAACCGGCTTCATGCTCGGTGCATGAGATAGGCCTCACCCGTCACCCGAATCATCGGATGCGGTACCACCTGACAGGTTTTGACGATGCCAAAGCCATGTCGCTCATAAAATCGCCGTGCACCGGTATTGGCGGCGTAGTCGATCAGGCTCAGCCCTTTGAGCGTGAGTTGATCGGCGCGCGCCTGGGCATGTTGGAGGAACTGCACGCCCAATCCTTGATTGCGCCAGCCTTCGTGCAGCGCCAGGCTGGAGATGTACAGCGTATCCGCCACCTCCATATCGGCGTAAGGCGCCAGCACAGGATCGGTGGGCGGTGCCGGGTCTGGATCTTCGCGCATGACGTAGCTGTGCATCATGCCGACCACGCAGCCTTCGGCCTCAGCGATCAGGCAGTTCTGCCAGGAAAAGTCCACATCGTCGCGGGCATATCGCCGCTCACCGACATCAAGCAATGTCTCGCCCGGCTCCGCCAACTGGCTCCAGATGTAATCCGAGGCGCCCTCTGAGGAGATCTGAAACAAACGCGCAATATCGCGCGCATCCGTGCGCCGGGCAGGTCGAAATTTAACGGTCATTCACATTATTCCTATGGCAAACCCACCAACCTGTAGGAGCTGACGAGTGCAACGAGGCTGCGATCTTTTGATCTTGGTATTTGAAAACAAGATCAAAAGATCGCAGCCTCGTTGCACTCGTCAGCTCCTACAGAGATTTGGGGGGTGTCGGGTGTCAGCGGACGACGCCTTCTTCGATCAGCAACTTGAGGATGGCTTCGGCGCCAGCCTGCGGGGTAACGCCTTTGAGCACTTGTCCACCGCCACCACTGGCTTTGGCGGTAGCCGCTTTCATGCGGTCGGCACCGCTTTTGGCCTTGATCACTTTCAGGCGTTTGGGCCTTGGTTTGGCCGGCTGCAGGGTGGCGACAGCGAGGAGTTCATCGTCGACAACCTCTACGTCATCCGCCTCCAACACCCCGCGTCGCGCCGGGCCATAGGCACTCTGCCGAGGCTTCGGCGCAGCGTTATCCACAGTCGCCAGAAACGGCAGTTTCACCTTCAAGCGCCGCCGCTGCCCACGCGGCAACGCTTGCAGCACCAGCGCCGAGCCGTCATTGATCGACTCGACCTGCGCCAGCCCCACCACCAGCGGCCAACCCAAACCTTCCGCCAACAAGAACGGCAACATCCCCGAACCTTCGCCGGTTTCCGCCTGGCTCCCAGTCAGCACCACCTGCGCACCAGCATCGCGCAGATACGCGGTCAGCGCTGGTAGCGCATCGGCGCCAGCCGGTTGCTCCAGCACATGCATCTGCTCAAGACCCATACCCAGATAGGCGCGCAACGCCGGTTCCGCAATGTCGCCGGCATGCAGCACTTGCAGGTTATCCCCAGCCAGTTGCAGGCCCAGTTCAACGGCGCGCGCGTCCTGATCAGCACGGCGTGGCCGCCCGGAAGTCGGGTGAGCGCCGATGGAAACCAGACTGATAACTTTCGTGTTCATAGCGTTTCCTTAAGCCGCATCGCGCTTGGCTTCGTTGCGGTAAGCCGCGACCGCTTCGATCAACGCCTGCAGAATCTCTGCGCTCTCGCCGATCACCGACAAATCGGCACGCTTGATCATGTCGCAACCTGGATCAAGGTTGATCGCCACCACTTTGTCACAGGCACCAATGCCTTGCAGGTGCTGGATCGCGCCTGAGATACCCACCGCGACATACACCCGCGCAGTGACCCAGGTACCGGACGCACCAACTTGGCGATCACGGGCCATGAAGCCATCGTCCACCGCGACCCGCGACGCACCTTCGGTAGCACCGAGCGCCGCCGCCGTTTCGTGGAACAGCTGCCAGTCCTTGACGCCGTTACCGCCGGAGAAGATGAACTCCGCTTCGGCCATCGGAATCGCTGCCGGGTCGACCGCCACAGCGCCAAGATCTTCGATCCGCGACAAGCTGCGCGCAACGCTTGTGGATAACTCCACCGGCAACGCTTCATGTCGGGTTTCGCTGACCGGCTCGGCGCATTCGGCGGCCGCCAGAATCAACCGCGCGACCGGACGGGCGATGTCTTGCAAGCCAGCACCTGCACGGCCGATGCATTCCTGATCCTTGACCTGCCAGACCCGCGTCGCCGGGCGCTCGCCCAGTGCAGCGGCAAAGCGCCGACCGAGTTCACCGCCACCGCTGCGGCTGTCCGGCAGCAACCAGTGACGTGGATTGAACTGGTTATCCACAGCGCGCAAACCTTGCACCCGTTGTTCCGGTGCATAACCGCTGAATTCCTCGCCTTCGAGTACCAGCAAGCGATCGACGCCAGCGGTCGCGAAAGCGTTTTCCTTGTGCTCGCCAAAGACCACCGCCAACACCGCACCGTCCTGGCCGGCGAGTTGATGGGCAAGGCCAAGCAAGTCACGGTCGTGGCTGCTCAAACGGCCGCCGACCATGTCGGGCACCACGGTGATATAGAACGCCGGCGCCGGCACCTGATGCAGCGGCAGTTGCACTTCCACAGCAGCGGAACGTTTGACCGCCCCGCCCTGTTGCGCGCCGCTGCGGTCGATACGTTTGATGCCGTTGGGGCCGATAAAACCGATGCCGTGCAAATTCTTGCGGATGATGCCGTTGGGGCCCATCCAGCTGTGTTGCGCCGGTTGCATCGCCGCGTGCAACGGGTGCAGGCGGTTACGGGCAATCCATTCGGCGCGTGGGTCGCGGCGGATAATGTCGCTCATCAATGGGCCTCCGCAGGTTCACGTTTGGCCGGGGTGGCAGGCTTGTTCGGCGCGGCGTCTTCGAGCAGCGCGTCGGCCACCAGTTCGGCGATGTCCTTGATCAGCGGACGCGGTTCGACCACGCCTTCGAGCATCGCCGTGCACTGTGGACAACCCACTGCCACCAGTTCGGCGCCGGTTTCGCGGATGTCTTCCATGCGCATGTCGGGAATCCGCTGCTTGCCCGGAATGTCAGTGATCGGTGCCCCGCCACCGCCACCGCAGCAGCGCGAACGGAAGCCGGAACGTTGCATCTCTTTGACTTCAATACCGAGCGCACGCAGCACTTCACGCGGCGCCTCATACTCGCCGTTGTAGCGGCCGAGGTAGCACGGATCGTGATAGGTCACGCTGTTGCCTTTGTGCTGTCCGAGATTGAGTGTGCCAGCCTGAATGATTTCCGCCATGTAGGTGCTGTGGTGCTGCACCAGGTAGTTGCCGTCGAACGCGCCGTACTCGTTTTTCAGCACGTGGAAGCTGTGCGGATCGCAAGTGACGATGCGGTTGAAGCTGTATTTGGCCAGGGTCTGGATGTTGCGCTTGGCGAGCAACTGGAAGGTCGCTTCATCGCCGAGACGCCGGGCGACGTCGCCGCTGTCACGCTCTTCGAGGCCGAGCACGGCAAAGTCGATTTTCGCCGCTTTCAGCACTTTGACGAAGGCGCGCAGGGTGCGCTGGTTGCGCATGTCGAATGCGCCGTCGCCGACCCAGAACAGCACGTCGGTGGATTTCTTTTCGCTGAGCAGATTGAGGTTCAGATCCGCCGCCCAGTTCATCCGTCCGCCCGGTGCAAAACCGCCGGGGTTGTCGGTGGCGATCAGGTTTTCGAGGACTTCGGCGCCTTTGTTCGGCGTCGCGCCTTTTTCCAGGGTCAGGTGACGGCGCATGTCGACAATGGCATCGACGTGCTCGATCATCATCGGGCATTCCTCGACGCAGGCGCGGCAGGTGGTGCACGACCACAGGGTTTCAGCGTCGACCAGACCGTTGACGATCGGTTGATGTGGATTACCGCTATGTTCGCCTACAGGTTTACCCGGATACGGGCTGCCGGCGAACTTGGCATCGGTACCGCCAGCGAGGCCGACGACCATGTCCTGAATCAGTTTTTTCGGGTTTAGCGGCTGGCCAGCGGCGAAGGCTGGGCACGCCGCTTCGCACTTGCCGCACTGCACGCAGGCGTCAAAACCGAGCAACTGGTTCCAGGTGAAATCCTTGGGTTTTTCCACACCCAGTGGCGCGCTCGGATCGTTCAAATCGAGCGGTTTCAAACCGGTGGAACGACCGCCGCCAAAACGCTCGGCGCGACGGTGCCAAGCCAAATGCAAAGCACCAGCGAAGGCGTGTTTCATCGGCCCGCCCCAAGTCATGCCAAAAAACAACTCCGACACACCCCACAGCACGCCGATCCCCAAGATAACGGCGAGCACCCAGCCACCGAAGTTCTCCGGCAGGATTCCGGCCACCGGCAATGTCAGCAGAAAGAACGACGCCGAGAACGCCAGCAGGCTTTTCGGCAAGCGCATCCACGGGCCTTTCGACAACCGCGCCGGCGGGTTGCGCCGACGCAGATAAACGAAGATCGCGCCGACGAACATCACTGCCGTCATCAGCAGCAAGGCGTAACCGAGGATGCGGTTGTGCAGGCCGAAACCGTGCACCAGCAGCGCCAGCACAATCGACGCCACCGCACCGCCGGCCGTGGCCACGTGGGTGTTGGCAATGTATTTGTCCCGCGCCACCACATGGTGCAAGTCGACCATATAACGCTTGGGCATGGCCAACAGGCCGCCGATCAGATCGACCTTCGAGGCCCGGCCCCGACGCCACATGGCCACCCGCCGCAACGCGCCGAGGACACCAAGGCCGATAGCTGCGAACAACAGGATTGGAAGAAGGGTGTTCAACATCAGAGTCACCTCTGGCGAGGTGCAAGCTACAAGCTACAAGCTGCAAGAAAGAGCAGCAAAATCTGCCGGGCTTTTACTTGCGGCTTGAAGCTTATGGCTCGCAGCTGAGCCGTCAAAAATCCTTACAGAGCCGGAGTGCGTCATAAATGGCGGCGTGCGTGTTGCGCTGTGCCACGCAGTCGCCGATGCGGAACAGCAAGTAGCCGTCGCCCGTCTCGCTCAGCGAAGGTTGCGGCTGGATCGCGAACAACGCTTCGACGTCGATCTGACCCTTGTTGCGCGAACCCTCTTTGAGCGCGTAGTAGATTTCCTCATCCGGCCGCACGCCGTTTTCCACCACCACCTGATCGACCACCCGCTCCTCTTTCGCGCCGGTGTATTCGTTCTCCAGCACCGCGACCAGTTTGTCGCCTTCGCGGTAGACCTTCTCCAGCATCATGTCGCCGGTCATGATCACTTCTTTCGGGTACATGCTGCGGTAGTAGGTCGGGAACGACGTACCGCCGATGGCCACACCCGGTTTGATGTCGTCGGTGACGATCTCGACCTGGCTGCCTTTGTCGGCGAGGAAGTCGGCGACCGACATCCCGGTGAACTCGCAAATCGTGTCGTAGACCAGCACGTTCTTGCCCGGCGCGACCTTGCCGTCGAGCACGTCCCAGCTGCTGACCACCAGCCCTTCGGCAGCGCCCCAGTGCTCGTTCTGTTCCAGATACGGATGCCCGCCGACCGCCAGCACCACCACGTCCGGACGCAAGTCCATGATGGTCTCGGCATCGGCCGCGGTGCCCAGGCGCAGATCCACCTTCAGCCGTGCCAGTTCCAGCTGGAACCAGCGAGTAATACCGGCGATCTGGTCGCGCTGCGGCGCTTTCGATGCGGTGGTGATCTGCCCGCCGATAAATTCCTTCTTCTCGAACAGGGTCACGTCGTGGCCACGCTCGGCAGCAACCCGTGCCGCTTCCATCCCGGCAGGGCCGGCACCGACGATCACCACTTTGCGTTTCGGCCCGGTGGATTTCTCGATGATGTGCGGCACGCCCATGTATTCACGGGACGTTGCAGCATTCTGGATGCACAACACGTCGAGGCCTTGATACTGGCGGTCGATGCAATAGTTGGCGCCGACGCACTGCTTGATCTGGTCGATCTGGCCCATCTTGATCTTGGCGATCAGGTGCGGGTCAGCGATGTGCGCGCGGGTCATGCCGACCATGTCGACGTAACCGCCTTCAAGGATGCGCGTGGCCTGGTTCGGATCCTTGATGTTCTGTGCGTGCAGCACCGGCACCTTGACCACTTCCTTGATCCCGGCGGCCAGATGCAGGAACGGCTCCGGTGGATAACTCATGTTCGGAATCACGTTGGCCAGGGTGTTGTGTGTGTCACAACCCGAGCCGACGACGCCGATGAAGTCGAGCATGCCGGTGTCGTCGTAATACTTGGCGATCTGCTTCATGTCCTCGTGGGACAAACCGTCCGGGTGGAACTCGTCACCGCACAGACGTATGCCCACGCAGAAATCATCACCGACCTCGGCGCGCACGGCCTTCAGCACTTCCAGACCGAACTTCATCCGGCCTTCGAAGGTGCCGCCCCATTCGTCGGTACGCTTGTTGACGCGCGGGCTCCAGAACTGGTCGATCATGTGCTGGTGCACTGCCGACAGCTCAACGCCGTCGAGGCCACCGGCCTTGGCCCGGCGCGCAGCCTGGGCGTAGTTGCCGATCACCCGCCAGATTTCTTCCGGCTCGATGGTTTTGCAGGTGGCGCGATGCACCGGTTCACGGATGCCCGACGGCGACATCAGCGTCGGCCAGTTGAAGCCGTCCCAGCGCGAGCGGCGGCCCATGTGGGTAATCTGAATCATGATCTTGGCGCCATGCTTGTGCATGGCGTCGGCCAGATTCTGGAAATGCGGAATGATCCGGTCGGTCGACAGGTTGACCGAGCTCCACCATTCCTGCGGGCTGTCGATGGCGACCACGGAGGAGCCGCCACAGATCGCCAGGCCGATGCCGCCCTTGGCTTTCTCTTCGTAATACTTGACGTAGCGGTCGGTGGTCATGCCACCGTCCGTCGCGTAGACCTCAGCGTGCGCGGTGCTGAGCACGCGGTTGCGGATGGTCAGTTTGCCGATCTGGATCGGCTGGAACATTGCTTCGAAAGCCATGGCGGGTTCCTCGACTTACAACGGCTTGACGGTGAACAGGCCGTCGTCGTGGCCTTCTTCGGAGCCACCGTAGACTTGCTCGGCGACGGTGCGAATCTTGCTGCCGCGTGCTTCAAGAATCTGATCCATGGCCCCGGCAAACCAACCGGTGAACATGTAGTCGACCTTGCGCCCGACCTTGCCGTAGACGTAGACGAACGCCGAGTGTTCGAGCTTGACGCTGGCGGTGCCTTTGTCGAGGTCGATGTCCTGGATCTTGAACAGGCCCCAGCCGCGTTGCGACAGGCGTTTCATGTAGTGCTCGAACACCGCGACGCCTTCCAGGCCGTGGCATTCGGCTTCTTTTTCGCACCAGTGCCAGGCGGACTTGTAGCCGGCCTTGTAGAGGATCTCGGCGTAGGCGTCAGCGCCCAGAACCTCTTCGATGCCCATGTGATTGTTGACGAAGAAATGGCGTGGCACGTAGAGCATTGGCAGGGCGTCGGAGGTCCAGACACCGGTCTCGCTGTCGACTTCGATTGGCAATTGCGGGGCGATCTTGGCCATGGAAACTTAACTCCAGAAAAATAGTGGATTCAGTGGTGACCGCTGCCCTCACCCCAGCCCTCTCCCACAGGAGAGGGGGCAGATCGGCGGCGGTCTTGAGTCAGCGTTACTCGCCCCAGACGTCTTTCAGGACGTTCACCCAGTTTTCGCCCATGATCTTGCGCACAACGCGCTCGGAATGGCCGCGCTTGAGCAGGGTTTCGGTCAGGTTCGGGAACTCGCCGACGGTGCGGATGCCCAGCGGGTTGATGATCTTGCCGAAGCTGGTCAGACGGCGGGCGTAGCCCTTGTCGTGGGTCAGGTATTCGAAGAAGTCCTGGCCGTGACCCTGGGTGAAGTCGGTGCCGATGCCGATGGCGTCTTCGCCGACGATGTTCATCACGTATTCGATCGCTTCGGCGTAATCGTCGATGGTCGAATCGATGCCCTTGGCGAGGAACGGCGCGAACATGGTCACGCCAACAAAACCGCCGTGGTCGGCAATGAACTTCAGTTCTTCATCGGACTTGTTGCGCGGGTGCTCTTTGAGACCCGACGGCAGGCAGTGGGAATAGCAGACCGGTTTTTTCGATTCGAGGATGACTTCTTCCGAGGTCTTGGAACCGACGTGGGATAGGTCGCACATGACGCCGACGCGGTTCATCTCGGCGACGATTTCGCGACCGAAGCCCGACAGACCGCCGTCACGCTCGTAGCAGCCGGTGCCGACCAGATTCTGGGTGTTGTAGCACATCTGCACGATGCCGACGCCGAGCTGCTTGAACACCTCGACATAGCCGATCTGGTCTTCAAACGCGTGGGCATTCTGGAAGCCGAAGAGGATGCCGGTCTTGCCTTGTTCTTTGGCACGACGGATGTCGGCAGTGGTGCGCACCGGCATCACCAAATCGCTGTTTTCGCGGATCAGCTTCTGGCTGGCGGCAATATTGTTCACGGTCGCCTGAAAGCCTTCCCACACCGACACAGTGCAGTTGGCTGCCGTCAGACCGCCCTTGCGCATGTCTTCGAACAGCTCGCGGTTCCATTTGGCAATGATCAGACCGTCGATAACGATGCTGTCGGCGTGTAATTCGGCTGGGCTCATCAGGCGTCCCCTTATTGGCGATTCATGCGCCGAATCGTCTGCCGGCGCTTTGGGGCCAGCATATGCCTCGGTGCCGGGGCGACCGGGTGCAAAAACGACAGGGGAATTGCCGAAAGCGTCAATCCGCGACAAAGGGTCGCCAGACGCTCCGATCGACTACCTGTTCAAGCTAGCAAGCTTGAGCCAGAATCTCCGGCATCTTGGAAACACCACTGGATTAGAGCGGCGACAACAATGAAATCGATCTTCCTGGCTTTGGCTTTGCTTGCGACCGGCGTACACGCCGCCGAAGAGTCCGACAACAACCCGTGCGACGCCGTCGAAAACGACGTCCAGACCCTGGAATGCTCGACCTACAGCCGCAGCACCGCCGAAGACCTGCTCAAGGACAACTACGCCAGCCTGACCGAACGCATGCAGACCGCGTACGGCAAAAACGCCACGCAACTGGCGGATATCACCGCCAAACTCAAGACCGCCCAGCAACAATGGCTGAAGACGCGGGATGCGGATTGCGCGGTTGAGGCATTCCCGGCGACGGCGGGGAGCAAGGCTTTTACCATTGCGCAGAATGATTGCGTGGCGCGGATGAGTGATGAGCGGTCGGAATTTTTGGAGTCGATTGGGCAGGAGTGATATTTATTGAACAGAATAAAATCGGCTTATTACGCCATATTGGGCAAAGACACAGAGAGCGATAGCCGCATGGATAATGAATTTAAGCGCTCATGCGAAGACGAGCTTGATTGGACGACCGTGGAGCAGCTTCACGAGGCAACGCTTCAGATAAGCAAAAGCTGCTTTGAGCTTAAGAAGCTATGTATAGCGCTTATCGGGATTGCAATCACGCTAGTGACAAAGCTTGCCCCGACTACCTCAGTGAGAGGCTACATAGCACTGACAATTTTAATTTGCCTGTTTTTTTGGATTGCAGATACGACAGCCTACTACTACCAAAAATCCACTCGACGGATAATGAGCAACACCATCAAAAGAATTGCACAGAGAAACAAAATAAAAAACTATCCTGCTGAACCGATAGAATTGAGTTGGAGAAAATCAGCGATAAACCCATCAATGTCGCTTTACATCATCCTCATACTGTTTGGATTACTGGCATTACTGTACATAAAGTTTGAAGCGAGCATCACGTCCACGGCAACTTTCCTTGAATCCTTGATATGAACATCTTTGTGAGCTATACAACTCGCGACGTTTTCATTGAAAAAAACCTGCTGCGAGAGGTAGCTAAGGCTCTCTCAGAGTTCGGCACTCCATACATTGACTTGATTCATAACACAGCAACAAATAAACAAGAACATGTAGAGCTTCAGCTCATAAACGCAGATTTTCTTCTTCTACTCTCTTCAAGTTCCATACCGCAATCAAGCTGGGTAATGTGGGAAATCGAGAAAGCAAATAAAATCGGCTTACCCATTCTTTCAGTACCTGCCGATGAAAAAGACATCCCTACACTTTTGGGAAACCTGAAAACAAGGCTCGCTAAAACCCTTACCCCCAAAAACCAAATGATCAAAACGCAAAACAACAACAACAACAACAACAACAACTCAAACTAACAACCAACCAGCACTCCAACACAAAAAACCTGTCACTCTATAAACCGCAACTTCAAAATTTAATTCAGGCCAAATCATGAACATCTGCGGCATCGAAATCAAAGGCAGCGAAGCGATCATCGCCGTGGCCGCTCTCGACGGTTCGACCTTGAGCCACGTCCCCCTTGCCACCAAGAAAATCGCCCTTGAAGACGATGACGAGGCGGCCAACGTGAAGTTGTTCGCGGCGCAGGTGGCGTCGTTTGTGCGGGAGAATTCGGTTGACCGGATTGCGATCAAGAAGCGCAGCAAGAAGGGTGAGTTTGCCGGTGGGCCGACGACGTTCAAGATCGAAGGGGTGTTTCAGTTGCTCGATGGGTGTGAGGTGACGCTGTTGTCGCCGCAGACGATCAATGCGCAGGCGAAGAAGCACAACTTCGAGCTGCCGGGGACGTTGAACAAGTATCAGCATGAGGCCTATAAGGCGGCGTGTTCGGCGTTGGTGAAGAAGTAAGCTTTCAGACAATGAAGATCCAAAATGTGGGAGCGAGCCTGCTCGCGAAAGCGGTGGATCAGTCAATCCTGTATTGACTGACACGCCGTCTTCGCGAGCAGGCTCGCTCCCACATTGGCTTTGGGTGCATCCATTCAGGCTTGGGCGGTACGGCGGTCTTCACGCGGGCAGCGGGCGAAGCGGGCGCGGTAGCTGCGGGTGAAGTACGACGGTGATTCAAACCCGCAGGCGATGCTGACTTCGAGCACGCTCATGTCGGTCTGGCGCAGTAGCTGCCGGGCTTTTTCCAGGCGCAGACGCAGGTAGAAGTTGCTCGGTGTATCGTTCAAATGCAGCCGGAACAGGCGCTCCAGCTGCCGCCGCGTCACTTTGATCGAATCCGCCAATTGCAAAGTGGTCAGCGGCGGCTCGCTGTGCTGCTCCATCTCGCCAATCACCTGAACCAGTTTCTTGTTATTGATGCCGTAACGCGTGGCGACTTCCATGCGCTGGTGATCTTTGCGCGGACGAATACGCCCCAGCACAAACTGTTCGCTGACCTGAATTGCCAGTTGCGGGCCGTGGGCCTGGGCGATCAGATCGAGCATTAAATCGATGGAAGCAGTGCCGCCCGCCGAGGTGATGCGTCGGCGGTCGATCTCGAACAGCTCCTGGGTCACGCTGAGCTGTGGATAAGATTCCTTGAATGCGTCGATGGCTTCCCAGTGCAGGGTCAGGCGATGGCCATCGAGCAGGCCAGCCTCGGCAAGGACGAAGCTGCCGGTGTCGATGGCGCCGAGGGTCACGCCTTCGTTATCCAGCCGCCGC
Source organism: Pseudomonas tensinigenes (assembly GCF_014268445.2). Classification (NCBI taxonomy): domain Bacteria; kingdom Pseudomonadati; phylum Pseudomonadota; class Gammaproteobacteria; order Pseudomonadales; family Pseudomonadaceae; genus Pseudomonas; species Pseudomonas tensinigenes. The sequence goes on from NZ_CP077089.1 coordinate 6,324,459, forward strand.
AGCCAATGCTCCAGGGTCGGCGTGGCAAATTTCAACGGTTCAAACCCAGCCACCACCAACATCGTTGCGCCTTTCTTCAGCGGTTCCAGCGCCGCGTCGGCGTTGACCGACATGCCGTTGCTCGCCAATACCGCCCCGCCATCGGCACTCAACACATGCCAGCGGTACAACTCGCCACGAAAGCGGTTGGCCACGCGCAGCGGTTCAATTGCAGAGATAAAGCCAATGGCGGAGAACCCCGGCATCAGCAAAAAGTAGAAATCCTGGGACATGTGCGCACTCGGTCGGCGGGTAGCGTGGCTCGTTGATACGCCGATTGTCGTCAGCGTTCAAGCGCACAGGTCGCTACAGTGCAAATGCCAGTCGCCGCAGTGCGCTTTTACGGGGGCATAGCTGCGTAACTTGGCATCACCGGCGCGTCAGACGCCGGGAACCACAATAAACGACCTGCCGAGGAACCCGACATGAAACGACTGATCAGCAGCTGTGTTCTTGCACTCAGCGGTACCGCTTTCTTCAGCGCCAGCGTCATGGCGGCCGAACCCGCCTCATGCCAGAACGTGCGCATGGGCGTGGTCAACTGGACCGACGTGATCGCCACCAGTGCCATGACCCAGGTCCTGCTCGACGGCCTCGGCTACAACACCAAACAAACCAGCGCCTCCCAGCAAATCATCTTCGCCGGGATCCGCGATCAGCGCCTGGACCTGTTCCTCGGTTACTGGAACCCGTTGATGACCCAGACCATCACGCCGTTCGTCGACGCCAATCAGGTCAAAGTCCTCGACGCACCGAGCCTGAAAGATGCCCGTGCGACCCTCGCCGTACCGACCTATCTGGCCGACAAGGGCCTGAAGACCTTCGCCGACATCGCCAAGTTTGAAAAAGAGCTGGGCGGCAAGATCTACGGCATCGAGCCAGGCTCGGGCGCCAACACGCAGATCAAGGCGATGATCGCCAAGAACCAGTTCGGCCTCGGCAAGTTCCAACTGGTCGAGTCCAGCGAGGCCGGCATGCTCGCCGCCGTCGACCGCGCTGTGCGCCGCAAAGAGGCCGTGGTGTTCTTCGGCTGGGCGCCGCATCCGATGAACGTCAACGTCAAGATGACGTATCTGACCGGCAGCGACGACGCCCTCGGCCCGAACGAAGGCATGGCCACCGTGTGGACCGTCACCGCGCCGAAGTACGCCGAGCAGTGCCCGAACATCGGTCGCCTGCTGACCAACCTGACGTTCACCGCCGAGGACGAGAGCCGGATGATGCAGCCGCTGCTCGACCACAAGGACGCCTTCGAATCGGCCAAGCAATGGCTCAAGGATCACCCCGAAGACAAGCAGCGCTGGCTTGAGGGTGTGACCACGTTCGATGGCAAACCGGCCGCTGAAAACCTGCAGCTGACCAGCAAATAACCCTCTCATTTAAAAGCCCCTCACCCTAGCCCTCTCCCAAAGGGAGAGGGAACCGGACGAAGCTCGCAGCCCCGAAACGGGCTGCGGACAGACCCATCACGCCTGAAGGAAACCGCACCATGAACCACGACGTCATCATCACCTGCGCACTCACCGGTGCTGGCGACACGACCGCCAAGAGCCCGCACGTGCCGGTCACCCCGAAACAAATTGCTGCCGCCGCCGTTGAAGCAGCCAAGGCCGGCGCCACCGTTGTGCATTGCCATGTGCGCGATCCGCAGACCGGCAAGTTCAGCCGTGACGTGGCGCTGTACCGCGAAGTGATGGAGCGCATCCGCGAGGCGGACGTCGACATCATCGTCAACCTCACCGCTGGTATGGGCGGCGACCTGGAAATCGGCGCCGGCGAGAACCCGATGGAGTTCGGTCCGAACACCGATCTGGTCGGCCCGCTGACCCGTCTCGCCCACGTTGAAGAGTTGTTGCCGGAAATCTGCACCCTCGATTGCGGCACCCTCAACTTCGGCGATGGCGACACCATTTACGTCTCCACCCCGGCGCAACTGCGGGCCGGTGCCAAGCGCATCACCGAGCTGGGCGTGAAGGCCGAGCTGGAGATTTTCGATACCGGTCATCTGTGGTTTGCCAAGCAGATGATCAAGGAAGGTTTGCTCGACAACCCGTTGTTCCAGCTGTGTCTGGGGATTCCATGGGGTGCGCCGGCAGACACCACCACGATGAAAGCCATGGTCGATAACTTGCCGGCGGATGCGGTGTGGGCCGGGTTCGGGATTGGCAGGATGCAGATGCCGATGGCGGCGCAAGCGGTGCTATTGGGCGGCAACGTGCGGGTCGGTCTGGAAGATAACCTGTGGCTGGACAAGGGTGTGCTGGCGACCAACGGCCAATTGGTTGAGCGCGCCACCGAAATCCTCAGCCGCCTCGGCGCCCGCGTGCTGACGCCTGCGGAAGGCCGCAAGAAAATGGGCCTGACCCAGCGCGGCTAACGAACTCACCTCAAAACCCTGTGGGAGCGAGCCTGCTCGCGAAGAGGCCGGTACATCCGAAGCATCTTCATCAGCAGAGCCAGCGCTTTCGCGAGCAGGCTCGCTCCCACAGTTGATCGCCGAACTATTCAGGAATGTCGCCATGAGCTTTATCACCGAAATCAAAACCTTCGCCGCGCTGGGCAGCGGTGTCATTGGCAGTGGCTGGGTGGCCCGCGCCCTCGCCCATGGCCTCGACGTGGTGGCTTGGGACCCGGCACCGGGCGCCGAAGCGGCGCTACGCAAACGCGTGGCCAATGCCTGGGGTGCGCTTGAAAAAAACGGTCTGGCGCCGGGCGCGTCGCAGGATCGTCTGCGCTTTGTCGCGACCATCGCAGAGTGTGTTCGGGATGCTGATTTCATTCAGGAAAGCGCCCCGGAACGTCTCGAACTGAAACTCGATCTGCACAGCAAAATCAGCGCCGCGGCCAAGCCCGATGCGTTGATCGGTTCGAGTACATCGGGCTTGCTGCCGAGCGAGTTCTACGAGAGTTCGACGCACCCGGAACGCTGCGTGGTAGGCCACCCGTTCAACCCGGTTTATCTGCTGCCGTTGGTCGAAGTGGTCGGCGGCAAGAACACCGCGCCGGAAGCTGTTCAGGCAGCGATGAAAGTTTACGAATCCCTCGGCATGCGTCCGTTGCATGTGCGCAAGGAAGTGCCAGGGTTTATCGCCGACCGCTTGCTCGAAGCGCTGTGGCGTGAGGCGCTGCACCTGGTCAATGACGGCGTGGCGACCACTGGCGAGATCGATGATGCAATTCGCTTTGGCGCTGGTTTGCGCTGGTCGTTCATGGGCACGTTCCTGACTTACACGCTGGCAGGTGGTGATGCAGGCATGCGCCACTTCATGTCGCAATTCGGCCCGGCGTTGCAGTTGCCATGGACCTATCTGCCGGCACCGGAACTGACTGACAAGTTGATTGATGATGTGGTGGAAGGCACCAGTGATCAGCTTGGTCGTCACAGTATTTCGGCGCTGGAGCGTTATCGTGATGATTGCTTGCTGGCGGTGCTGGAGGCGGTGAAGACTACCAAGGAGAAGCATGGGATGGCGTTCAGCGAGTGATGGGGTTGGCATGACATCGCTGCCCTCACCCTAGCCCTCTCCCAGAGGTAGAGGGGACTGACCGAGTTGAATGTTCGAGTTACGCCGACTTGCACCATCGAGCCGAACTCAAGTTTTGAAAGGCCCCCGATCTGCTCCCTTTCCCCCTCGCCCCCCTGAGGGAGAGGGGACTGATCGCGTTGATTGTTCGAGTTACGCCGACTTGCACCACCGAGCCGAACTCAGGTTTTGAAAGGCCCCCGATCTACTCCCTTCCCCCTCTCCCCCCTGGGGGAGAGGGCTGGGGTGAGGGGGTAGCTCTTGATCTTAACGACCCGCCACCTGCCGGAACCCAAACCATGCCCAACCTCACCACCTACCAAACCAGAATCATCCCCGACTGGGTCGACTACAACGGTCACCTGCGCGACGCCTTCTACCTGCTGATTTTCAGCTACGCCACCGACGCCCTGATGGACCGTCTCGGCATGGACAGCAACAACCGCGAAGCCAGCGGCAACTCGCTGTTCACCCTCGAACTGCACCTCAATTATCTGCACGAAGTGAAACTCGATACCGAGGTGGAAGTACGCACGCAAATCATCGCCCACGACAGCAAACGCCTGCACCTCTATCACAGCCTGCACAAGGTCGGTGATGCGCAGGAGCTGGCCGGCAACGAACAGATGCTGTTGCACGTCGATCTCGCCGGCCCGCGTTCGGCACCGTTCAGCCCGGACACGTTGAGCCGCCTGCAAAGCATCGTCGCCGAGCAAAACGACCTGCCCACTCCCGCTTACATCGGCCGCGTCATCGCGCTGCCGCCTGCAAGGTAAATCCATCGATCGCAAGGAGCCGCCATGAACACCGCTGCCGCTGTTGCCGATTTCCGTACTTATCCGTTGATCAGCGCGCTCGGTGGCGTGCAGAGCCTGGCGGATCGTGTTGCCATTGAGTGGGCTGACGGTCGCGTCAGCCCGTTTCACCATGTCTGGTTGCGGGACAACTGCCCCTGTCCGCAGTGCGTCTACAACGTCACCCGCGAGCAGGTTTTCGAGAGCGTCGATGCCGCTGAAGACCTCAAGCCTGCCGCCGTGCATATCGACACCGACGGCTGCCTGCGCATTGACTGGCAGGACGGCCACCTCAGCCGCTTCGATCCAGGCTGGTTGCGCGCCCATGCCTACGATGAGCAATCCCGCGCCGAACGCTTGGCCGCCAAACCCAAGCCTTATCTGTGGCGCAGCGATTTGCAGTTGCCGGTGTTCGAATACGCGGCACTGATGAACGACAACGCCGTGCTGCTGCAATGGCTGATTGCGGTACGCGACATCGGCCTGACGCAAGTGCGCGGCGTGCCCACAGAACCCGGTTCGCTGAAACTCATCGCGCAACGTATTTCGTTCATCCGCGAAAGCAACTTCGGCGTGCTGTTCAACGTGCAATCCAAGGCCGATGCCGACAGCAATGCCTACACCGCTTTCAACCTGCCGTTGCACACCGATCTGCCCACCCGCGAGCTGCAACCGGGGCTGCAATTTCTGCATTGTCTGGTGAATGACGCCGAGGGTGGCGAGAGCATTTTTGTCGATGGCTTTGCGATTGCCGATGCGTTGCGCGGTGAAGACCCGGCGTCGTTTCAGGCGCTGTGTGAAATACCCGTGGAGTTTCGCAACAAGGATCGTCATAGCGACTATCGCTGCCTGGCGCCGATCATCGCTTTGGATGCGTTGGGACGCGTGGCGGAAATTCGCATGGCAAACTTTCTGCGCGGCGCGTTCGATACGTCAGTGGAGCAAATGCCACGGTTGTATCGGGCTTATCGACGCTTTATTGCGATGACCCGCGAGCCACGGTTTCGGCTGATGCAGCGGCTTAATTCCGGCGAGCTGTGGTGCTTCGATAATCGCCGCACGTTGCATGCGCGCAATGCGTTTGACCCGGCCACCGGGGCGCGGCATTTCCAAGGCTGCTATATCGACAGAGATGAATTGTTGTCGCGGATTCTGGTGATGCAACGTTAGACCGCGTCATCGTTCTTCGCGAGCAGGCTCGCTCCCACATCTAATCGCATTCCCCTGAATGAACGCGTTCACCTGTGGGAGCGAGCCTGCTCGCGAAGGCATCAGCAGCAACACAGCATTCTCTGGCTCACAGGCAAAAAAAGCCCCGATACCAGCCGTGACTGGATCGGGGCAGAGGGTACTGTTGAGGAGCTGCCAAGCGAGGGTGACCAAACCTTCGGGTTGCAAGCTGAGTTCAGTGTGCCCACTCCCTTGAGCGGCGAGTTAGCCGAAAACGACCTGTTCATAGCCGTCGCGGCCACGGCGACAAATCGCCCTTGCCGTGCCTCGGCGTGGCTACCAGAATCGAGCCACGACCTCCGTTACCGAAGAAGGATGCGCGTCATGATGTATGCCGATTTGATCGATCAGGAAGATTTGTTGGGCCAACTCAAGGCGTTGGGTATTCAAGTGCCCAGTGGCACGACCGCCGATCAGGCGTGCGAGTGCGCGGTGCGCGGTCTGGATAATGTGCGCGCGTTTGAACTGCGCAAGATGGTCAAGGACATGTACACCAGCGGCGCCAGTATCCAGCCGGCGGTGCGTCAGGCGATCGACAAACAATTACTGCCGGCATTGGCGGACTATCAGCAAAGCCATAGCGCCTGACAGCAGATCAAAAGATCGCAGCCTTCGGCAGCTCCTACATTGGAACGCATATCCCTGTAGGAGCTGCCGCAGGCTGCGATCTTTTGCCTTACAGCCTTACGCTTGCAAACGTCGATTCATTGCGCGCCTGACTCAACGCCGACATCGGCCCCGACAGCGGCGACATCACGATGGCTTGTGGCAGCGGCAGCATCGCCACTTGCTGGGTGGTGTTGGAGCCTACGCGCTCGTCACGCGGCGGAATGCCGAAGTACTCGCGGTAGCACTTGGAGAAGTGCGGCGTTGAGACGAAACCACACACCGACGCCACTTCGATGATCGACATCGGCGTTTGCTTGAGCAACTGCCGGGCGCGAATCAAACGCAGCTTCAAGTAATAACGCGACGGCGAGCAGTGCAGGTATTTCTGGAACAACCGCTCCAGCTGTCGACGCGACACCGCGACGTACACCGCCAATTCATCGAGGTCGATCGGCTCTTCGAGGTTGGCTTCCATCAGCGCGACGATTTCCTGCAGTTTCGGCTGATTGGTGCCGAGCATGTGCTTGAGCGGTACGCGCTGGTGATCCTGCTCGTTGCGGATGCGTTCGTAGACGAACATTTCCGAGATCGCGGCGGAGAGTTCACGGCCATGATCGCGGCTGATCAGGTGCAGCATCATGTCCAGCGGCGCGGTGCCACCGGAGCTGGTGAAACGGTTACGGTCGAGGGTGAACAATCGAGTGCTCATGGCCACGCGTGGGAAAGCTTCCTGCATCGCCGCCAGACATTCCCAGTGCACGCTGCAATCGAAACCGTCGAGCAGACCAGCGCAGGCCAGTGCCCAACTGCCAGTGCACACGGCGCCGAGGCGCTTGGACTGACGCGCCTGGCTTTGCAGCCATGAAACGTGTTCACGGGTAACGGTGCGTTGAATGCCGATGCCGCCGCAGACAATCACAGTGTCCAGTGGCGGGGCTTTGTGCATGGAAGCGTCGGGAGTGATTTGCAGACCGTCACTGGCCCACACCTGGCCGCCATCGACGGTGAGGGTGCTCCAGCGATACAGCTCGCGACCGGACAATTGGTTGGCCATGCGCAGGGGTTCTACTGCGGACGCCAGAGAAATCAGCGTGAAATTGTCCAGCAGCAGAAAGCCGATGGATTGAGGCGCACGGTTCTGGGGTTGGGCCCCGGAGTTGAACGACGTCATCGCGGTATCTCCTCACACAAAGCGGGTGATGGCCTCAGGCGGAGGCTCTTGTTATTGCCAGCGTTCTCGCGTGGGAGACGGGCTTTGTTATGACAGAGCAAATGCCATGCCTAAAATTGAATGGCTGTTCAATAACTCCTGAAAACGACGTCGCGACGTGTCTATACGAGCCGTCCGACGAAAGGTGTTTCGAAGTGCCATCAGCGTTGCTGAACGCCCTGCCCCCAGGGGTGTGAGCAAATCGGTAGCACTTGTGGGAACTGGCCTGCGCGCGATTGTCGGACAGTGTCACCGCAAGCACGGGTGACGGACGGTAGGAGAGCTGAGCGCGTGTAACAGGTGGGAAAGACTCTTATCTGATTGCGACGCGCTAAAAGGTGGCGTGATTTATTGTCTGTGTTCACTTGGTGAGCAGTTTTGACTGGTCTGACCCCTTCGCGAGCAGGCTCGCTCCCACATTGGACCCTGGCGTTCACACATTTTGTGTTCACTGGAGATCTACTGTGGGAGCGAGCCTGCTCGCGAAGAATTCACCTCGGTGTCACTAATTCAGCACTCAACCGCGCTGACCGCCAACCCACCCCGCGAGGTCTCTTTATATTTGTCATGCATATCCGCACCGGTATCACGCATGGTGCGGATCACCCGATCCAGCGAAATAAAGTGCTGACCATCACCACGCAACGCCATCTGCGCCGCGTTGATCGCTTTCACCGCCGCAATCGCATTACGCTCGATGCACGGCACTTGCACCAGGCCACCGACCGGATCGCAGGTCAACCCGAGGTTATGTTCCAGGCCAATTTCGGCCGCGTTGCACAACTGCTCCGGCGTGGCACCAAGAATCTCCGCCAGCCCCGCCGCCGCCATCGCACACGCCGAACCGACTTCGCCCTGGCAACCCACTTCGGCGCCCGAGATCGAAGCATTCTTTTTGCACAGAATCCCCACCGCCGCTGCACCGAGGAAGTAATCGACCACGTTGGCGTCAGTCACCGCTTCACTGAACTTCATAAAGTAGTGCAATACCGCCGGAATAATCCCTGCGGCGCCATTGGTCGGCGCCGTGACCATGCGCCCGCCCGCCGCGTTTTCTTCATTAACCGCCAGGGCGAACAGGTTGACCCACTCCATCGCACTGAGCGTCGAGCCGATCACATTGGGCTTACCCAATTCCTGAAGACTGCGATGCAACTTCGCCGCACGCCGACGCACATTCAATCCGCCAGGCAGGATGCCTTCGTGTTTCAAACCCTGCTCGACGCAATCCTGCATAGCCCGCCACAGCTTCATCAGCCCGGCGCGGATTTCTTCCTCGCTGCGCCAGACCTTTTCGTTGGCCATCATCAATTCGGCGACGCGCAGGTTGTTTTTCTTGCACAACTCCAGCAGTTCAACCGCACTGGAAAAGTCGTAGGGCAATTCAGTGCGATCCAGATCAACGACGCCGCTGGACGCCTGCGCTTGATCCACGACAAAACCGCCACCCACCGAATAGTAGGTGTCGCGATGCAGCTCGCCGTGATCGCCCTCGGCCACAATCGTCATCGCATTGGGATGAAACGGCAGGTTCTCGTCGATCAGACGCATGTCCCGTGCCCAGACAAACGGCACCGACAAACGACCATCCAATAGCAGGGTATGCGTTTCACGCAGCGCCTGAATGCGCGGACCGATCTGCGACGGGTCGATTGCGTCCGGCCACTCGCCCATCAGGCCCATGATCACCGCGTTGTCGCTACCGTGACCAATGCCGGTCGCCGATAACGAACCGTACAGCTGCACTTCGATCCGCCGCACCTGCTCCAGCTGGTGCTTGTCCCGTAGCGACTCGACAAACAACGCCGCCGCGCGCATCGGCCCGACGGTGTGGGAACTGGAAGGGCCGATGCCGATTTTGAACAGGTCGAAAACGCTGATAGCCATTGCTGCAGAGCTCCTGAGGATACCGGTCCGGGGCGCAAAAGCGCCCGCTGGCGGAGCTGCTACGCTCAAGCTGCGATCCGCCGGAATGCCCGCATCATCAGGCTTTTGTCGGGACGCACGGCGTCTGACACCGACGCACTCATGTCCACCAGCGCCGCGCCGTTTTCGTCCCGGTTTTTCGCCGTTTTTGTGCGGTTCAGATGGCCATTCGGGGCTGAAAAAAGCTGTAAACGACGTCACTGACACTGGATGCGACCATCCCTGTACTGGATACGACCCCCCCTGTAGGCGTCAGATTTTCACTGGTACATGATCGTTATGACTCGATTGCAAGGCGCCGTGGTAGAGCTGTCTCCAGAACGCCATCCAACCGCAACCTATAAGTGCGGTGGTCCACAGTCGGAACACTGCCAAAAAAAACACCAAGGAGTCCATCCATGAAAGGTTCCCCGTCGTTGTTGTTGGCCGCCATGCTGAGTCTGCCGTTACTGGCGCAAGCTGCAGAACCGGCACAGTGCAGTACCGTTAACTTCTCCGATGTCGGCTGGACCGACATCACCGCTACCACCGCTACCACCTCCGTTGTCCTCAACGCCCTCGGCTACAAGACCAAGACCACCATGATCTCCGTGCCCGTGACCTACAAGTCGCTGGCCGACGGCAAGAACATGGACGTGTTCCTCGGCAACTGGATGCCGACCATGGAAAACGACATCAAGGCTTACCGCGACGCCGGCACCGTGGAAACCGTGCGCACCAACCTCAAGGGCGCCAAGTACACCCTCGCCGTGCCGCAAGCCCTGTATGACAAAGGTCTGCATGACTTCGCCGACATCGCCAAATTCAAGAAAGAGCTCGACGGCAAGATCTACGGCATCGAGCCTGGCAACGACGGCAACCGCCTGATCCAGAGCATGATCGACAAGGACGCCTTCGGCCTGAAGACCGCCGGTTTCAAAGTCGTCGAATCCTCGGAAGCGGGCATGCTCTCGCAGGTTGATCGCGCGCAAAAACGCGACACCGCCGTGGTCTTCCTCGGCTGGGCGCCGCACCCGATGAACAAGCGCTTCAAGATTCAATACCTGACCGGCGGCGACGATTTCTTCGGCCCCGATTTCGGCGCGGCAACCGTGGCGACCAACACCCGCAAGGGTTACGCCACGGAATGCAGCAACGTCGGTCAGTTGCTGAAGAACCTGGAGTTCACCGTCGACATGGAAAGCGAACTGATGGGCAACATCCTCGACGACAAGATGAAGCCTGACGCGGCCGCCAAGGCCTGGCTGAAAAAGAATCCACAAGTGCTCGATACCTGGCTCGCTGGCGTAACCACCATTGACGGTAAACCTGGCCTGGAGGCCGTTAAAGCCAAGCTTCAGTAATCGCTTATGCCGGGTGGGCTCGCCCACCCGGGCTGTTTATTTCCTTGCATGCGGACGTTCACTACCATGCTGATTGATCAGAAAATACCTTTAGGCCAGTACATCGCGGGCTTCGTTGAATGGTTGACGCAACACGGCGCCAACACCTTCGACGCAATCGCCGTGACACTGGAAACGATGATCCACGGCGTGACGTTCGCGCTGACCTGGTTCAACCCACTGGTCTTGATTGGCCTGATCGCCCTGCTCGCGCACCTGATCCAGCGCAAATGGGGATTGACCGCTTTCGTGATCGCCTCCTTCCTGCTGATCCTCAATCTGGGGTACTGGCAGGAAACCATGGAAACCCTCGCCCAAGTCATGTTCGCGACCCTGGTCTGCGTGGTCATCGGCGTGCCGCTGGGCATCGTCGCCGCACACAAACCGATGTTCTACACTGTCATGCGTCCGGTACTCGATCTGATGCAGACCGTACCGACCTTCGTTTACCTCATTCCTACCCTGACCCTCTTCGGGCTGGGCGTGGTCCCGGGCCTGATCTCCACGGTGGTGTTCGCCATCGCTGCGCCGATCCGCCTGACCTATCTGGGCATCCGCGATGTCCCGCAAGAACTGATGGACGCCGGCAAGGCCTTCGGCTGCTCGCGTCGCCAATTGCTCTCACGGATTGAACTGCCGCACGCCATGCCGAGCATCGCGGCCGGCATCACCCAGTGCATCATGCTGTCGTTGTCGATGGTGGTGATCGCGGCACTGGTAGGCGCCGACGGACTCGGCAAACCGGTGGTCAACGCACTGAACACTGCTGATATCGCCCTGGGCTTCGAAGCGGGCCTGGCGATCGTACTGCTGGCGATCATGCTCGACCGTATCTGCAAACAACCCGACGCCAAAGTAGGGGGTGACGCATGAGCATAATTCGCTTCGAAGACGTTGACGTAATCTTCTCCAAAGATCCGCGCGAGGCACTCAAGCTGCTCGATCAGGGCATGACCCGCAACGAGATCCTGAAGAAGACCGGACAGATCGTCGGTGTGGAAAAAGCCACGCTGGACATCAACAAAGGCGAAATCTGCGTGCTGATGGGCTTGTCCGGTTCCGGCAAGTCGAGCCTGCTGCGCTGCATCAACGGCCTCAACACCGTGAGCCGCGGCAAGCTGTTCGTCGAGCATGAAAACCGCCAGATCGACATCGCCTCCTGCACCCCGGCCGAGCTGAAAATGATGCGTACCAAACGCATCGCCATGGTGTTCCAGAAGTTCGCCCTGATGCCGTGGCTGACGGTGCGCGAGAACATCAGTTTCGGTCTGGAAATGCAGGGCCGTCCGGAGAAGGAACGCAAGAAACTGGTCGATGAAAAACTCGAACTGGTTGGCCTGACCCAATGGCGCAACAAGAAGCCGGACGAACTCTCCGGCGGCATGCAGCAACGTGTCGGTCTGGCGCGGGCACTGGCGATGGACGCCGATATTCTGCTGATGGACGAACCGTTCTCGGCGCTCGACCCGTTGATCCGTCAGGGTCTGCAGGATGAACTGCTGGAACTGCAACGCAAGCTGAGCAAGACCATCGTGTTCGTGAGCCATGACCTCGACGAGGCGCTGAAACTCGGTAGCCGCATCGCGATCATGAAAGACGGCCGGATCATCCAGTACAGCGTGCCGGAAGAGATCGTGCTGAACCCGGCGGACGATTATGTGCGTACGTTCGTGGCGCACACCAATCCGCTCAACGTGCTCTGCGGTCGCAGCCTGATGCGCACACTGGACAAGTGCAAACGCATCAACGGTTCGGTGTGTCTCGATCCGGGCGGCGATTCCTGGCTGGATCTGGCTGAAGGCAACACCATCAAAGGCGCGCGGCAGAATGGTTCGGTGCTGAACCTGCAGAACTGGGCACCGGGGCAAGCGGTCGAGGGCCTGGAGCGCAAGCCGACGCTGGTGGATTCGAACATCGGCATGCGTGATGCGCTGCAGATTCGTTATCAGACCGGCAACAAGCTGGTGCTGCACGATGACAATCATGTGGTGGGGATTCTGGGCGACAGCGAGTTGTATCACGCGCTGTTAGGCAAGAACCTCGGTTAAGGCGGGATAAAAAAAGGGATCGCGGTGAGCGATCCCTTTTTTATTGGGTCAGGGAAAAGCCCCTCACCCTAGCCCTCTCCCAGAGGGAGAGGGAACTGATTGGGGGATGCTGCAGATCTACACCGACCTGATCTTGCTTCACCGAATCCATAATCGACTCGATCTTTCAGGTCGATGTACAACGCCAGACACCTCGGTCAGCTCCCTCTCCCTACGGGCGGTCCGACGTTTCGGGAGGGTTGGGGTGAGGGGCTTTTGACTGGCATTGAAATATCGAGTCGAACTCAGGCTTTGAAAGGCCCCCGATCTGCTCCCTTTCTCCCTCTCCCTTGGGGAGAGGGTTGGGGTGAGGGGGCTTTTGACTTTAGCTGTACACCCGGCCAAGGAGCTGCCGATGGCTTTCAAACTGATCGAGCACATCGCGTGTGATCTGATCCTGCGTGAATCCCATCAGGTCGTAATCCTGGCTGCCGTTGTGCAGATACACTTCAGCGCGGTAGTAACGCTGGCGCGCTTCATCGGACTGCGCCGATTCAGTCGGGGTCGCCAGATAGCCGTCCAGGCTCACTTCGTAAACGAAAGGGTTGCCCTCTTCCATCTCGACGCGCACACCCATGCAGCGCTTGGATTTACCCAACAGCGTCTGCACTTCCAGACCCTGCGCACGCATCTGCGCGGTGGCATCTTCCAGCGCCGGGCTAACCTGCTTGTCCATGAAACGCTGCACCACCGATTGGCTCGGTTGCAGGTCCAGTTGCGTCAGACGCTCGCTGAATCCACGACGACCGCGCTCCGCCAGTTGCGCCTGCTCTTGTTCGATCTGCACGTCCTGACGCATGGCCTTGTGCAGGCCGAACATGAAGAACACCAACACCACCGAGAACGGCAGACCGGCCAGCACGACCATGGTTTGCATGGCTTCGAAGTTACCGGCAAACAGCAGACCGATGGTCACCAGGGTGATCACCACCGACCAGAAGATCCGCAGCCAGTGCGGCGCATCTTCGTCGACGTTGCCGCCCTTGCAGGACAGATTCGCCATCATCACCGCGCCGGAGTCGGCCGGGGTCAGGAACAGCACGAAACCGACAAAGATCGACACGCCGATGACGACTTTCGACGCCGGGTAGTGCTCAAGCAATTGATAGATCGCCATCGACGGCTGTTCCAGCGCCGTCTTGCCGAGTTCCACCGCGCCATGGTTCATCACCAGGTCCAGTGCCGAGTTACCGAAGATCGACAGCCAGGCCAAGGTGAAGCCCAGCGGAATCAGCAGCACGCCAGCGACCAGTTCACGCACGGTACGACCACGGGAGATACGCGCGATGAACATGCCGACGAATGGCGCCCAGGAAATCCACCACGCCCAGTAGAACAGGGTCCACAGGCCCATCCAGCGCTCGGACTTGGCGTTGTCGCCTTCGTACACATAAAGGTCGAAGGTTTTCAGCACGATGCCATTGAGGTAGTCACCGATGTTCTGCACGAAGCCGTTGAGCAGGTGCAAGGTCGGGCCGAACAGCAATACGAAAATCAGCAGACCGCTGAACAGTACGATGTTCAGGTTGGACAGACGACGAATGCCGTTTTCCACGCCGGACACGGCAGCGATGGTCGCCACGGTGCTCATCACGATGATCACGATCAGCAGGTTAGTGTTGCTGTGTTCCATGCCGAACAGGTTTTCCAGCCCCGACGACACTTGCAGCGAACCGATCCCCAGGTTGGTCACCAGACCCAGCAGGGTCACGAACATGCCGAAGCCGTCTACCGCGTGACCGGCCGCGCCTTTGACCCAACGCTCGCCCACCAGTGGATACAGCGCCGAACGCAATGCCAGCGGCTGGTTATGACGGTAAGCAAAATACGCCACGGCCAGACCGACCAGCGCATAGATCGCCCAGCCGTGCAGGCCCCAATGCAAGAAAGTCAGCTGTACAGCCTGACGCGCGGCCAGGTTGCTGGCCGAGGTGCCTTCCGGCGGATTGAAGTAGTGATCCAGCGGCTCGGACGCGCCGAAGTACAGCAGCGAAATACCGATACCCGACGAGAACAGCATCCCCGCCCAGGCGCCGTAACTGAAATCCGGGGTGTCGTCCTTGCTGCCCAGTTTGAGTTTGCCGTACGAGGAAAACGCCAGACCGACGACAAATACCAGGTAGGCGGCGATCACCACCATGTAGTACCAGCCGAAGCTGCGCGACAACCAGGCCTGAGCGATACCCAACAGTCTGCCGGCCTCTTGCGGGGCGATAATCAGAATGGCGGTCAACAACAGAATCAGCGCGGTAGAGGTGTAAAACACCCAACCGTTGACCGTCACCTTCTCGGGCGGGGTCTTTATAAGCGAGGCAGAACTCATGGCACAAATGCTCCAGGCAGTGCGAGAGAAGAACACAAGGCAACACGGAACCCGACCAATCGGTTAGTTGGCAGCCGACCGGCGGGTGATATAAAGACACCCCGAAAAATGCCCGAACCTGCCGAAATGGCGCTGCGAATCGCTTTCGTGGCCGAAGGTGGACGGACGTTCATCCGAAACCTGGCCCTGAGCGTCTTGCCCTTTCAACACGTCCATCGAATCGCGAACCGCGCCATGCCCCACGCAGGTTTCGAGCTGTTTCGGATGTCGGTTTTATCGCCACTTACACGTAGGAAAAATCTGTAGGCAGCGACGATTTGTCGCAGATCTTATTCTTTGTTGATTGAACGTTCAATCAAAACAAAATAGACTGGCCGTCAATCCGATAGGCGTGATTCGCCGCTCGGAAGGCCTAAGGAGATGTGCAAGATGCCCAAGGTCGGTATGCAACCCATCCGCCGCCAACAACTGATCGAAGCCACATTGCAGGCGGTCGATCAGGTCGGAATGGGGGACGCCAGCATTGCGCTGATCGCCCGTTTGGCCGGTGTCTCGAATGGCATCATCAGTCATTACTTTCAGGACAAGAACGGCCTGATTGCCGCCACGATGCGGTATCTGATGACCGCCCTCAGCGAGAGCGTCACCGCGCGCCGTCAGGCGCTGGCAGATGACAGCCCACGGGCGCATCTGCAGGTGATCATCGAAGGCAACTTCGACGCCAGCCAGGTCAATGGCCCGGCAATGAAAACCTGGCTGGCCTTCTGGGCCACCAGCATGCACCAGCCGTCTTTGCACAGGTTGCAGCGGATCAACGATCACCGTCTGTATTCCAACCTGTGCTGCCAGTTCCGCCGTGTGCTGTCGCTCGAAGATGCGCGCAGCGCAGCACGAGGACTGGCAGCGTTGATTGACGGCTTGTGGTTGCGCGGCGCTTTGTCGGGAGACGCTTTCGACACGGCGCAGGCGCAACAGATCGCTTACGAATACATGGATTTCCAATTGGCCAAGAAGGTGAGCTAGAGCACACAGAAAACGCTCGGCCCCTGAACGCCACCGCAGCCTCACCGCGGTGGTCAACGCCAACCACCAATGCACTTGCGAGGACACTATGGCCCGTTTCGAACTGCAAAAACTTTACATCGATGGCGCGTACTCCGACGCCGGCAGCGATGCCACCTTCGAAGCCATCAACCCGGCTAACGGTGAAGTCCTCGCACTGGTGCAACGTGCGACCAAGGAAGACGTCGAGCGCGCCGTAGTCAGCGCTGAAAAGGGCCAGAAAATCTGGGCCGCGATGACCGCCATGGAGCGTTCGCGCATCCTGCGTCGTGCCGTCGACATCCTGCGCGAGCGCAACGATGAACTGGCCGCGCTGGAAACCCTGGACACCGGCAAATCCTTCTCCGAAACCAAATACGTCGACATCGTTACCGGCGCTGACGTGCTGGAATACTACGCAGGCCTGGTACCGGCCATCGAAGGCGAGCAGATCCCGCTGCGTGACACTTCGTTCGTCTACACCCGTCGCGAGCCGCTGGGCGTTGTCGCCGGTATCGGCGCGTGGAACTACCCGATCCAGATCGCCCTGTGGAAATCCGCTCCAGCGCTGGCGGCCGGTAACGCGATGATCTTCAAGCCAAGCGAAGTCACCTCGCTGACCACCCTGAAACTGGCCGAGATCTACACCGAAGCCGGCGTTCCAAACGGTGTGTTCAACGTACTGACCGGCAGCGGCCGTGAAGTCGGCACCTGGCTGACCGAGCACCCGCGCATCGAAAAAATCTCCTTCACCGGCGGCACCGACACTGGCAAGAAAGTAATGGCCAGCGCTTCGGCTTCGTCGCTGAAAGACGTGACCATGGAACTGGGCGGCAAGTCCCCGCTGATCATCTGCGACGACGCCGATCTGGATCGCGCTGCCGACACCGCGATGATGGCCAACTTCTACAGCTCCGGTCAGGTCTGCACCAACGGCACTCGCGTGTTCGTACCGGCGCACCTGAAAGCCGCTTTCGAAGCCAAGATCGTTGAGCGCGTTGCACGCATCCGCGTTGGCAACCCGGAAGACGAAAACACCAACTTCGGCCCGCTGGTCAGCTTCGCGCACATGGAAAGCGTGCTGGGCTACATCGCCAAGGGTAAAGAGCAAGGCGCCCGCGTACTGTGCGGCGGCGAGCGTCTGACCGACGGCGAATTCGCCAAAGGCGCGTTCGTGGCTCCGACCGTGTTCACCGATTGCACCGACGACATGACCATCGTTCGTGAAGAAATCTTTGGCCCGGTAATGGCGATCCTCTCCTACGAAACCGAAGAAGAAGTGATCCGCCGCGCCAACGACACCGACTTCGGCCTGGCCGCCGGTATCGTCACCAAAGACCTGAACCGCGCGCACCGCGTGATTCATCAACTGGAAGCCGGTATCTGCTGGATCAACGCCTGGGGCGAGTCCGACGCAAAAATGCCGGTTGGCGGTTACAAGCAGTCGGGTGTTGGTCGTGAAAATGGGATCAGCTCTCTGAATAACTTCACGCGCATCAAGTCCGTGCAAGTCGAACTGGGTGAGTACGTTTCGGTATTTTGATTAGCTGATCAGCTACGAGCGGCAAGTTTCAAGCTGCAAGTAAAAGCAGTTTGGGGGTTGCCGCACTCCCCGATTTCGAAGCCACCGCTCGCTGCTTTTTCTTGCAGCTTGAAGCTTGTGACTTGTAGCTCCCTCAGGAGAACTTATGACTCAAGAATACGACTACATCATCATAGGGGCCGGCTCTGCAGGTAACACACTTGCGACCCGTCTGACTGAAGACGCTGGCGTCACCGTTCTGCTGCTCGAAGCCGGCGGCCCCGACTACCGTCTCGACTTCCGCACACAAATGCCGGCTGCACTGGCGTTCCCGCTGCAAGGTCGTCGCTACAACTGGGCGTACGAAACCGATCCAGAGCCACACATGGACGGTCGCCGGATGGAATGCGGTCGCGGCAAAGGCCTTGGCGGTTCTTCGCTGATCAACGGCATGTGCTACATCCGTGGCAACGCGATGGACTACGACGGCTGGGCAAAATTGCCTGGTCTGGAAAACTGGTCGTACCTCGACTGCCTGCCGTACTTCCGCAAAGCCGAAACCCGCGACATCGGCCCGAACGACTACCACGGTGGCGAAGGCCCGGTCAGCGTGACCACACCGAAGGCTGGCAACAACCCGCTGTTCCACGCCATGGTTGAAGCTGGCGTACAAGCCGGTTACCCGCGCACCGAAGACTTGAACGGTTATCAACAGGAAGGCTTCGGCCCGATGGACCGCACGGTGACGCCGAACGGCCGTCGTGCTTCCACCGCCCGTGGCTACCTCGACACCGCGAAAAAGCGTTCGACCCTGACCATCGTCACCCACGCCCTGACCGACAAGATTCTGTTCGAAGGCAAGCGTGCGGTCGGCGTGCGTTACCTGGTCGGCGACGCTGAAGAGCGCGTTGAAGTCAAAGCGCGCAAAGAAGTGCTGCTGTGCTCCGGTGCCATCGCTTCGCCGCAGATTCTGCAGCGCTCTGGTGTCGGCCCGGCCGAGCTGCTGAAGTCGCTCGACATCCCGGTCGTTCACGACCTGCCGGGCGTCGGTGAAAACCTGCAGGATCACCTTGAGCTGTACCTGCAATACGCGTGCACTCAGCCAGTTTCGCTGTACCCGTCGCTGCTCTGGTACAACCAGCCAGCCATCGGTGCCGAGTGGCTGTTCAACGGCACCGGCATCGGCGCCAGCAACCAGTTCGAAGCCGGCGGTTTCATCCGTTCGCGTCCGGAATTCGAATGGCCGAACATCCAGTACCACTTCCTGCCAGTCGCGATTAACTACAACGGCAGCAACGGTGTGAAAGAGCACGGTTTCCAGGCGCACATGGGTTCCATGCGCTCGCCAAGCCGTGGTCGCATCCAGGCCAAGTCGAAAGACCCGCGCCAGCACCCGAGCATCCTGTTCAACTACATGGCCACTGAGCAGGACTGGCAGGAGTTCCGCGACGGCATCCGCCTGACCCGTGAAATCATGCAGCAGCCGGCACTCGACGCCTTCCGTGGCCGCGAAATCAGCCCGGGCATCGAAGTGCAAACCGATGAGCAACTCGACAAGTTCATCCGCGAGCACGCCGAAACTGCGTTCCACCCGTCCTGCTCGTGCAAGATGGGCACCGACGAGATGGCCGTAGTGGATGGCGAAGGTCGCGTGCACGGCATGCAGAGCCTGCGGGTGGTCGATGCTTCGATCATGCCGATCATCACCACCGGCAACCTGAACGCGCCGACGATCATGATCGCCGAGAAAATCGCCGACAAGATCCGTGGCCGCCAGCCGCTGCCGCGTAGCACCGCCGACTACTACGTAGCGGGCGATGCGCCGGTGAAGGGCAAGCCGATGCGTGATATCACCCCGGCTGCTCAGTAAGACGTAATACCGAGGCGCGGCCTTCGCGAGCAGGCTCGCTCCCACATTGGATTCCGGGTGTTCACAAATTTTGTGTTCACTGGAGATCTACTGTGGGAGCGAGCCTGCTCGCGAAGGGGCCCTCACATTCAGCACAAATTCCCGCGCTGCACAGTAAATCCCCCTACACCCCCTCTTCACTTGATCCTACCCCCACGCAGGCCTACTCTAGACCTCGCGCAACCGTTTCACCCCCTCCCCGCCGCTGCTCTACCGCTTCCCCCTGACAAGGAGGTTCCCGAATGTTCGATTTCCACCCCCAGCTCAAGCAGCGCTTCGCTGCCTTGCGCACGGGCGCTGAGTTTTTTTCCCTGCGGTATGTACGCGAATCCGGTCAGTACCTGTCGGTGCGTAAAAACGTCGCCGAACCGCCGAGCCTGAGCCGCGACGAAGGCGCGATGCTCACCGTTCGGGTCAATGGCGTTGAGGCCTACGCGGCGACCAACGACTTGTCGCAGCAAGGTCTGCAAGCCGCCCTCGAACGCGCCGAGCTGCAAGCCCGCCGGCTCAAGCCGCACGCCTTGCTCGACCTGCGCGATCAGCCAGTGTCCAGCGATCGCGCTGATTACTTTTCGCCCAATCTCGAACAAGCCTTCCCGTCCCTGAGCGAATGCTTTGAGTTGCTCGGCGCGGAATCCGCCTCGGTGCCAAAGGATGAGCGCCTGGTAAATTGGCAGGTGAGCATTGGCATCACCCACGTCGAACAGATCTACCTGAGCAGTGCCGGGGCTGAATTGCGCCAGGCCCAGCGCTTCGTCTACCCGGGTCTCGACGTCACCGCATACGACGGCAACGACAGTCAGACCCGCAGCCTCGGCCGCGAGAACTTCGGCCAACAGGGCGGCGCTGACGTGATCAGCCGTTGCGGTCTGATCGGCGCTGGTCCGCAGGTTGCCGATCAGGCCCTGCAACTGCTGCTCGCACCGAACACCCCGCAAGGCCCGCGCGACCTGCTGTTGATGCCGGACCAGATGATGCTGCAGATCCACGAATCCATCGGCCACCCGCTGGAACTCGACCGAATCTTGGGCGACGAGCGCAATTACGCCGGCACCAGTTTCGTCAAGGCCAGCGACTTCGGCAGCCTGCAATACGGCTCGAAACTGCTCAACGTGACGTTCGATCCGGGCATTCCCGAAGAACTCGCCAGCTATGGCCACGATGACGACGGCAGCAAGGCCAGCAAACAATTTCTGATCCGCGATGGTTTACTGCTGCGTCCATTGGGCGGGGCGCTGTCGCAGTTCCGCGCCGGTCTCGATGGCGTTGCCAACAGCCGCGCCTGCGGCTGGAACCGGCCGCCGATCGACCGCATGGCCAACCTCAATATCGAACCGGGCGATCAGCCGCTGAACAAGCTGATCGAAGGCATCGAGCACGGCATTCTGATGAGCACCAACCGCTCGTGGTCGATCGACGATGCGCGCAACAAATTCCAGTTCGGCTGTGAATGGGGCCAGTTGATCGAGAACGGTGAACTGAAAGGCGTGGTAAAAAACCCGAACTACCGGGCAATTTCCGCACATTTCTGGAAAAGCCTGCGCGCCGTCGGCGACGCCAACACCGTCAAGGTGCTGGGCACGCCGAACTGCGGCAAGGGCGAACCGAACCAGGTGATCCGCGTCGGCCACGCTTCGCCGGCCTGCGTATTCAGCAACGTTGATGTGTTTGGGGGAGACGCCTGATGAGCATTTCGAAGAGTCAGTCCGACGCCTTCAAGGTCATGGTCGAGTGGCTGCGCGACAGCGTGCGCGAGCCAGAACAGTTCACCCTTAGCTATGCCGCCGAATCGTCCGCGTTTGTGCGTTTCAACCACGCCAAGGTGCGTCAGGCCGGGCAAGTGCAGCAGGCCAATATCGTCCTGAAGCTGATTAACGATGGGCGTCACGCCGACCTGCAAGTCACCCTGTCCGGTGATCAGGAAGGCGATCTGCAACGGCTTGCCGAAGGTCTGCAACAACTGCGCGAAACCCTGCCGTTGCTGCCGCAGGATCCGTACCTGCTGCTCAATCACAACGGTTGGCAGAGCAAGAATGTGCAGGAACATCCGCTGCCGGATACCGAACAGGTGGTCGATGAAATCTGTGCTGCCGCTGAAGGTCTGGACCTGGTGGGCTTCTATGCCGCCGGCCCGATCAGCCGGGGTTTCGCCAGTTCTTCAGGCGCATTTGGCTGGCATCAGGCCAACAGCTTCAACTTCGACTTCAGCCTGTTTCACGACAACGGTGAAGCGGTAAAGGCCAGCTACGCCGGGCATGACTGGAGCAGCGAAGGTTTCGCCAAGCGCTTTGCTCAGGCACGTGAGCAACTGGAGTTTCTCGGCCGCCCGCTACGCACCTTGGCGCCGGGGCAGTACCGTGCGTATCTGGCACCGGCGGCGCTGGAAGAAATCATGGGCATGCTGAGCTGGGGCGGTTTCTCGGCGCAGTCGATTGCCAGCAAAAGCAGCCCGTTGCAGAAGTTGTATGTCGGTGATCAGGCGTTCAGTCCGCTGGTGTCGCTGGACGAGAAAGTCAGTGAATCGTTGAGCCCGGCGTTTTCCGGCGAAGGTTATCCACGCAGCGATTTGCGTCTGATCGTCGAAGGCAAAGCGGGCGATCAACTGGTCGGTTCGCGCAGTGCAGCGGAATATGGTCTGGCCGCCAACGGCGCCGGTGGCGGTGAAATGCCAAGTGCTTTGAACATGGCGGCGGGTGATCTGTCGCAAGCAGAGATCCTCAAGCAGTTGGGCACCGGGTTGTACATCAGCAACCTGTGGTACCTGAACTACTCGGATCAACCGGCCGCGCGCATGACCGGCATGACCCGCTTCGCGACCTTCTGGGTCGAGAACGGCGAGATTCAGGCACCGGTGAGCACCATGCGTTTTGACGACAGCGCTTACAGCCTGCTGGGTTCGCAGCTGGAAGCGTTGACCGCCGAGCGCGAGTTACTGCTGTCGGCGAGTACGTACAGCCAGCGCAATACCTCGTCGGCGTTGCTGCCGGGCGCGCTGGTCAGCCGTTTGACCTTGACCCTGTAAACGCAAAACCTGTGGGAGCGAGCCTGCTCGCGAAAGCGGTAGCTCAGTCGACATCAATGTTGAGTGAAATGGCCTCTTCGCGAGCAGGCTCGCTCCCACACTGACCGCGCTCGACAATGGATATGCATTAACTCCAACGACAAGAGGTTCCATGCCCAACCGCCCGCCTCTCGACGCCATCACCGCCCGCTGGTTGCCGTGGGTCGTCGCCATCGCTTTCTTCATGCAGTCCCTCGACGGGACCATTCTCAACACCGCCCTGCCGGCCATGGCTCGCGATCTGGCCGAGGATCCGTTGCGCATGCAAGGCGTGATCATCGCCTACATGCTCACCGTGGCCTTGCTGATCCCGGCTTCGGGCTGGATCGCCGACCGCTTCGGCACCAAGAAAATTTTCTTCGGCGCGATTCTGCTGTTCAGTTTCGGCTCATTGCTCTGCGCCTTGTCGAGCAGCCTGAGCATGCTGATTGGCGCCCGGGTCATTCAGGGTCTGGGCGGTGCGCTGATGCTGCCGGTCGGGCGACTGGTGGTGCTGCGCGCCTATCCGCGCTCCGAACTGGTGCGGATCATGGGTTTCATCACCATTCCCGGCCTGCTCGGCCCGTTGATCGGCCCGACCATGGGCGGCTGGATGGTCGAATACCTGACGTGGCACTGGATCTTCCTGATCAACCTGCCGGTCGGCGTGATCGGTTGCTACGCGGTGTGGAAATTCATTCCCGACCTGCGCGGCACCGAGCGTACGCGCTTCGATAGTTTGGGTTTCCTGCTGTTCGGCGCGGCGATGATTTTGATCACCATCGCCATGGAAGGCCTCGGCGAACTGCACCTGCCGCACCTGCGGGTGATGTTGCTGCTGTTCGGCGGCATGGCTTGTCTGGCGGCGTACTGGTTGCGCGCCGGGCACATCGAAAACCCACTGTTCGCGCCTTCGCTGTTCAAGACCCGCACCTTTGCCGTCGGTATTCTCGGCAACCTCTTTGCCCGCTTGGGCAGCGGCGCCTTGCCGTTTCTGGTGCCGCTGCTGCTGCAAGTGGCGCTGGGCTATTCACCGTCGCAAGCGGGGATGAGCATGCTGCCGCTGGCGGCTGCGGCGATGATTGCCAAGTGGGTGGCGCGGCCGCTGATCGAACGCTTCGGCTATCGAATCGTGCTGACCGGCAACACCCTAGCGCTGGGGATCATGCTGGCGAGCATGGGCCTGGTCAGCGAGCAGACGCCGTACTGGCTGCTGCTATGCCTGCTGGCAGTGCTGGGCGCGATCAACTCGCTGCAATTTACGGCGATGAACACCGTGACCCTGATCGATCTCGACGATGCCAGCGCCAGCAGTGGCAACAGTTTGCTCTCGGTGGTGGCGCAGTTGTCGTTGAGTCTTGGCGTTGCCTGCGCTGGTGCATTGCTCGGCGGGTTTACCGCTGAGATAGGTAACGATGGCGTGGAAACCGTACTCGGCGCGTTCCAGCTGACCTTCGTCACCGTCGGGATCATGGCGATGCTGGCCGCGACGATCTTCTCGCAACTGTCGAAGGAAGACGGCCGCCGCGCCAAACGCCCGGAAGAACACATCGAACATTAACCACTGTTCGTCCAGAACTTTCGAAGAAAGTGGCACGGGGCTGCTACACTGCGCGACATTTTGTTTTGCAGGCCAGTCCCGTGACCACCATCGCCACCGCTTTTAATACTCTGCCGCTGTCCGCCGCCATGCTGGCTAACCTCGAATCCCTCGGTTATGCCCAGATGACGCCGATCCAGGCGCAGAGCTTGCCGGTGATCCTCAAGGGGATGGACCTGATCGCCCAGGCCAAGACCGGCAGCGGCAAGACCGCCGCATTCGGCATCGGCCTGCTGAACCCGATCAACCCGCGCTACTTCGGTTGCCAGGCGCTGGTGATCTGCCCGACGCGCGAACTGGCCGACCAGGTCGCCAAGGAAATCCGTCGTCTGGCCCGTGCCGAAGACAACATCAAGGTCCTGACCCTGTGCGGCGGCGTGTCGTTCGGCCCGCAGATTGCTTCGCTGGAACACGGCGCGCACATCATCGTCGGCACCCCGGGCCGCATTCAGCAGCACCTGCGCAAAGGTTCGCTGGTCCTCGATGGCCTGAACACGCTGATCCTCGACGAAGCCGACCGCATGCTCGACATGGGTTTCTACGACGCCATCGAAGACATCATCATCAAGACCCCGGAGCGTCGTCAGACCCTGCTGTTCTCCGCGACTTACCCGGTGGGCATCAAGCAACTGGCGTCGAAGTTCATGCGTGATCCGCAAACGGTGAAAGCCGAAGCGTTCCACGATGACACGCAGATCGAGCAGCGTTTCTACGAGATTTCCCCGGAAGATCGCATGGGCGTGGTGACGAAAGTCCTGCACCACTTCCGTCCGGCGTCCTGCGTGGCGTTCTGCTTCACCAAGCAGCAAGTGCAGGAAACCGTTGATCACCTGACCGCCAAAGGCATTTCCGCCGTCGGCCTGCACGGCGATCTGGAACAGCGTGACCGCGATCAGGTGCTGGCGATGTTCGCCAACCGCAGTACGTCGGTACTGGTCGCCACCGACGTGGCCGCCCGTGGTCTGGACATCGATGCGCTGGACATGGTGATCAACGTCGAACTGGCGCGCGATTCGGAAATTCATATTCACCGCGTTGGCCGTACCGGTCGTGCTGGCGAGAAAGGCATCGCGATCAGCCTGGTTGCACCGGGTGAAGCGCACCGCGCGCAAGCCATTGAGCAGCTGCAGAAGTCACCGCTGAACTGGGATCAGGTCGATAACCTCAAATCCCAGGGCCTCGCCCCGCTGCAGCCGCCGATGACCACGCTGTGCATCGGTGCCGGTCGTAAAGACAAGGTTCGCCCGGGCGATATCCTGGGTGCATTGACTGGCGATGCCGGCATTCCCGGTGCACAGGTTGGCAAGATCGCGATTTTCGACTTCCAGGCTTATGTAGCCGTTGACCGCACCGTGGCCATGCAGGCCTTGCAGCGTCTGAACGACGGCAAGATCAAGGGCCGTTCGCTGCGCGTCCGCATCCTCTAAGGACTGCGTACATCCCCTGTGGGAGCGAGCCTGCTCGCGAAGGCAATCTGTCAGCCAACATCAATGTTGAATGACACACCGCTTTCGCGAGCAGGCTCGCTCCCACATTAGGTTCCGGTGATTTTGAAATTTGTGTGAGGACACCGTTTTGCGCTCTACCGAAGTCGTGATCATTGGCGCTGGCGCCGCTGGGTTGATGTGTGCACTGACCGCCGCCGGGCGTGGGCGTCAGGTGTTGCTGCTCGACCACGCGAACAAGGCCGGCAAGAAAATCCTGATGTCGGGCGGTGGCCGCTGCAATTTCACCAACATGTACACCGAGCCGAGCAATTTCCTCTCGCAGAACCCGCATTTCTGCAAATCCGCACTGGCGCGCTACACCCAGTGGGATTTCATCGGCATGGTCGGCAAGCACGCCGTGCCGTACCACGAGAAAAAACTCGGCCAGTTGTTCTGCGATAACAAATCCAGCGACATCCTCGAAATGCTCCTGACCGAGTGCGATCAGGTCGGCGTCGAACTGCACCTCGACACGTCGATTCAAACGATTGAGAAAGTCGAGAGCGGTTACCTGCTCGACACCACCCTCGGCCAGGTTCAGTGCCAGTCGCTGGTGATCGCCACGGGCGGCTTGTCGATCCCGACGCTGGGCGCCACCGGGTTCGGTTATCAGGTCGCCAAACAGTTCGGCCATGAGCTACTGCCGACCCGCGCCGGGCTGGTGCCGTTCACCATCACCGATCAGCTCAAGGAGCTCTGCACCGAGTTGTCCGGGACGTCAGTGGATTGTCTGGTCAGCTGCAACGATCAGAGCTTTCGCGAGAACATCCTGTTCACTCACCGTGGCCTCAGCGGCCCGGCGATTTTGCAGATTTCTTCGTTCTGGGAATCCGGCGACACGGTGGAAATCAATCTGCTGCCGGATCATGACGCGGCGAGCTGGCTGCAACAGCAAGTGGCCGAGCGCCCGAACAGCGAATTGAAAACCCTGCTCGGTGAGATCTTCACCAAGAAGATGGCCAATCTGCTGGCGGACAACTGGTTTGCGTCCAAGCCGATGAAGCAGTACACCCATGCTGAACTGGCGGAAATTGCCGAGAAGCTGGGCAGCTGGAAGGTTGTGCCGGCCGGGACTGAGGGTTATCGCACAGCCGAGGTAACACTCGGTGGCGTCGATACCCGTGAAGTGTCGTCCAAGACCATGGAATCGCTGAAAAGCCCTGGCCTGTACTTCATCGGCGAAGTGCTCGACGTCACCGGGCATCTGGGCGGCTTCAACTTCCAATGGGCCTGGGCCTCCGGCTACGCCGCCGCGCAGTACGCTTAACTCAAGGCCAAATACAAAACCCTGTGGGAGCGAGCCTGCTCGCGAATGCGGTGTACCAGTCGACATCAATGTTGAATGACACTCCGCTTTCGCGAGCAGGCTCGCTCCCACAGTGGTCTGTGGTGTAAGTAAAAGGAACACTTTTTGCTGTCAGATGTGATCGGCGCCATTGCGTCGGCGTCATTACTGGCTCAATTTAGCGGCATCGCCTCGGAAGGCCTTCGCACTTCATGTCCTCGACCTCGTTTCGTCAGTCTTTGCGGCGCCTGTGGGCGCTGGATAAATTCAGCTACAGCGTGCGGGTGTTCATCGCCCTGACCGGCAGCATGGCGCTGTGTTGGTATCAGGATGAAATGGGCCTGCTGATCCCGTTGTTCCTCGGGATTATCGCCAGCGCCCTGGCCGAGACCGACGACAGTTGGCAGGGCCGTCTCAACGCCCTCGCCGTGACGCTGGTGTGTTTCAGCATCGCCGCGCTGTCGGTGGAATTGCTCTTCCCCTACCCCATCGTCTTCGCCATTGCCTTGGCGCTGGCCAGTTTCGGCCTGACCATGCTCGGCGCGCTCGGCGAGCGTTATGGCGCGATTGCTTCGGCGACGTTGATTCTGTCGGTGTACACGATGATCGGCGTTGATCAGCGCGGTGGCGCGGTCACCGACTTCTGGCACGAGCCGATGCTGCTGGTCGCCGGTGCGGCGTGGTACGGCTTGCTCTCGGTGGTGTGGCAGGCGCTGTTTTCCAACCAGCCGGTGCAGCAGAGTCTGGCGCGGTTGTTCCGTGAGCTGGGCTTTTACCTGAAGCTGAAATCGTCTCTCTTCGAGCCAATCCGGCAGATGGATGTCGAAGCCCGTCGCCTCGAACTGGCCCAGCAAAACGGGCGCGTGGTGGCGGCGCTGAACAGTGCCAAGGAAATCATTCTGCACCGCGTCGGCAACGGCCGCCCCGGTTCGAAAGTCAGCCGCTACCTGAAGCTGTATTTCCTCGCGCAAGACATCCACGAACGCGCCAGTTCTTCGCACTATCCGTACAACGCGCTGGCCGAAGCGTTCTTCCACAGTGACGTGCTGTTCCGCTGCCAACGCCTGTTGCGCCAGCAAGGCAAGGCCTGCCGCGCGCTGGCCGAATCGATCCAGATGCGCCAGCCGTTCATTTACGACGCGAGTTTCGCCGAAGCCCTGAGCGATCTCGATGCGTCCCTCGAACACTTGCGCATCCAGAGCAACCCGGCGTGGCGCGGATTGCTGCGCTCGCTACGTGCCCTGGCAGCGAACCTTGGCACCCTCGACCGCTTGCTCAGCGACGCGAGCAACCCCGACGCCTTGGCCGATGCGACCGACAGCAGCCTGCTCGACCGTTCGCCGCGCAACCTCAAGGACGTCTGGGTGCGCCTGCGCACGCAACTGACGCCGACGTCTTTGCTGTTCCGTCACGCCCTGCGCCTGCCCTTGGCGCTGAGTATCGGCTACGGCATGGTGCATTTGATTCACCCGTCGCAGGGTTACTGGATCATCCTCACCACGCTGTTCGTCTGCCAGCCGAACTATGGCGCGACGCGGCGCAAACTCGGGCAGCGGATCTTCGGCACCGCCATCGGCCTGACCGTGGCGTGGGCGCTGTTCGATCTGTTCCCGAGTCCGCTGGTGCAATCGTGCTTCGCCATTGCCGCCGGCGTGGTGTTCTTTACCAACCGCACCACCCGCTACACCCTGGCGACGGCGGCGATCACCATCATGGTGCTGTTCTGCTTCAACCAGGTCGGCGATGGATACGGGCTGTTTCTGCCACGCCTGTTCGATACGCTGCTGGGCAGCCTGATTGCCGGCCTGACGGTGTTCCTGTTCCTGCCGGACTGGCAGGGTCGACGCCTCAACAAAGTGCTGGCCAACACCCTGACCTGCAACAGCATCTACCTGCGCCAGATCATGCAGCAATACGCCGCCGGCAAGAGTGACGACCTCGCTTATCGCCTGGCCCGGCGCAACGCACACAACGCCGATGCGGCGCTGTCGACGACACTGGCAAACATGCTCATGGAGCCGGGGCATTTCCGTAAGGAAGCGGATGTCGGCTTCCGCTTTCTGGTGCTGTCGCACACGTTGTTGAGTTATCTGTCGGGACTGGGCGCGCATCGCGAGACGCAGTTGCCGGCGGACGTGCGCGAGCATTTGATTGATGGCGCCGGGGTGAAACTGGCAACGAGCATCGACGAAATCGCCCAAGGGCTGGCGAACAAGCAGCCGGTGGCGATTCAGAGTGACGAAGAAGAAGCGCTGGCCAATGAGCTGGAGCAGATGCCTGATGAGATTGATGAAGGTCAGCGGTTGGTGCAGACGCAACTGGCGTTGATTTGCCGGCAGTTGGGGCCGTTGCGCACGTTGGCGGCGCATCTGATCAAGGACACCAGTGAGGTCAGCGCTGGCTGACAGGACGTCTTCGCGAGCAGGCTCGCTCCCACACTGGATTTATGCACGACACAGACCCCCTGTGGGAGCGAGCCTGCTCGCGAAGAGGCCATCAGACACCCAGCAAATTCAGGATCAGAAACTCACATCCCATGCTGCCTCAACAACTTGTCATAACTGCCATCCGCCTTCATCGCCGCAATCGCCTTATCAAACCCCGCGACAATCTGCTCATGCTGCGGATTCTTCAGGCTCACCAGAATGTGCAGGCTGTTCTCACTCAACGGCTTAGGCAAAAACTCCACCGAATTGCGCACCTTGGCTGATTCCCGCGCCAGGTAATACTTGGCCACATACTCATCTTCCAGCGTCAGCTTGACCCGATCCGCCGCGAGCATGCGCACGGCCATGGCAAAGTTATGCACAGGGACTTTCTGCAACGCCGTGTCGGCATCGAACGGCGCCGAATAGGCGTAGCCACGCACCACCGCAATCGGATAGGTGTGCAGTTGTTGCAGATTGGAATACTCGAGTGGTGTGTCTTTGCGCTTGAGAAAGCGGATGCGGTTGAGCAGGTATTCCCCGGAAAACTGGCCGAGCCTGGTCCGTTCGTCGTTGTACCAAGCGTTGACCAATACATCGTAGCGGCCCTCGCCAACGCCAAGCAGCGCCCGCGCCCACGGCACCTGCTCGTAGCCGCTGGCATAACCGGCCCGGGCCAGCGCAGTTGTGACGATGTCGGTGGCCAGTCCGCCGTTGATCAGCGTGTCGTCGGTAAAGGGTGGCCAGATATCAAACACCAGCCGCAGCTTATCCGCTGCAGCGGTCTGAGCCAGCAAGAGCAATCCGGTCAAAGCAAAGGCTCGATGCAAACGCGGCATGCTTGAAAATCCTTAGCGGGCGAGTTGCCCAGCATGTTTTCAGTCAAAACCCCAAGGCCCCTTACCGGCAAAACCCAGGCCCTAACATTAGCTCATTGCAGCCAGTGCACAGGGCTCTCCAGCAGATTACACAAAGTCACCGCGGCTGCGAGAAAGGAATGATGGCATTTTGACCTTTGTCACAGACTCTTACGCCATACAGACATCTTTGCCGCAGGCGCTTAGTATCCGGTGACACGTTCAAGGAATCGGCAAATGACAATCGAATGGGTCTGCAAACATCACAGTGATCTGGGCAAGGAGCAGCTGTACGCGCTGTTGAAAATGCGCTCGGACGTGTTCGTGGTCGAACAGAAATGCGCCTATCCGGACCTCGACGGTCAGGATCTGGAAGGCGATACCTATCACCTGATGGGCTGGGAGGATGACCAGTTGATGGCGTACCTGCGCCTGCTGGATCCGGAATCCCAGGGTGGCGACGTGGTGATCGGCCGCGTGATTACCGCACCGCAAGGGCGCGGCAAAGGGCTGGGGCACGAAATGATGGAGCAGGCTTTGAAACAGGCGGAGAAGCATTGGCCGCAAGTGCCGATCTATCTGTCGGCGCAGGCGCATTTGCAGGGGTATTACGGCAAGTACGGGTTTGTTGTGGCGGGTGAAGAGTATCTGGAAGATGACATTCCACACATTGGGATGCGTCGCCCTTAAGTGCCCCTTCGCGAGCAGGCTCGCTCCCACAGGGAAACGCATTCCAACTGTGGGAGCGAGCCTGCTCGCGAAGGCGTCAGCTCAGGCACCGCAGGACTCAGGGATACTCCAGAACAGCCTTGATCTGCCGCAAATTACGCTCGATCCACCCGCGATCAATCGCTCCCCACTCACGAATCCGATAGCGCCCCGCATGATTGCGTGCGCCCTCTTCCTGCTCGAACTCACAAACGATATCCAGATCGGCCAACGCGGCAATCGTGTCCTGCGCCGTGCGCCGGGGCATGCCGGTCACTTCGGTCAGCGTCGGCACACTCGGCGCCAGACCGCTGTCGATCAGGTACGCCACATACAAGCGGCGGTAGAAACTGCTTTTGGTCTTGCTGACGTCCATCCACACCTTCCTGGTTGCGTACTGTTAAGCCTGCATATCCCGCCACGTCAGGTACACGCGCAGATCAAACTCGACCTGGTGATACCCCGGCAGCATGTGCTCGCATAATTTATAGAACGCCTTGTTGTGATCCGATTCCTTGAAGTGCGCCAGTTCATGCACGACGATCATTTTCAGAAAGTCCGGCGCGGCATCCTTGAACAACGAGGCGATACGAATCTCTTTCTTGGCCTTGAGCTTGCCGCCCTGCACCCGTGAAACCGTGGTGTGCAGGCCCAACGCGCGGTGGGTCAGGTCGAGGCGGTTGTCGAACAGCACCTTGTCGATGGCCGGGGCGTTGCGCAGGTATTCCTGCTTCAGGTCCAGCGCGTAGCTGTACAAGGCCTTGTCGCTCTGCACGTCGTGGCGCCCCGAATAGCGTTGATTCAGGTATTCGCCGAGCCGCCCTTCGGCGATCAGTTGGCGCACCTGATCCTGCAATTGCGCAGGATAGGCCTGGAGGTACTTCAGCACAGTCATGGACGAGCGACACGGTTCGAAAAGGTGCGCCAGTGTAGCGAATTCAACCGGGCAGTGCGCTCCAGTCGAACGGCTCGGCGAAGCTCGCAGCGTCCTCGGCGATCAATGGCCGCGCCACGAGGAAGCCCTGCACGTACTCGCAGCCGTGGGCTTGCAGCCATTGATATTGCTCGATGGTTTCAACGCCCTCGGCGATCACCAGCAAACCGTATTGCTTGCACAGACTGATGACCGTGCTGACCAGTGAGGCGTCCCGTTTGGAGTCCGGCAATCGCGCGATGAGATGGCGATCGAGTTTTAGCGTATCGAGTTCCAGATCGCGCAGATGCGCCAACGAACACGGCCCGGAACCGAAGTCATCCAGCGCCACGCGCACACCGAGATGGCGCAGCAAACGCAGCTGTTTGCGGGTTTCATCGGGGTTTTGCATCAGCGCCTCTTCAGTGACCTCGACCTCCAGCTGCCGAGGCTGCAAGGCGTGTCGCTCCATGACCTGGCGCAATTCGGTGACCAGATTCGGCAGGCTGAACTGCGTGTTGCTCAAGCTCACACCGAGCACCAGATCTTCGGCAAACAGGGTTTCCCAGGCTTTGCGCTGGCCGGCACCGCGATGATAAATCCAGCTGCCGAGACGGCTGATCAACCGCGCCTCTTCCAGCAACGGCAGAAACAACCCCGGCGGCACATCGCCGACACTCGGGTGCTGCCAGCGCAATAACGCTTCGAAGCCACGAATCTGGCCAGTGTCGATGGCCACTTGCGGCTGATACACCAAGTTGAAATCGCGGTTTTCGATGGCTGCACGCACGCTCTCCTCGAGCATCAGCCGCGAGCGCGCCCGGCCATTCATTTCATGATCATAAAAGCGATATTGCTGACGTCCGGCGCGTTTGGCCTCGTACATCGCGATATCGGAGGCACGCAGCAATCCGTCAAGGTTGGAGCCGCAGTCCGGGTAAGTGGCGATGCCGATGCTGGCGCCGAGAGCGATGTCCAACCCTTCGATCTGCTGACAGATCGACACCCGCTCGATGAGTTTTTCGGCAATCTTCGCCGCTTGCTCGGGAAACTCCAGATCCAGCAGCGCGGTGAATTCATCCCCGCCCATGCGCGCAAGAATGTCGAACGGTCGCAGGCAGGCTTTCAATTGCTCGGAGACCCAGCGCAGCACACGATCGCCGGCATCGTGACCGAGCGAATCGTTGACCCGTTTGAAGCCATCAAGGTCCAGATACAGCAACACCCAACTGCTATCACTGCGTTCACCACGCAGCAGCAAGTTTTCAACGGTCTGGTAAAACCCGCGACGGTTGAGCAAACCGGTCAGTGGATCGGTGACCGCTTGAAATTCGAGCTGCTGGTGCAAGTGCCGCACCACCGACATATCGAGCACGGTCACCACCATCGCGTGTTGCTCGGAGGGCAGCGCGGCGCAGGACAGCGCCACCGGCACCTGCTGGCCGGGCGCGGTGCGCAGCAAGGCGTCGTGCAGCCTCAACGTCTCGCCACGTTTATAGCTGGCATAAAACTCGGAATCAGCCCACAGCGGAATGTGCGGCTTCTGTAGAAAATCGAGAAACTCCTTACCTTCCAGCTCCTTCACCGGTGCATTCAGCAACCGCGAAATCGCTGGGTTGGCAAAGCGGATCAAGCCGTCCTCGCCCACCACCAATATCCCCTCGGCAGCGTTATCCAGCACCGAGGCATTGAAGGCGCGCGCCACTTCCAGGTCATGACTCAGGCGCTGCAAGGCGCGGCGATTGCGCTGGTGTTCCAGCAACGCCTGCACTTTGGGCTTGAGAATCTGTGGGTCGAACGGTTTGAACAGGTAATCCACCGCGCCACTGGCGTAGCCCTTGATCACGGCGTCCTGGGATTGCTCGTTGGCAGTCAGAAAGATAATCGGCGTCAGCCGCGTGCGCTGGCTGCCACGCATCAGCCGCGCCACTTCAAAGCCGTCCATGCCCGGCATCTGCACGTCCAGCAGCACCAGGTCGACATCGTGGGAGAGCAGAATATTGAGCGCTTCGAAACCGGAGGCTGCGGTGAGGACGTGCCAATCCTGGCGCTGCAGCAACGCGCGCATGCTGATCAGATTTTCAGGGTAATCATCAACGATCAAAAGGACAGAGCTGCCTTCACCTGGCGGGGGTTGCGCGCATTCCATGCTGCTTCTCTTGTCGGGACTTCAGGGCGATTCCGGTAAAACCGTACATACATCGAGCCTTCACTCTAGTCGTGGATCCGAAAAAGCAGAAGCTGTCATCAGGCCATCATTTAACCAAAGCGTAAGTTTGCCGACTAACGGTCACCGCTGAAGCCCCCGGAAACCGGCAGAGATGGCATTTCGACAGGATGTTGACGTCAATCATCCGCCAAACGGGCATTAACAAAAAATCCCTCTACGCTTATAAAGGCCGCCCCAAAACGTGCGGGCTAGAGCTTCTGGCACGTACGTGCAGTGAAACTTGAGTGGAAGAACAGACATGATCGATCTCGCAACCTGGAACCTCAGCGTTCCCGTTGGCAGCCCGCCATACACCGTCGAAACCTCCAAACTGGTGAACGGCTTCAAAGATCAGTACTTCCATTCCGACACCGGCACCTTGTTCTTCTGGTCACCGGTTACCGGGTCAAAAACCGAAAACGCCATTTATCCGCGCACTGAACTGCGGGAGACCTACAGCAACGGCACGCTGCGCAATTGGTATTACCCGGACGCCGACAATTCGTTGCGTGCGACAGTGACGGTTAACAAAGTGCCGAGCTCCGGCAAGATCGTCATCGGCCAGATACACGCTTATGAAAGCCAGAAGCCGATGGTCAAACTCGAATACCAGTACAAAACCAAAACCGAGACCGGCAACCTGGTTATCAAGGTGCGCATGCATCCGGATGACGACGAAAGCCGCGTCATCACCCTGGCGACCGGGATCAAACTGGATCGCGAATTCAACTACCTTATTCACCTGAGTCCTGGCGGTGCACTGGGTGTGAGTGCGGCGGGTTATCAGTGGGATTCACAGATCAGCGCGACCTGGCGCAACAAGCCGCTGTATTTCAAGGCTGGGGTTTATGTGCAGGACAACACCGGGTATACGAGTGAGGGTGGGCAAGTGACCTTCAGCAAGCTTGATATTGATCATGACAAGTAACGACCGCGCGAAAAATATGTTTAGTTTTTGAAATCATTAGATAAATGCAGGTGACGAAACAGACAACCTCTTCGCCACCTGATTTATTATTTACCCAAAACAAAACTATAAAAATAACAACCTATCCCATTACGCAAGCCAAAACAGTTAGTGCTTTTCTCCTTTGAAGTTAAATTTCCCTTCAACCTTTACTCCCGGCTTCGTGAAAAGAAAGCTCCCCTCTGGATATTCGCCGGTTTTTTTCAAAATCAATTTTCCATCACGATAATCGACCTGTCCCTGATCCGGAAAATCCGTGCGAGCGAAAATTTTGTCTTGATTGAATACGATGTCGTACTCACCCACAGCCATCATCCGATCAAATCGCAACATCACGAAGTAGTGTCGACCAGATACTTGCCCGTGCGCTTTAAAATAAAACCAGTCATCATAAGTTTGTCTATATGGTCGGCTTTCATAGGTAATCGGGCCGTTTCCAACGTCCAGTGTAACGTCTACCATTCCAAAATCATCCATCTTTGGATATTTGTCCAAATCTTCCGTTTTGATAGAGCCCATACCTTATTCACTCCAAAAATCAATTGAAGGGCCACAGTAAGAAATCACTCCCCCCTTTCCAACTGTAACTTCTGACAGGTTGTTAGATCATTTGGAAATCAAAAACCATTTCAATAACGAATAACAGGTAGAAACAATCAAAAAAGCTATAAGCGCTGAATATTCGCTCTTATTACCACCGAGAGTACCTACACCGACGGTTGATTGATGACCGACAACGCCGACGCAAAAGGCAGCTGGCAAGGAGAAATAGACTGCTTGAGAGGTCATCCGACAGTCAGTGCCATCCGCGCTCACACGATGGTGGGCACCATGCCTTGACCGGTTATCACTGGAAAGAGAAGCCTCTTCCCCAGTCAATTCACTGCACTCATTCAAGTACGGAGGCACCGCTTTACGGTGGGTTATTCGTTCAATTGAAGCGCTGGATGCTCGGTTGAGCCGCTTTTACATCCAGCCTTTAAACAGCGCTGTTTAGATCTGTCAGCAGTTACTTCCGGATGCCTACAACAGCTTGCGTCGTTGCCTACGGGTACGCCAGAATCCGCCGGCTTGTGCGCCTGGCGGGCCATCGGTAACTTGATTCGCGTCACTGATTTCCAGTGATCGGGTTTAGTAGCCCGTGGTGTTTTTCAGTTTTGTGCAAAGCGCATCCGTCGGTAATTGCTGTCCGACTTGATGGTGGCTGTGTGCAGGGCGCTTCGGCGCGCCGGTTAATGCTGAATACTCCCCGGTCTACTAACCTGCGCACAGCTGCCACCCTTCTTTTAGTAGAGAAGACGAAGCGGCTCCATCAGGAGTTTTCAGCTAATGATCAAATCAACGCCACACCCGCCGGTCACTGACCCGGCCTCCCCGTACGAATCCCTCAATTCCAAAAAACTCAGCGACGCCGCCGAACGCGCCCTCGACCATTACCTCAAACCGTCCGCCTTCATCATGGCCAGCACGCATAAACCCGAGCCCATGTACCTCGCCAACCCGAAGTACAACACCGAATCCCTGCTGGCCAACGCCAGCGAAACCCTGGGTTCAGCCAGCGAAATGCTCAACAACTTCGCCGCCATGCTCGACACCTCACACCGCAAGACCGCGCTAGGCATTGCGCAAGTCGTCATGCTCGGTGAACTGGCGGTGAATCAGGCGCTGGATCACGTTGAACTGAAGGAATAGTCGTCCACAAACGGCCCGCCTCACCGCGGGCTTCTTGAGCCAATTAGATTAAATGTTCCGCATACGCTACATTGACATCAAAATGTGACGGTAGCGCAACATGGATTACTCTCTTTTAATTACCCGTCTCGGCATTCAATTACGTGAAAAACGTATAAATCGTGGCCTGACGCAGGCGCAGCTCGCCGAGCTGGCGGGACTGACGCGATACAAAGTCATCGCGGTGGAGAAAGGCACCCTTTCTGTCGGCATGATCGCTTACGCGCGGGTTTTGGCTGCGTTGGACTGCGAACTCTCGGTGGTTCCAGCAACGATGCCAACCCTTGAAGAGCTTGGAGATTTATTCGAATGAAAATGTCCTCTCTTCAAGTCAGTACCCCTGAGGGTAATAGCGGCAGACTGTTCAGCGATGCCGAGGATTTCACTTTCCGTTATCACGAAGATGCATCGCCACAAATGGCGATCAGCCTCTCGATGCCTGTGCGACATGACGAATTTCGTCGGCGCGAGCTGCACCCTGTTTTTCAGATGAACCTGCCAGAAGGCTATGTATTGGAGCAGTTGCGCAACCGCCTGGCCAAAACTGTGAACGTCGACCCGATGCTGCTACTGGCGCTTTCCGGCAGTACATCGCCGATTGGCAGGGTTCATGTACGCTCTGAAACCGTTGATGCATTGTTGCAGGCGCAAGAATTTCCGGGAGAAAAACTCGAAGAGATTCTCACGTGGGACGGTACGGAAGATATCTTCGCCGACATGCTTGATCGCTACATCCTGCGGGCGGGCATTTCAGGTGTTCAACCCAAGTTGCTGGTGCCGGAGCGGCAAGAAATAGAATTGCCGAGAGTGACATCCAAAACCTCGGATCTGATCATCAAGAGTGGCAGAGACGAATTTCCGGGCCTGGCGATCAACGAATTCCTTTGCATGTCCATGGCGAAAGAGGCGGGTATTCCCGTTCCACCGTTTTACCTTTCCGACAACGCCAAACTGTTTGTCATGCGCCGCTTTGACCGCGACGACCAGCTCAATCCGATTGGGTTTGAAGACATGGCGGTGCTGATGGGGCTGTCGGCTAATCAGAAGTACAGCAGAAGTTATGCGGCAATCGCCAAGGCTGTTCGAGTGTTTTGTCCGGTGAGACACTGGCGTACGTCGCTTGATCAACTCTTCGATAGCGTCGCCCTGAGCTGCATCGTCGGAAACGGCGACGCTCATTTGAAAAATTTCGGTTTGCTCTATTCCGAACCGACGCAACGCGACGCGCATCTGGCGCCGGCTTACGACATCGTCAACACCACGGCCTATATTCCAGAAGATGTTTTGGCATTGGATCTGGCGGGCAACAAGTCAATGTTTGCCTCACGACAAGGGCTCCTGGAATTTGCTCACACCTGTGAAATCGACCAACCCAAGGAGCGCATTCAGCATCTGCTTGCTTCGGTTGAAGCAGTGCTCAAGCGCTATTCCCAGTATCGTGAGCAGGCTCCTCATGTGGTCAACGCCATTGAGCACGCGGCAGCGCCGTTTTCTCTGACTTTTGGATAGCGTTGTAACCACAAGAAATAACCGTCCACACCCACCTAACGACGTTTTTTTATCAGCAGTTTTAAACCACTCAAACTTAGCTAACCCTAGCCTTCAACTCCCCCCCCTCAGATAATGCTTATACATCGCTTCCAGCGAAATCTTACTTAAATAAATCAGCCCACTTTTGACACTGCCTATTTTTTGGCATCTCCTTAGTTCACTTACAAAAAACGCATAACCCTTATAGCAAATAAATATTAAAAACTGTCATTTATTACAGGTACTCGCACGAGCATAAAAAACTATTCTTGTTGAAGCAACATGAAATAGAACAAGGCACACAATTAAATCTATTTCTTTTCGCACATCGAAACAAACCACAAGTCCACCATTCAAGGAGATAGACATGTCACACCCAATAAATGGCGATTACATCAATGGCGGCTACGACGTCGAGCAAGAGGGCTATTAGCTTTGGAATTTCCAGCCATGATGAAGCCAGTGGTAGATTCAGCGGGACATTAACTGAGTACAAGCCCAAACTCCCTACAGCCACCCAGGATATAAAAGGAGGGTTCAAATTTAATAGAGACACTAGTTCTACATCGTTTAACTTCGAGACGCCTACAGACAACTGGGATTTGCAATCACCATACTTGGAGAGCCCGAATCAATTCGCGATAATGAACGCTACCCGCACCCCTAAAGACCAATCGCAACCGCCTCAAAAATTGGTTTTTCTTAAAGCAGGGCCGCGCTCACGTACTTAGTCATTCTTACATTCACCAACGAAGTGCGCCTTCATGAAGGCGCATTTTCATCAGGCGAAACAGTCGCCCACAAAAAACCCGCCTCACGGCGGGTTTCTTTTAAAGCAGTTCAACACTCAGGCTCAGTTAACCTTGGCGTTCAACTCACCCTTCAGATAACGCTGGTACATTGCTTCCAGCGAGATCGGTTTGATCTTCGATGCATTACCGGCAGTACCGAACGCTTCATAACGAGCGATACATACGTCACGCATCGCAGTCACGGTGGCGCCGAAGAATTTACGCGGGTCGAATTCGCTCGGGTTGGTGGCCATCAGGCGACGCATTGCGCCGGTGGAGGCCAGGCGCAGGTCGGTGTCGATGTTGACTTTGCGTACGCCGTATTTGATGCCTTCGACGATTTCTTCAACCGGTACGCCGTAGGTTTCTTTGATGTCGCCGCCGTACTGGTTGATGATCGCCAGCCACTCTTGTGGCACCGAGGACGAACCGTGCATCACCAGGTGGGTGTTCGGGATGCGTTTGTGGATTTCCTTGATGCGGTCGATCGCCAGCACGTCACCGGTAGGTGGTTTGGTGAACTTGTAGGCGCCGTGGCTGGTGCCGATGGCGATTGCCAGGGCATCGACCTGAGTACGTTTGACGAAGTCAGCGGCTTCTTCCGGGTCGGTCAGCATTTGGCTGTGATCCAGAACGCCTTCGGCGCCGATGCCGTCTTCTTCACCGGCCATGCCGGTTTCCAGCGAACCCAGGCAGCCCAGCTCGCCTTCTACCGAGACGCCGCAGGCGTGCGCCATGGCCACGGTTTGTTGGGTAACGCGGACGTTGTAGTCGTAGTCGGTCGGGGTCTTGCCGTCTTCGCCCAGCGAGCCGTCCATCATCACCGAGCTGAAGCCCAGTTGGATCGAACGCTGGCAGACGTCAGGGCTGGTGCCGTGATCCTGGTGCATGCACACCGGGATGTGCGGGAATTCTTCGATCGCGGCGAGGATCAGGTGACGCAGGAAAGGTGCGCCGGCGTATTTGCGAGCGCCGGCCGAAGCCTGAACGATCACCGGGGAGTCAGTCTTGTCAGCGGCTTCCATGATGGCGCGCATCTGCTCAAGGTTGTTGACGTTGAAAGCTGGAACGCCGTAGCCGAATTCGGCTGCGTGGTCCAACATCTGGCGCATGCTGATAAGTGCCATTGTGTGTGTCTCTCCCGGTTGAGGGTCGTTAATCGTGCCAGCCTGCCGGAGCGGCGGCGGCTATTCAAGTGATTGCAGATCGGGGGTTGAGGCCCGGTCTGGTGATTCGATAAAGCAAAATCCTGAGAGCTACACAGAAACCCTGTGGGAGCGAGCCTGCTCGCGAAAGCAATCTTGCAGTCGCTGATGCAGTGCCTGTCAGACCGCTTTCGCGAGCAGGCTCGCTCCCACATTAGAACTGTGGTGTGTCAATTACTGCGCTTTGCAGCCGCGGCCGATCAGGTCATTGGTGGCGACCCAGTACACCAGGCCTTCCTCTCCCTTGACGTGAAACGCCAGCATGCCGTCGCTGTACAGCGTGCCCGAGGCGCCCGGCTCTTCTTTCAGGCGATAGACCTGATCACCGCCGCCCAGTCGAACGTCGACTTCCTTCTGACCGGCATCGGCGTAGCGCCACAGCACTTTGGCCTGGCTGTCGCAGGTCCAGGTCGTCCAGTTGTCCGCCGGAGCAGACGACTGAAACAGGTTCAACTGCGCGCAGCCGCCCAACAATGCCAACGCCGCAATGGCGATCAAGCCTTTCATCCGTGTTCCTCGACTGACGGCGCACGCCGCCAGTCCTGAGTTAAAGAGTCAGACCCGTCAAGGACAACCATGTTCCTTGGCCGGGGTTTGCGTCTCGTATTTGTCCAGGCCATCCGGCCCCGAGCGCTTGTTCAGCACCGGGTTGGTTTCGGCCTGCCAGTCGGCTTGATAACAGCCCTTCTGCGACTCGCTCGGCGCCGGCGTGGCTTCGGCCTTCGGGTTACTCCCGCAGGCCGCCAGCGTACCGGTCAGCAACAACAGCGCTAACGACTTGACCATGAAAACACTCCTTTGCCTGGCCAAACGGGCGGCCTCAGGCCTTGGCCCGACTTTCCAGGACTTCAACGGCTGGCAGCACTTTGCCCTCGACGAATTCGAGGAACGCGCCACCACCGGTGGAAATGTAGGAGATTTGCTCAGCCACGCCATATTTATCGATGGCGGCCAGAGTGTCGCCACCGCCAGCAATCGAGAATGCCGAGCTTTCAGCGATGGCCTGGGCCAGCACTTTGGTGCCGTTGCCGAACTGGTCGAATTCGAACACGCCGACCGGACCGTTCCACAGAATGGTTTTCGACGATTTCAGCAGTTCGGCGAAGTTGGCCGCGGTTTGCGGGCCGATGTCCAGAATCATGTCGTCTGCCGCGACGTCAGCGATCAGCTTGACGGTGGCTTCTGCGGTTTCAGCGAACTCTTTGGCGACCACTACGTCAACCGGCAGTGGCACGCTGACTTTGGCAGCGATGGCACGCGCGGTGTCGAGCAGATCCGGCTCGTACAGCGACTTGCCAACCGGGT
The DNA here is from genome assembly GCF_014268445.2 of Pseudomonas tensinigenes. Classification (NCBI taxonomy): domain Bacteria; kingdom Pseudomonadati; phylum Pseudomonadota; class Gammaproteobacteria; order Pseudomonadales; family Pseudomonadaceae; genus Pseudomonas; species Pseudomonas tensinigenes. Next base: position 6,366,109 of record NZ_CP077089.1, read on the forward strand.
GACCGGCGGCCGCGAGGAAAGTGTTGGCGATGCCGCCGCCGACGATCAGTTGATCGCAGATCTGGCTCAGGCTGTTCAGCACGTCGAGTTTGGTCGACACCTTGGAGCCGGCAACGATGGCCGCCATTGGCTGAGCTGGCGCGCCGAGGGCTTTGCCCAGCGCGTCCAGTTCAGCGGCCAGCAGCGGGCCAGCGGCAGCGACTTTGGCGAACTTGGCGACGCCGTGGGTCGAACCTTCGGCGCGGTGAGCGGTACCGAAAGCGTCCATCACGAACACGTCGCACAGGGCCGCGTATTGCTGGGCCAGTTCGTCAGCGTTCTTTTTCTCGCCTTTGTTGAAGCGCACGTTTTCGAACAGCACGATGTCGCCGGCCTTGACGTCAACGCCGCCCAGGTAATCAGCCACCAGCGGCACTTCACGGCCCAAGGCCTTGCTCAGGTAGTCGGCGACTGGCTTGAGGCTGTTCTCGGCGGAGAACTCGCCTTCGGTCGGACGGCCAAGGTGCGAGCAGACCATCACCGCCGCGCCTTTTTCCAGGGCCAGCTTGATGGTCGGCAGCGAAGCCAGGATACGCGCATCGCTGGTGACAACACCGTCCTTGACTGGGACGTTGAGGTCTTCGCGGATCAATACGCGCTTACCTTGCAGATCGAGGTCGGACATCTTCAACACGGTCATGGGTCGCACTTCCTACGGTTTTTTTGAAGTTGCTGTTTGCAGATAGTGTTCTGCAACGTCCAGCATTCGGTTGGCAAAACCCCATTCGTTGTCGAACCAGGCCAGGATGTTCACCAGCTTGGGGCCGGAAACACGAGTCTGACTGGCATCGACGATGGCCGAATGTGGGTCATGGTTGAAATCACAACTGGCGTGCGGCAGCTCGGTGTAAGCGAGCAAGCCTTTGAGCGGGCCATGGGTGGCGGCCTCGCGCAGGATCCGGTTGACCTCATTGGCGTCGGTCGCCGTGGCGGTCTGCATCGTGATGTCGAGGCAGGATACGTTGACCGTCGGCACGCGTACGGCTTTGGCCTGAATTCGCCCGGCAAGTTCCGGCAGCAGGCGCTCGATGCCACGCGCCAGACCAGTGGACACCGGGATCACCGACTGGAACGCCGAACGGGTGCGGCGCAGGTCTTCGTGGTGATAAGCGTCGATCACTGGCTGATCGTTCATCGCCGAGTGAATCGTGGTGATCGACACGTAATCGAGGCCGATGGCCTTGTCGAGCAGGCGTAACAACGGCACGCCGCAGTTGGTGGTGCAGGAAGCGTTGGACACCAGCAGTTCGTCGCCGGTCAGGCAATCCTGATTGACGCCGTAAACGATGGTGGCGTCGACATCCGCCTCGCTGGCCATCGGCTGCGAGAACAACACCCGTGGCGCGCCGGCGGCGAGAAAGCGCTGGCCGTCTTCACGGGTGTTGTAGGCACCGGAGCATTCGAGCACCAGATCGACGCCCAGCGACGCCCAATCGATGCCTTCGGGGGTGGCACTGCGCAGGACCTTCACGCAGTCGCCATTAATATGCAGACAATCGCCTTCTACTCGCACCTCGCCCGGAAAACGGCCGTGGGTGGAGTCGAAGCGTGTCAGGTATTCGATGCTGGCCATGTCCGCCAGATCGTTGATCGCGACAATTTCAAACCCGGCTTTCTCGCCTCGCTCAAACAACGCACGCAAGACGCAACGACCAATCCGGCCGTAGCCGTTGAGTGCAACTTTGTAAGGACGCGGTTGAGGCATGGGGTTCTCGATAGTATTCGCTAACAACACAACCCCATGTAGGAGCTGCCGAAGGCTGCGATCTTTTGATCCTGTTTTTTAAGATCAAGATCAAAAGATCGCAGCCTTCGGCAGCTCCTACAGGGGAACGCGGTGGCTGGGGCCACCGCGTTCGTACTGCTTAGTCTTCCAGCAGCTCTTCAGCCTGACCCAGGATGTTTTCCAGGGTGAAGCCGAACTCTTCGAACAGTGCCGAAGCCGGAGCCGATTCGCCGTAAGTGGTCATGCCGATCACGCGACCTTCCAGACCCACGTACTTGAACCAGAAGTCGGCGTGAGCCGCTTCGATCGCGATACGTGCGCTGACTTGCAACGGCAGCACGGCTTGCTTGTAGCCAGCGTCCTGAGCATCGAACACGCTGGTGCACGGCATGGACACCACACGCACTTTGCGGCCCTGCTCGGTCAGCTTGTCAAAGGCTTGAACCGCCAGACCGACTTCCGAACCGGTGGCGATCAGGATCAGCTCAGGCTCGCCTGCGCAGTCCTTCAGCACGTAACCGCCACGGCTGATGTCGGCAATCTGGCCGGCATCGCGTTCCTGGTGCTGCAGGTTCTGACGCGAGAAGATCAGTGCCGAAGGGCCATCTTTACGCTCCAGCGCGTTTTTCCAGGCCACTGCCGATTCAACGGCATCGGCTGGACGCCAGGTGTCGAGGTTCGGCGTGGTGCGCAGGCTGGTCAGTTGCTCGATCGGCTGGTGCGTCGGGCCGTCTTCGCCCAGACCGATGGAGTCGTGGGTGTAGACGTGGATCACTTGCTTCTTCATCAGCGCGGACATGCGCACAGCGTTGCGCGCATATTCCATGAACATCAGGAAGGTTGCGCCGTAAGGCACCAGACCACCGTGCAGGGTCACGCCGTTCATGATCGCGGTCATGCCGAATTCGCGCACGCCGTAGTACATGTAGTTGCCGCTGGCATCTTCAGCGCTGACGCCTTTGCAACCTTTCCACAGGGTCAGGTTGGAGCCGGCGAGGTCAGCCGAACCACCAAGCAGTTCCGGCAGCAGCGGGCCGAACGCGTTCAGGGTGTTCTGGCTGGCTTTACGGCTGGCAATGGTTTCGCCTTTGGCCGCGACTTCAGCGATGTAAGCCGAGGCTTTTTCGGAGAAATCGGCCGGCAGCTCACCGCTCAGGCGACGTACCAGTTCGTTGGCTTCAGTCGGGAACGCAGCGGAGTAAGCAGCGAAACGCTGATCCCACTCGGCTTCGGCCGCGCGACCTTTTTCCTTGGCATCCCACTCGGCATAGATGTCGGCCGGGATTTCGAACGGGCCGTGGTTCCAGTTCAGCGCCTGACGGGTCAGGGCGATTTCTGCATCACCCAGTGGAGCGCCGTGGCAATCTTCTTTGCCCTGCTTGTTCGGCGAACCGAAACCGATGGTGGTCTTGCAGCAGATCAGGGTCGGCAGCGGGCTCTTGCGCGCGGTCTCGATGGCGGTCTTGATCTCTTCCGGATCGTGACCGTCAACGTTACGGATCACTTGCCAGTTGTAGGCTTCGAAACGCTTCGGCGTATCATCGGTGAACCAGCCTTCGACTTCGCCGTCGATGGAGATGCCGTTGTCATCGTAGAAAGCGATCAGCTTGCCCAGACCCAGAGTACCGGCCAGGGAAGCGACTTCGTGGGAAATGCCTTCCATCATGCAGCCATCACCCAGAAACACGTAGGTGTGGTGGTCAACGATGTTGTGGTTTGGACGGTTGAACTGCGCAGCCAGAACTTTTTCTGCCAGAGCGAAACCGACGGCGTTGGCCAGACCCTGACCCAGCGGGCCGGTGGTGGTTTCAACGCCCGGGGTGTAACCGAATTCAGGGTGGCCCGGGGTACGGCTGTGCAGTTGACGGAACTGCTTGAGGTCGTCGATCGACAGGTCGTAACCGGTCAGGTGCAGCAGCGAGTAGATCAACATCGAGCCATGGCCGTTGGACAGCACGAAGCGGTCACGGTCGGCGAACGATGGATTGCTCGGGTTGTGCTTGAGGTAGTCGCGCCAAAGCACTTCGGCGATATCTGCCATACCCATAGGGGCACCGGGATGGCCGCTGTTGGCTTTTTGCACGGCATCCATGCTGAGGGCACGAATGGCGTTGGCACGCTCACGACGGCTAGGCATCGCTGATCTCCTGGGTTCTGGTAAGTCGAAACGGAAAAAAGGAGGGCATTTTCCCTCACCGGGGCGCCTCGGGGCAATGACAGATAGTCATCCGGGGGCGTTTTTCCAATGGATAGCAGTGGTTTCGGTAGGTGAAACCTTTCCGCTGTTCGTTTGTAGAGTTAACCGTTTCGGGAGAAGTGCCATTTATCGAGCAATATCAAAACTTTTTGATATTGCCCTTGCGATGAATTCCCCCCGTCTCTAGACTGCGGCCCTATGAATTTACGCGTGCCTTCCATTCGCCATGACGATTGCGACGAGCTGGCGGCCCTGTGCAAGGCCGGCGGCGATCCGTTGCGGCTGAATGTACTGCGCGCATTGGCCAACGATTCGTTCGGTGTTCTGGAGTTGGCGCAGATCTTCGGCATCGGCCAGTCCGGCATGAGTCATCACCTCAAGGTACTGGCACAAGCCGACCTGGTGGCGACGCGCCGTGAAGGCAACGCGATTTTCTATCGCCGCGCCCTGCCCCACACCGAACTGCTCGGCGGCAAGTTGCACGCGGCATTGTTAGAAGAAGTCGACAATCTGGATCTGCCTGACGATGTGCAAGCGCGCATCGAGCAGGTTCACGGCCAGCGTGCCGCCGCCAGTCAGGACTTTTTCGCCCGGGTCGCGGAGAAATTCCGTGCCCAGCAAGACTTGATCGCAGGCCTGCCGCAGTACCGTGACAGCGTGCTGGCCCTGCTCGACAAACTGAACTTCGATGGCGCTGCCACGGCCATTGAAGTCGGCCCCGGCGATGGTGCTTTTCTGCCGGAACTGGCGCGTCGCTTCGGCACCGTAACCGCGCTGGACAACAGCCCGGCGATGCTCGAACTGGCGCGTCAGGTTTGCGTTCGTGAACAGCTGGCTAACGTCAGCCTGCAATTGGCCGATGCATTGAATGGCACAAGCCTTCAGGCCGATTGCGTAGTGTTGAACATGGTGTTGCACCATTTCGCCGCGCCGGCCGATGCGCTCAAGCACATGGCCGACCTGCTGCAACCGGGCGGTAGTCTGCTCGTGACAGAGTTATGTAGCCACAACCAGAGTTGGGCCAGGGAGGCCTGCGGTGATCTGTGGTTGGGGTTTGAACAGGACGATTTGGCCCGTTGGGCCACCGCTGCGGGACTCGTTCCCGGGGAAAGCCTCTATGTAGGCTTACGTAATGGTTTCCAGATCCAGGTCCGCCACTTTCAGCGACCGGCTGGCGACACTCACCATCGGTAAATTCAGGAAAACATCGAGATGAGCGAATACTCCCTCTTCACCTCCGAGTCCGTGTCCGAAGGACATCCGGACAAAATCGCCGACCAGATTTCCGATGCGGTGCTGGACGCCATCATTACCCAGGACAAACACGCACGTGTTGCCGTGGAAACCCTGGTCAAGACTGGTGTGGCCATCGTTGCCGGTGAAGTGACCACCAGCGCCTGGGTCGATCTGGAAGAGATCGTGCGTAACGTGATTCTCGACATCGGCTATAACAGCTCCGACGTCGGCTTCGACGGCGCGACCTGCGGCGTGATGAACATCATCGGCAAGCAATCCCCAGACATCAACCAAGGTGTTGACCGTGCCAAGCCTGAAGATCAGGGCGCCGGCGACCAGGGCCTGATGTTCGGCTATGCCAGCAACGAAACCGACGTTTTGATGCCAGCACCGATTACCTTCTCGCACCAGCTGGTACAGCGCCAGGCCGAAGCCCGTAAATCGGGTCTGCTGCCTTGGCTGCGTCCGGACGCCAAGTCGCAAGTGACTTGCCGTTACGAAGGCGGCAAGGTTGTCGGTATCGACGCTGTTGTTCTGTCGACCCAGCACAACCCTGAAGTGTCGTACAAAGACCTGCGCGAAGGCGTGATGGAGCTGATCGTCAAGCACGTGCTGCCTGCCGAACTGCTGAGCAAAGACACCCAGTTCCACATCAACCCGACCGGCCAGTTCATCATTGGCGGCCCGGTAGGTGACTGCGGTCTGACCGGTCGCAAGATCATCGTCGACAGCTACGGCGGCATGGCCCGTCACGGCGGCGGCGCGTTCTCCGGTAAGGATCCATCGAAGGTTGACCGTTCGGCTGCCTATGCTGGCCGTTATGTTGCCAAGAACATCGTCGCGGCCGGCCTGGCCGAGCGTTGCGAGATTCAGGTTTCCTACGCGATCGGCGTGGCTCAGCCAACTTCGATCTCGCTGAACACCTTCGGCACCGGCAAGATCAGCGACGACAAGATCGTCAAACTGGTCCGTGAAGTGTTCGACCTGCGTCCATACGCAATCACCACCATGCTTGATCTGCTGCACCCGATGTACCAGGAAACTGCAGCGTACGGCCACTTCGGTCGCACGCCAGAGACCAAGACCGTTGGCGAAGACACCTTCACCACCTTCACCTGGGAAAAAACCGACCGCGCCGACGCCCTGCGTTCTGCTGCTGGTCTGTAAGACTTCCCCGGCGGTACAAAAAAGCCCCGCACGGTTCGCGCCGTGCGGGGCTTTTTCATGCGCGCTCAATACCCTGTGGGAGCGAGCCTGCTCGCGAAGAGGCCCGAACAGACAATATTACTTTCCAACCGAAACACCCGGCAAAACAGCTCGCCAACCCACTTCAAAATCCTCGCCTAGCCTTCAAGCATTCCCCCTGAGCAAGGACGCTCAACATGCTTGCCACGCTGCGCCTTTTTTCAACTCTTCTGCTGAGCTTCACCCACCTGATCGCTTACGCCGCTTGCCCTGACTGGCCTGCCCCCACCGCACAAAACGAAATCGCTACCCTGCAAAAACAGATCAACCAATGGGACGACGCCTACCACCGCGAAGGCCGCTCACTGATTGCCGATGAGCTCTACGACCAATCCCTTGCGCAACTGAACGAGTGGCGAGCGTGTTTCAAAGTGCCCTCGCCACCCGATCCTTTGCGCACAGTTTCAGGCTCAAACGCGCACCCCATCGCCCATACCGGCCTGGATAAAATCCACAAAGATGAGGCCGTGGGGGCCTGGCTACGTGATCGCAAGGACGTCTGGATACAACCCAAAGTCGACGGCGTCGCAGTGACGCTGATTTATCGCGCGGGCGTTTTGCAACAGGTCATCAGTCGCGGTGACGGGGTTCGTGGGCAAGACTGGACGCCATCAGCGCAGAAGATCGGCGCCATTCCTCAACGCCTGACACAACCGTTGGATCTGCTGGTGCAGGGCGAACTCTACTGGCGCTTGAACGAGCACGTGCAAGCTCGATCCGGCAGCGTTAACGCTCGCTCCACCGTCGCGGGCCTGATGGGACGCAAACCCCTGGATGCCGAGCAAGCCTCCGGTATCGGACTGTTCGTCTGGGACTGGCCACAAGGCCCAGCGCAATTGCCCGAGCGAATAGCCACGTTGGCGACGCTGGGTTTCGCCACGATTGAACCGTACAGTCATCCTGTCGCCGACTTTGCTGCAGCACAGAAATGGCGCGATCACTGGTATCGCTCACCCATGCCCTTTGCCACTGACGGCGTGGTAATGCGCCAGAGCCAACGACCACCCGCCGAGCGCTGGCAGGCTCGCGCTCCGTATTGGGCAGTTGCGTGGAAGTATCCTTTTGCTCAAGCGCTGGCCGAAGTGCGCAAGGTCAACTTCAAGATCGGTCGCACCGGGCGTATCACGCCAGTACTCGAACTCAAACCCGTCATGCTCGATGACCGGGAAATCAAACGGGTCAGCGCCAGTTCCTTCAAACGCTGGCAAGACCTGGATATCCGCCCCGGCGACCAAGTGGCAATCAGCCTCGCCGGCCTGACCATTCCACGGCTCGACAGCGTGGTGCTGCGCGCCGCCGAACGCACAGACCTCAACATCCCCAACGCCGACGACTTCCACGCATTGAGTTGCTGGCATCCCACGCCCGGCTGCGAAAGCCAGTTTCTCGCGCGCCTGACCTGGCTCAGTGGCAAACAAGGGCTGGCGCTGCAACATGTCGGTCGTGGCACTTGGGAGAAACTTTTCGAAACAGGCCGCGTGAACAACCTGCTGGATTGGTTGACCCTCGAGGGGCCGGAGCTTGCTAACATTGCCGGCTTCGGCGAACGCAGCAGCGAACGCCTGATGAACAGCTTTCACAGCGCTCGCCAGCGGCCGTTCGCCCAATGGCTCAAAGCCTTGGGCTTGCCGCCAACCGGTCAGGCACAACTGCCTGATTCGTGGCAGGCGCTGGCACAACGCGACACCGAACAATGGCAGGCCGAAGCCGGTATCGGCCCGGGACGCGCAGCGCAATTAAGCGCATTCTTTCGCGATCCGCAGGTACTGGCCTTGAGCGAAACCCTACATGCCGCCGGAATCGACGGTTTCTGACTACGCAATCCCGGCGCGCCGGGAACCCATCGGTCACTGAGGCGCTCCAACAGCGCAGTGCCTGACCGACCCGATTGCCTTTGCACATGGAGCTTTTATGAAATTTCTCGCACCGCTCGCCATGCTGACCCTTTGCGGCGTGATGGCCGCCCCTGTCATGGCCGACGAAGACGCCCCGGGCCTGACCGGTTGCGCTGCCAAGAAGCAGGGCATCATGAATCAGATCGAACAGGCCAAGTCGCGCGGCAATGCCGATCAGCAGGCCGGCCTGGAAACGGCCTTGCGTGAAGTGACCGAGCATTGCACCGATGCAGGCCTGAAGAAAGAACGCGAAAACAAGGTGCTCGAAGCCAAACACGAAGTGAGCCAGCGCCAGGCCGATCTCGACAAGGCCATGAAGAAAGGCGACCCGGAGAAGATCAACAAGCGCAAAGACAAACTGGCCGAGTCGCGCAAAGAACTGCAGGATGCGCTGGACGAAATCGATAAGTGATAAGTAATGCGGTGGACTTGATGCCCTCTTCGTCGGATCGCCGCCCGGAGCCGGCTCGCTCCCACAGTTGACCGGGTTGTCTAGGTGAACACCGTCTAATGTGGGAGCGAGCCTGCTCGCGAAGGCGTCAGTTCAGCTACAGAAATCAATGATCGCGAAACTGTTTATGGCAAGCGCTGCAGGCATCCTCAACTTTCTGCACCGCCGGCCCGAGATTGCTGGCCTTGTACGGCTGAACCTGACTGGCGACCACCAATTCACCGGTGGCTGCTTCCAGGGTGCGGGCCATTTCCTGAAACTGCGCCTGCTTCTGCCAGACATCGTCTTTGGCGCTGGTGTGATCTTCTTCGCGAACCTGCGGAAAATGCTTCCACGGTTCATGGGACAACGCATCGAGCTTGAGCGCGCCGTCGGCGAACTTCGGCCCGTCGAACGGAATACGCCCACGCAACATGCCGCCCAGGTCTTCGCCGGTTTTGAGCATTTGCTTGAAGATCGTTTTGCGTTGGCCCAACGGAGAATTCGGATCGACACCGCCACAGGCGGACAAGGTCAGACAGGCCAGCAATACAACAGAAATGCTTTTAAGAGTCATGGTGGCTTCAGGTCACGGAATTCGGCGGCCAGTATCCTCGCGTCACCACCAAACACCAATAGCCCTATTAAAATACGGGTTGTTCGAACGCATGGAGCACTCGGGCAACCGGCACAGGAATTACTCCATGAATAGCCGTCTCAAGGCCTGGCGTCACCCGCTGATCGTCACGCTTCCACTGTTGGCGATCCTCGCTGGCTGCACCGGTGGTGACACCGCCAAGCCAAAAACCCATGCGCTGGCCACTTATTCCAGCGCCACTTGGGAGGCCTTGCCAGCAGTGTCCGATAGCGATCTGGTCGCCGGTTTCGGTTCGTGGCGCAGCGCCTGCACCCGACTCAAGGCTGATGCAGTCTGGGGCACAACCTGTGCAGCAGCAGCCAATGTGCCGCAGAGCGCCGCAGAGATTCGGGCGTTCCTCAAACAGAATCTCGATGTCTACGGCCTGCGCGCTGAAAACGATAACCCCAACGGGTTGATCACCGGCTACTACGAGCCAGTCTACCCCGGCAGCCTGACGCCCACCGACGTGGCCAACGTGCCGGTGTATGGCGTGCCGGAAGACATGATCATCGTCTCGCTCGACAGCATTTATCCCGAACTCAAAGGCAAACGCCTGCGCGGTCGCCTCGAAGGCCGAGTGCTCAAACCTTACGACGACGCAGCAACCATCGAATCCAAAGGTGTGAAGGCCCCCGTGGTGGCCTACCTGACCGACCCGATGAATCTGCAATTCCTGCAGATTCAAGGCTCCGGACGCATTCAGACCGAGGACGGCAAACAGCTGCGCATCGCCTACGCCGATCAGAACGGCCACCCGTACCGCCCAATCGGCCGCTGGCTGGTCGAGCAAGGTGAGCTGAAGAAAGAAGACGTGACCATGAACGCGATCAGCAACTGGGCCAAGGCCAATCCGTCGCGCATCCCCGAACTGTTGGGTAGCAACCCGAGCTATGTGTTCTTCACGCGCAATCCGGACAGCAATGAAGGCCCACGCGGTTCGCTGAACGTACCGTTGACTGCCGGCTACAGCGCGGCGGTGGATCGCAAGGTGATTCCACTGGGCAGCCTGTTGTGGCTATCAACCACAAAACCGGATGGCACTGCACTGGTCCGCCCGGTGGCGGCGCAGGACACCGGCGGCGCGATTGCCGGCGAAGTACGCGCAGATTTGTTCTGGGGCACCGGTGATGCGGCCGGGCAACTGGCCGGGGACATGAAACAGCAGGGGCAGATCTGGATGCTCTGGCCCAAAGGTGCCGCGTTGCCGCAAGTGCCGCAGGTGGCTGATACAGAAAAGAAGTAACCCTTAGGATCTTTGTCGTCTGAACAATGGCTTTCGCGAGCAGGCTCGCTCCCACAGTTGGAATGCATATCCATGTGGGAGCGAGCCTGCTCGCGAAGAGGCCATCAGCAACACCCGAGCATCAGACCGAAACAAAGAAGAACGAAGCAATCAGCCCCATCCCCACAAACCACACCAGCGACCGCAAGATCGCCCAGTCCGCCAGGTAGCAAATGATGTACAGCAGGCGACTGGTGATAAACATCACCGCCAGCACATTGACCGTCACCAACTGCGCGGTTCCCACCAGGTGCGCGACGATCACCGCCGCTGCAAACGCCGGCATCACTTCAAAGCTGTTCAGCTGCGCCGCGTGTGCCCGACGAGCCACACCGTTGAGACTTTCAAGAAAGTCGCGCGGATCGTGGTTGTCACTCAACCGGTAGCCGCCCACGGCTTTCGCCACGCCAGTGCAGACATACGGCAGAAAAATCGCAATCAATACACACCACAGAGCCACCGTCATAACGCCGTCCTTTTTCGAGTTATAGAATTCGCGGGCGGTCAGAACTTCATCACCAACATGCCGATCAGCACCAGCCCACAGGCTAAGAGCCGCGGCCGGCCGAAAGGTTCTTTCAAGTAGCGCATGCCGAACAGCACCACCAGAATCACGCTGATCTCACGCAATGCCGCCGCCTCTGCAATCGAGCCCAATTGCATCGCCCACAGCACCAGAGCGTAGCTGGCCAATACGCAGAAGCCCACCGCCAACCCCAGCTTCCATTGCTCACGCCAGAACAACATGAACGCCGGACGCTTGGCGACCCACGCCAGCAACGGAAACGGCCAGGCACTGAGCAGCGTGACCCAGACCAGGTAATCGAGCGGATGCGACCAGCGCCGCAACGCCTGGCCATCGATGTAGGTGTAGCAGCCGATGCACAGGCCAATCAGCGCCACCACCGGCAGCATCGACCACGGCAAATGCTTGCCACCGCCGCCCTGCCACAACAGACAAACCATGCCCAACGGAATCAGCATGATGCCGAATATCTGTTGGGTGGTGAGCACCTCTCCGGCGAAAATCAGGGTCAGCGCAAGCACCACCAGCGGCGACAATCCGCGCATCAGTGGATAGACCAAGCCGAGATCGCCGACCCGATACGCCTGAATCAGCAGGTAGCGATACAGCAATTCAAACGCTGCCGAAGCCAGAATCCATGGCCAGATTTCCATGGGTGGCAAGCTCACGAATGGCAACGCGATGGCGACGACCAGCAGCGCCACAGTGTCCATGCACGCCACCACCAGCAGCCGCTCGGCGCTGAACTTGATTAACGTATTCCACGTCGCATGCAACAGCGCCGCCATCAATACCAACCCCGTCGCCAGCACGTCTTACCTCTTATTTTTATGAGTCCCCATGTAGGAGCTGCCGCAGGCTGCGATCTTTTGATTCTGATTTTTAACAGCAAGATCAAAAGATCGTCCGAACGCGGCCCGAGCCTGCGGCAGCTCCTACAGTGAATCGTCGAATAGTCAGATTATTGATTCGCGATGTGTCAGCAGCTGTTTATACTGCAAGCGACCACGCCGCACTCAGTTGCGCACAGAAAAATTCCAATAACTCTTGCCTGCGCCGCCTCTTTTCGAAAGCGGTCGTCGGCCTGCGTATGCCTGATCAAAGCGTCAAGACTACCGACAGAGACCTTGCGCATGCCACTCGCCTTGCTTGCCCTCGCTGTTGCCGCATTCGGCATCGGCACCACTGAATTCGTCATCATGGGCCTGCTGCCCGATGTTGCTCGCGACCTCGCTGTGAGCATTCCTCACGCGGGTCTGCTGATCACCGGATACGCACTTGGCGTAGTGTTCGGCGCGCCAATCCTGGCGATCGGCACCGCGAACATGCCGCGCAAAGCGACGCTGCTGGGCATGACGCTGATGTTCATCCTTGGCAACGTGCTCTGCGCCCTGGCGCCGAACTACGCGACGCTGATGGCCGCTCGCGTTGTCACCGCCCTCTGTCACGGCGCGTTCTTTGGCATTGGCTCGGTGGTCGCCGCCGGACTGGTCGCGCCGAACAAACGCGCGCAGGCGATTGCGATGATGTTCACCGGCCTGACACTGGCCAACGTCCTCGGCGTGCCATTGGGCACGGCGCTCGGGCAATACGCCGGCTGGCGTTCGACTTTCTGGGCGGTCTCGGTGATTGGTGTCGTCGCCGCCCTGGCGCAGTGGCTGTGGTTGCCGAAACACATCCCGATGGACAAGGCCAACCTCGCCAGCGAATTCAAGGTGCTGGGCAAGGTCAATGTGTTGCTGGCGCTGGGTATGAGTGTGTTGGCCTCGACCAGCCTGTTCAGCGTGTTCACCTATATCGCGCCGATCTTGCAGGACATCACCGGCGTCAGCCCGCACGGCGTGACGGTGATGCTGCTGTTGTTCGGCGTCGGACTGACTGGCGGCAGCATGCTCGGCGGGCGTCTGGCTGATAGCCGTTTGTTGCCGTCGCTGGTTGGTGTAGCCCTGGCGGTGGTGGTGATTCTGGCGGCGTTCAGTCAGACCAGCCGTTCGGTGGTGCCGGCGGCGATCACCTTGGTGCTGTGGGGGATTTTCGCCTTTGCGCTGTGCCCGATTCTGCAACTGCTGATCATCGATCAGGCCCATGAAGCGCCGAACCTCGGTTCGACCTTGAATCAGAGCGCTTTCAACCTCGGTAATGCGGCGGGTGCGTGGATCGGCGGGCTGGTGGTGGCCAGTGGCGCGGATCTGGCGGACTTGCCGTGGACCGGTGCGCTGGTCGGTGTGTTGACGGTGCTGACGGCGCTTTTGTTTATTTATCTGCAACGTCGTGAGGCGGCGGCGGTCAATGTGTCCGGCTAATCGTGTTGTGCCAGACAGTGCCCTCACCCTAGCCCTCTCCCAGAGGGAGAGGGGACTGAATGGGGGATATTTGAGAGATACGCCGACGTGAACCCGCTTTGCTGAATCCATAAGCGATAAGGTCTTCCAGGTCGATGTCTGACGCCAGACACCTCGGTTTGCCCCCTCTCCCTGAGGGAGAGGGGACTGATCGGGGGATGCTTCAGAAGTACGCCGACTTGAACGCGCATTACCGAATCCATAATCGACTCGGTTATTCAGGTCGATGCATGCCGCCAGACAATAAGGTCGGCTCCCTCTCCCTCCGGGAGAGGGCTGGGGTGAGGGAAGCTTGTGCCCTCTGTCGCTCTCAGCCCATCAAACCCCTGCGCCCAAGCATCGGGCGCGCTCCACTCACCCCTCATCCAAAGGACCCCGGATGCTTGAACTTGTCGCCGCTTTCATCTGCCTCACCACCCTCCTGACTTTCGTCAACTTCCGCTTCATCGGCCTGCCGCCGACCATCGGCGTGATGGTCACCGCACTGCTGTTCTCGCTGATCCTGCAAGGCCTGAGCGTACTCGGCTACCCCGGCCTGGAAGAACGCGTACAGCAACTGATCGGCCAGATCGACTTCGGCGATCTGTTGATGAACTGGATGCTGTCGTTCCTGCTATTCGCCGGCGCCTTGCACGTCAACCTGAATGATCTGCGCAGCTACCGCTGGCCCATCGGCCTGTTGGCAACCTTCGGTGTGTTGATTGCCACCACGGTCATCGGCAGCCTCGCCTATTACATTTTTGCCCTGTTCGGCTGGCACGTGAGCTTCTTGTATTGCCTGCTGTTCGGCGCGCTGATTTCGCCGACCGACCCGATTGCGGTGCTCGGTGTACTGCGTACCGCCAACGCTTCAAAGCCGCTGAAAACCACCATCGTCGGCGAGTCGCTGTTCAACGACGGCACGGCGGTAGTGGTGTTCACCGTGCTGCTGGGCATCGCCCAACTCGGCGAAACCCCGACCCTTAGCGCCACGGCGATGCTGTTCGTTCACGAAGCCATCGGCGGTGTGCTGTTCGGCGGCCTGATCGGTTATCTGGTCTATCGAATGATCAAGAGCGTCGAGCAGCATCAGATCACTGTGATGCTGACCTTGGCGCTGGTCATTGGCGGTTCGGCGATGGCCACCGAAATTCATGTTTCAGCGCCGATTGCGATGGTGGTCGCCGGTCTGATCATCGGCAACGTCGGACGCAATCTGGCGATGAATGACATGACCCGGCGCTATCTCGACGGCTTCTGGGAATTGCTCGATGACATGCTCAACGCACTGCTCTTCGCGCTGATCGGCATGGAACTGTTGCTGCTGCCATTCAACTGGCTGCACATGGCAGCGGCAGGGTTGTTGGCGGTGGCGATTCTGCTATCGCGCCTGCTCACTGTGGCCCCGGCGATTCTTCTGCTGCGCCGCTGGCGGACAGTGCCCGCCGGCACCATCCGCATCCTGACCTGGGGCGGTTTGCGCGGCGGTGTTTCGGTGGCACTGGCGCTGGCCCTACCGCTGGGCCCGGAGCGCGATCTGTTGCTCAGCATCACTTACATCGTGGTGCTGTCGTCGATCCTGTTGCAGGGTCTGACCATCGGCAAACTGGTCAAGCACGCGACTCGCAATGAGCCCGAGACCGTGACTGAACCAGCGCACCACTGATCATTTTTTGATCTGCTGCGGATCAGGTTTTTCGGCCTGATCCGCAGATTCCTTCGGCGCACCGCTCTCGCTACGGATCTGCGCATGGCTGATCAGCGCAAAGATAAAGCTGCCGCCAATGATGTTCCCCGCCAGCGTCGGCCCGGCGAAGACCATCCAGAAATCACTCCACGGCAGCTCGCCGGCAAACACCAGATATGACACCTCCGCCGAACCCACCACGATGTGAGTGAAGTCGCCGAGCGCCATCAGGTAGGTGATAAGGATGATGATCCACATCTTCGCGCTCTCCATGGACGGAATCATCCAGACCATGGTGGCTATCATCCAGCCAGACACGATGCCTTTGGCGAACATCTGGCTGGCATGGTTTTCCATGACTTTGCGGCCGATTTCGAGGAAGGCAACGTCGGTCTTGCTGTCGAAGATCGGCAGTTCGAGCATCACGTACGCCACCAGAATCGTGCCGCAGAGGTTGCCGACCAGCACCACCGTCCACAGGCGGATCAGCCGCCCGAAGTTTTGCAGGGTCGGCTTGGTCATGACCGGCAGCACTGCAGTCAGGGTGTTTTCGGTGAACAGTTGCTGACGGGCGAGGATCACCGCGAGAAAACCTGCGCAGTAGCCGAAGCTGGCGATCACTTTGAATTCATCACCGTCGGGCAGGCGCGAATTGAGCAGGCCCATGCCCATCAGCGACAGGCCCATGGTCAGCCCTGCCGCCAATGCCGACCACCAGAGCGCGGCGATGCTGCGCTCCAGTTCCTGATCGCCTTGGCTGCGGATGATTTCATGCAGGACGGCCGCACGGGGCGGCTGGCTTTTCTCGACTTCGTGCTGTTCTTTGGCCGAGAGGTCGGGGGTTTTGCCGTCGGTGGGGGTCGTCATGGCGTGGGAACCGTGGGGGGTGGTGTTTACCTACGACTCCCGCGGCTCACGACTGTTCAGTGGCCAGATGATTCTTCGGTGACAGGACAACCGCTTTCGCGAGCAAGCTCGCTCCCACAGGTACAGCGTGATCCTTGTGGGAGCGAGCTTGCTCGCGAAGAAAGCACCGCCAATGTCACTTGGTGACCAATTCATCTTCCTGAAACTGATCTTTCACATATTTGATTTCAGTGCGCCCGTGCGGCGCCGGCAAACCGTCTTCGCCCAGATTCACAAACACCATCTTCTCAACGGTCAGAATGCTCTTGCGGGTGATCTTGTTGCGCACTTCGCAGGTCAGGGTGATCGAGGTGCGGCCGAACTCGGTGGCGGTGATGCCCAGTTCGATGATGTCGCCCTGGCGTGAGGCGCTGACGAAGTTGATTTCGGAAATGTACTTGGTCACCACGCGCTGATTGCCCAACTGCACAATGGCGTAAATCGCCGCTTCTTCGTCGATCCAGCGCAACAGGCTGCCACCGAACAGGGTGCCGTTGGGGTTGAGGTCTTCGGGTTTTACCCATTTGCGGGTGTGGAAATTCATGGGGGACGGACTCCGAGGTGTTTGGGCATTAGGTTTACTCCCCCAGCTTCAAGTTGCAAGCGACAAGCTGCAAGTAAAAGCCGAGCCGCTGTTACTTGTCGCTTGCGGCTTGCCACTCGCAGCTCAAAGAAAGCTATAATCGCCACCGTTTCAAAACGGTCATCTTCAATTGATACCGTTTTCCCGCCACCTGTCCGAGGGGCGCTGCAGCAGGTTCAACCTGTCAGGCTCGGATGGGGCGTTGACCGGCCTTAGGCTGGACACTAAACGCACAACGGCGCCCATTCGCATACATTACGAATGGAGGCTCTTCATGAGCGCTGTTATCACGCCTGCAGGTTTTAACGATTACAAAGTTGCCGACATGTCCCTGGCTGCCTGGGGCCGTCGCGAAACCATCATCGCCGAATCGGAAATGCCGGCTCTGATGGGTCTGCGTCGCAAGTACTCCGGCGAACAGCCGTTGAAAGGCGCCAAGATCCTCGGCTGCATCCACATGACCATTCAGACTGCCGTGCTGATCGAAACCCTGGTTGCCCTGGGTGCCGAAGTACGCTGGTCGTCGTGCAACATTTTCTCCACTCAGGATCAGGCTGCTGCCGCTATCGCTGCTGCCGGTATCCCGGTTTTCGCCTGGAAAGGCGAAACTGAAGAAGAGTACGAGTGGTGCCTGGAACAAACCATCCTGAAGGATGGCCAGCCATGGGACGCCAACATGATCCTCGACGACGGCGGCGACCTGACTCAACTGCTGCACGACAAGTACCCACAAGTACTGGATCGCGTTCACGGCGTGACCGAAGAAACCACCACCGGCGTACACCGTCTGCTGGACATGCTGGCCAAGGGCGAGCTGAAAATCCCGGCCATCAACGTCAACGACTCGGTGACCAAGTCCAAGAACGACAACAAGTACGGCTGCCGTCACAGCCTGAACGACGCGATCAAGCGCGGTACCGACCACCTGCTGTCCGGCAAGCAAGCGCTGGTCATCGGTTACGGTGACGTGGGCAAGGGTTCGGCTCAGTCCCTGCGCCAGGAAGGCATGATCGTTAAAGTCTCCGAAGTTGACCCGATCTGCGCCATGCAAGCGTGCATGGACGGTTTCGAACTGGTTTCGCCGTTCATCGACGGTATCAACGACGGCACCGAAGCAAGCATCGACAAAGCGCTGCTGGGCAAGATCGACCTGATCGTGACCACCACCGGTAACGTCAATGTTTGCGACGCGAACATGCTCAAAGCTCTGAAGAAGCGCGCTGTTGTCTGCAACATCGGTCACTTCGACAACGAAATCGACACCGCTTTCATGCGCAAGAACTGGGCATGGGAAGAAGTGAAGCCGCAGGTACACAAGATCCACCGTACCGGCCCGGGCGCTTTCGACGCGCAGAACGACGACTACCTGATCCTGCTGGCCGAAGGCCGTCTGGTAAACCTGGGTAACGCCACTGGCCACCCAAGCCGCATCATGGACGGTTCGTTCGCCAACCAGGTTCTGGCGCAGATCTTCCTGTTCGGCCAAAAGTACGCCGACCTGTCGCCAGCCCAGAAAGCCGAGCGCCTGACCGTTGAAGTACTGCCGAAGAAACTCGACGAAGAAGTGGCCCTGGAAATGGTTCGCGGCTTCGGTGGCGTGGTCACTCAACTGACCAAGCAACAGGCTGACTACATCGGCGTCACCGTCGAAGGCCCGTTCAAGCCGCACGCTTACCGCTACTAACAGGCGCTTGCTCGCTCCCACACGGGATTGCAGCGCCTCGAAGGTTCTTGTTTCCAAGGGTATGACCATGTCCCAAGACCGTCGCTACAGCTTCGAGTTCTTCCCGACCAAGACCGATGCTGGGCATGAAAAACTGCTCGCCACTGCGCGTCAGCTGGCCACCTACAACCCCGACTTCTTTTCCTGCACCTATGGCGCTGGTGGTTCGACCCGTGATCGCACCCTCAACACCGTTCTGCAACTGGAAAGCGAAGTCAAAATCCCGGCCGCTCCGCACTTGTCGTGCGTCGGCGACAGCAAGGACGACCTGCGCGGCCTGCTGAACGAGTACAAGGCTGCCGGCATCAAGCGCATCGTCGCTCTGCGCGGTGACCTGCCGTCCGGCATGGGCATGACCAGCGGTGAGCTGCGTCACGCCAATGAACTGGTGGAATTCATTCGTGAAGAAACCGGTGACCATTTCCACATCGAAGTTGCCGCTTACCCGGAGATGCATCCGCAAGCACGCAACTACGAAGACGATCTGGCCAACTTCGTGCGCAAGGCTCGCGCCGGCGCCGACAGCGCGATCACCCAGTACTTCTTCAACGCCGACAGCTATTTCTACTTTGTCGACCGTTTGCAGGCGCAGGGTGTCGATCTGCCGATCGTCCCGGGGATCATGCCGATCACCAACTACAGCAAACTCGCGCGCTTCTCTGATGCCTGCGGTGCGGAAATCCCGCGCTGGATCCGCAAGCAACTGGAAGCCTACGGCGATGACACTCAGAGCATTCAGCGCTTTGGTGAGCAAGTCGTCAGCGAGATGTGCGAACGCCTGTTGCAGGGCGGCGCACCGGGGCTGCATTTTTATTCCATGAACCAGGCTGAGCCTAGTCTGGCGATCTGGAATAACCTGAAGTTGCCGCGTTGAAGCAGCGGCAAGCTTCAAGCTGAAAGTGACAAGCAAGATCAAGAGATCGCAGCCTTCGACAGCTCCTACATTGAGATTTCGTATCCCGTGCAGGAGCTGCCGAAGGCTGCGATCTTTTGCGTTTGAAGGCCCGAAACAGAGCTTGTGCAGGCACTTTCTGGCTCTTTCGCGTTTCTCGTCGTAATCTCAAGCCATGCCTTTGATCACGCAGTTATTCGCCGTGCTGGTTTTTGCTTGCCTGAGCTTCGCCGCTCGAGGCGAGAAACTGCGTATTGTCACCGAGCCATGGGCGCCTTACGTCTATGAAGAGAACGGTAAGAACCTCGGACTGGATTACGAAACCACAGCCATCGTCTTCAAACGGCTGGGCATAGAAGTCGAATGGCAATTCCTGCCGTGGAAGCGTTG
Organism: Pseudomonas tensinigenes; assembly: GCF_014268445.2. Classification (NCBI taxonomy): domain Bacteria; kingdom Pseudomonadati; phylum Pseudomonadota; class Gammaproteobacteria; order Pseudomonadales; family Pseudomonadaceae; genus Pseudomonas; species Pseudomonas tensinigenes. Next base: position 6,385,827 of record NZ_CP077089.1, read on the forward strand.
CCTGTCGATGCTTGAAACCGGTCAGGCCGATGGTGCTCTGGATATCTTTCACAGCGCTGAGCGCGACGCCACCCTGCTCTACCCGAGCGAGCCGCTGTCGGACGTCGAGTTCGTGATGTTCTACGCCAACGACCGGCCGCACCCGTTCAGCAAACTCGAAGAACTCAAAGGCCTGACCATCGGCACTTCGCCGGGTTATCTCTATAGCCCCGACTTCAGCGAATCAACATTGTTTACCCGTGAGCCGGCCCCGACCCACGAAGCCAATTTCGGCAAACTGGTGCGTGGCCGAATCGATTTGCTGATCACTGATCGCCGCGTCGGTCAGCATTTGCTTGATGAGCTGAATATTCGCGATCAGATCAGCGAAAACCCTACCGTTATTAGCCGTCAGAGCCAGTTTCTCGCGGTTCGGCGCAATGCCGGCATGGATTTGCTGGTACAGCGATTTGGCGCCGAGCTCAAGCGCTTCAAGCGTGAACCGGCCTACGCCGAGCTGAGCGCACGCTACGGCGCCGCCCCCGCCGGCGGCCCTTCACTGAACTCAGCCACGGCCAACCGCAAAACCGTTGAGCAGCAGGAAAGCAGCGCGCAGTGATTGCTCTGTTATACTCCGGCGTTCCCGCCAGGCTCACGCCCGGACGCCCGGAACCGTAACAGGCCTCTCGACCCGCTACAGCGCAGCTTTGCAGCCCGCGCGAGCGCTCCAGACGTGCCTTCGGAACCGCAGCAGGACCGGACGGGATTGCGTCCTCTTAAACGCCATTCGCGCCAGGCAAGACTCCCATTGGGCCAAGCCCTAACTAAAACAGGATTACTCATGTCCTTTGCTTCCCTCGGTCTCTCCGAGGCTTTAGTCCGCGCCATCGAAGATGCGGGCTATACCGAGCCTACTCCGGTGCAACAGCGGGCCATTCCCGCCGTGTTGCAAGGTCGCGACCTGATGGTTGCGGCACAGACAGGTACCGGTAAAACCGGCGGTTTCGCCCTTCCGATCCTGGAGCGGTTGTTCCCCAACGGTCACCCGGACAAATCCCAGCGTCATGGCCCGCGCCAACCGCGCGTACTGGTCCTGACCCCGACCCGCGAACTCGCGGCCCAGGTACACGAGAGCTTCAAGATCTACGCCCGTGACCTGAAATTCGTCAGCGCCTGCATCTTCGGCGGCGTCGGCATGAACCCACAGGTTCAGGCCATGTCCCGTGGCGTCGACGTGCTCGTTGCCTGCCCGGGTCGTTTGCTCGATCTGTGCGGCCAGGGCAGCGTTGACCTGTCCCACGTGGAAATCCTCGTCCTCGACGAAGCCGACCGCATGCTCGACATGGGCTTCGTGCACGACGTGAAGAAAGTCCTCGCGCGTCTGCCGTCCAAGCGTCAGAACCTGCTGTTCTCGGCGACGTTCTCCAAGGACATCACCGACCTCGCCGGCAAGCTGCTGCACAACCCGGAACGCATCGAAGTGACGCCGCCGAACACCACGGTCGAGCGCATCGAACAACGCGTCTTCCGTCTGCCGGCCAGCCACAAACGTGCGCTGCTGGCCCACCTGATCACCGCTGGCGCCTGGGAACAGGTGCTGGTGTTCACCCGCACCAAGCACGGCGCCAACCGTCTGGCCGAGTACCTGGACAAGCACGGCCTGCCGGCTGTGGCGATCCACGGTAACAAGAGCCAGAACGCGCGGACCAAAGCGCTGGCCGACTTCAAGGCCAACCAGGTGCGCATCCTGGTTGCCACCGACATCGCCGCACGCGGTCTGGACATCGATCAGTTGCCACACGTGGTCAACTTCGAACTGCCGAACGTCGATGAAGATTATGTGCACCGTATCGGCCGTACGGGCCGTGCCGGTCGTTCGGGCGAGGCGATTTCGCTGGTCGCGCCGGACGAAGAAAAACTGCTGAAAAGCATCGAACGCATGACCAAGCAGAAAATCGCCGACGGCGACCTGATGGGCTTCGATTCGAGCACCATTGAAGCCGAGAAGCCGGAAGTGCGTGAGCGTCCGGACGTGCGCAACCCGCGCAATCCACGTGGCCCACGCGGCGACGGGCCGAATGGCGGCGGCGGTGGCGGCGGTCGTAAAGACAAAGGCAAAGACAAGGGCAAGGAAAAACCGGCCGGTGAACGTGGCGAGCGTCCTGCCCGTCAGCAGAAGCCGCGCGAAGGCACTCCAGCCCGCGAACAGCGCCCGAGCCAACCGCCACGTGCGGCGGCTGATCGTGCACCGGACGAGTTCCTCGACGACGATGTGGATAACTTCGGCAACCGCGTTGACTACGTGCCCAAGCCTGCCCCGGCTGGCGGTCGCGGCCGTCGTCCAGGCGCACCGGCTCAAGGTGCTGGCGCAGGTTCGGGCGCACCACGCGGCGGTCAGTCGCAGGGTCGTCAGAACGGTCCGCGCAACAGCAACGGCTCGAGCACCGGCACCCCGCCAGCCAAACGCAGCGGCGGCCCGCGCAACGGCGCACCGCGTGATGGTCAGTCGGGTCGTCGCGACGATTCCGCCTCGTCCTCGCGCAACCGCCGTCCGGCCCGTGACGATCAGCCACGCAGCGAGCCAGCCGTGCAGAACCCGCGCAGCAACGGCCCGAAGATCATGCACAAGGAATCGAAAGCCGACCGCTTCCCGACGCCTGAGCAGCTCGATCAACTGCCAAGCCGCCCGCGTGGCGAGAAACCAGCGCTGCTGACTCGCAATCGCTGAGTTAACGCCGCCCTAAAAGATGCCCCGCCTCGCAAGAGCCGGGGCATTTTTTTGCCACAGCGAATACCCCTGAATCACCGCATATCCCCTGTGGGAGCGAGCCTGCTCGCGAAATCGGTCATTCAGCCAACATCATTGCTGATTGACCCGCCGCCTTCGCGAGCAGGCTCGCTCCCACAGGGGATGTGTGTGACGGGCAATAAAAAACGCCCCCGGTCTTTCAACTGGGGGCGTTTTTTTGTGGCGGGGCGAAAGTTATTTAACTTTCACACCTTCCAGCGAGATATCCAGATCCGCGGTTTGCGAGGAAGGACCTGGGCCCTTGATCCCGAAATCCTTCAGGTTGAGGGTGGTCTTGGCATTGAAGCCTGCGCGCTCGCCGCCCCATGGATCCTTGCCTTCGCCGTTGAACGTGGCCTTGAAGGTCACAGGCTTGGTCACGCCGTGCAGGGTCAGGTCGCCAGTCACGTCAGCAGTCTTTTCACCGGTCGATTTAACGGCAGTAGAGACGAACTTGGCGTCAGCGAATTCGCCCACGTTCAGGAAGTCTTTGCTGGCGATGTGCTTGTCACGTTCAGCGTGGTTCGACCACAGGCTGGCGGTTTTCACATCAACCGAGATCTTGCTGGCTTCAGGTTTGGCCGAATCCCACGAGAATGTACCGTCGAAGTCTTTGAAAGTACCGTGGATGAAGCTGTAACCCAGGTGGCTGATTTTCCAGTCAACGAAGGCGTGCTGGCCTTCCTTGTCGATTTTGTAATCCGCAGCCATGGCCTGACCAGCCGAGAGCAGTGCAGAACCGATTGCCAGAGCGGCCAGAGTCTTTTTCAACATGCTTTCTTTTCCTTTGAGTCGAGGTTGAACTTCAGGCTTTGCGACCGAGCATTCGTGTCAGGGTCGCATCACGATCGATAAAGTGGTGCTTCAATGCTGCCAACGCATGGAGACCGGAAAAAATTACCAGCGCCCACGCCAGCCAGAGATGAATCACCCCAGCGGTATCTGCCTGATCCGGTAGCCCGGAAACCAGTGCAGGAACTTCAAACAGGCCAAACACCGGGATCCCGACACCGTCTGCGGTGGAAATCAGGTAACCGGCAAGCATCACAGCAAACAGCGCCAGATACAGAAACCCGTGGCCAAACTTTGCGCCGATACGGGTCATGCGGCTGTAGCTTTGCAGCGTCGGCGGCGGTGGGCTGATAAAGCGCCACAGCACCCGCAACACCATCAGACCCAACAGCACCAGACCGATGCTCTTGTGCAGATCCGGCGCGTCTTTGCGCCAGCTGCTGTAGTAATCCAGCCCGACCATCCACAGGCCCAGCGCAAACAGCCCGAAGACCACCAGCGCCACACCCCAGTGCATGAAGATGCTGACCCAACCATAGCGCGAAGAAGAGTTACGTAGCTGCATTGCCCAAATCCTGTGAGAACTGCGAACCAAGACTAGCGAGTTATCTATCGAATTAAAGCGGAAAATTTCGCTTTGAAATATCGAGAAATACGATCAAGAGTCTGGAAGTGGTGTGTTAAGGAAAGATTAAAGGCGATTTCCCCGCGCAGCGCTCGGGTTATGCGGCTCGACTTTCGCTGTCCGGTCCAGCTCGCCCCCGGAGCAAGCGACGATTTCAAAAAGGTCGCAGAAAGAGAAACTTCTACTCAATAACTATGTATCGCTGACTGCATGCCTGCACCTGATCAAATGATGACTCGACTATTCATTGAAAAGGTAAACCCCTATGGCTATTCGTTATACCCCCTTTCAAGCGAACGGCACTTCCGAGCTACCGCCAAACCAGACAATGTCTCCGGGGCAATATTTGCAGTCCGAAAATGGTCGATACCGTTTGGTATTGCACAGCGATGGCAACCTGGTGATAAAAGAAGGTGAAGCAATAGTCTGGATTGCCGACAACAATCAACCTTACAGTGCAACTCTGCATCCAAAGAAGATGCGTGAGCCACTACAATTTGTCGTCAGTAATAACGGATTTCTCTTCGACCCCTCCAGACGGCGACTATGGATTGCCGAAAGCACCCACAGCCTCGAAAAGTCACTGTGGTACAACACTTACCTGACGATGCAGGACGATGGCAATCTGGTCATTTACGACCAGCGCAACGGCAACCTGCGTTGGTCTCGATTCGGTTTTGTCCCCGGGCGGATTCGAAAACCCAAGCAACGATGGCTCAGAAAGTTACCGAACGGCACCGAGTTCTATAAATGGGACTTTTAACAGGTCACCGCTCTTTTGATTGATCAGTTGGTGAAAAGCGGTGGCGGCTGCAAGCAATCGGCACTATAGGGATCTATCTTGCAGTGATGGGCAAGTTCAGCATTATATCCACCTGGAAAGAAACGCCCATTGGCACAGCCGGAAAGTGTCATTAACAAAAGTACTACCGTTAGCGTTTTCATCGAGCGCCTCCAATTTTTTCAAGCATAAATTTGGAGATCAGGCAGCCGCTATCATTTCGTTCTGATTGTTTTGTGGGAATTGTCCTGCGCAGCGGTAAGCATTGAGACTGCACAGGGAAGGATTGAAGTGTGTGCTTCTGGCAAAAAAAACGCGGCCCATTTGGCCGCGTTTTTTATTGAAGCAAAGGCTTACTGCGCCTTCGTCTCAGTGGTGGCAGCAGGCTTGGCCGCTGGCTTCTTCGCCGGCTCAGCCTTTTTCGCTGCCGGTTTCGCCGCAGGCTTTTTCGTCTCGGTTTTAGCCGCAGGCTTCTTCGCCGCAGGCTTGGCTGCCGCTTTCTTCGCTGGCTCAGCTTTCACCGGAGTCGCTGGCTTCGGCGCTTCCACCGGAGCGGGCGCAGGTGCCGGGGTCGGTGCAGGTGCTGGCGCTACCGGAGCAGGAGCAGGCTCTGGTGCCTTCGCAGGCTCAGGCTTCTTCTCGTCATCCGAACCACCAAACAGGTTGCTGAAGAAGTTGCCCTTCTTCGCCGCCACGGCACCCGCCGCGCCAGCCGCTGCTGCAGCCGGCAGCACTTTCGCCGGTTCGAACGATTTGCCCGCCGCCAGATCTTCAACCTGACTCGCCGCCCGCTGACCGGTGCGCAGCGCGCCTTCCAGAGTGCCCGGGTACAAGGTGTCGGTGTGTTCGCCGGCGAAGGTCACGCGTTGCAGCGGACGTTCCCACAGGCGCCAGAACTTGCTGATCTGGCCCGGGCCGTAAGCCAGGTACGCGCCACCCATCGACGGGTCGGTGCTATAGCGACGGATTTCATACCCGGTGAACGAGCCTCGGGCCTGTGGATAAAACGCGTGCAGGCGGATCAGCACCTGATCGACCATCTGTTTGTCGCCGAACGCCTGCATCACACGGGCATTGTCGCCGGACAGGTTGATCACCACGTTGGCGCCGCCCTTCAGCGCAGGTTCGATCCACAACATGCCGAGGCCGGTGTTGCTGTAGATCTCGCCGGACATGCGCGCCTTGCTTTCCCACACCGGCGTCTTGAACTTCAGCATGATCTGGTCGCGCCAACCGTAGTTGGTGCCTTTGATCGCGGCCATGTGCTGGGCATCCAGCGCCGGGGTCAAAGCAATCTTGTTCAGCGCGCGCAATGGCACGGCCAACACCACGTAGTCGGCCTGATAGCCAACAGCGCCGACCTTGACGGTCACGCCGTCCTTGTCCTGAGTGATCGCCGACACCGGCGAGTTGGTCTTGATGGTTTTGATCTGTTTGACGAAGGCCTGCGCCAGCACCTGGCTGCCGCCGACCAGACGCGAAGCACGCAGGTCACGGTCGGAGATGCCGCGATAGACGCGGTTCTGCTGCGCGAAATACAGAAGCGACAGACGCGAAGGTTCGTCGTAGTGGGTGCGGATGTCCTGGTTGATCAACTGACGTGCAGTGGCCGGCAGGTTCTGCTTGTCGAGCCAGCTCGATACGGTGATCTGGTCCAGCGCGTGCAGGGTGCTGGTCGCCGCCGGGTTTTGCGGATCGTCGATCGAACGCGCCAGATCATCGAGGGTTTTTTGATAGCGCTTCAAGGCATCGGCGGTGGCCGGCTGCTTGGTCGCCAGATCGGCGGCAGAGAAATACTCGCCGTCGATCAGATAGCCCGGGGTCCGCACGAACTCAGGGGCCGGCGTGGTGCCCAGCTTGAAGGTCGAGACGTACTTGTTCAGCACTGGCTGCGTCTTGTCGTTGCCGATCCACTCGCTGGTGGCCATGCCCGAGCGCCCGCCCAGACTAGGTTTGGCTTCCAGCAGGGTGACCTGCCAGCCTTTGTTTTGCAGTTCATAAGCGGCAGTCAGGCCCGACAGGCCGCCGCCGATCACGATTGCAGTTTTATCCTTGGCCAGCGCTGTAACGCTGAACAGCCCCAACATCACCAGCGCACAGGCGCGCAGCCAACCGACAGACATTCAGCGAACTCCGGAAATACACGTAGGAAAAAGCAGTTTTGCGGGTCAGACGACCCAAAGAACCGCGAAGAATACGTTAGCCATCAAAACGCCGCCAGCGACGTCTATCGGCTCATACAAAGTAGCTCAATCGACACAATGGGTTGTTCCCACGCGACGCATTGCATAGGCTTGCGCGATTGTTTGCCCGCGCCTGACGCGAGCCGCCTCGAGGAGACTGTAAATGGGCCAGAATAACCAGTGGATGCAACGCGACCTCGCGGTGTTGTGGCATCCCTGCACCCAGATGAAAGACCACGAACAGCTGCCGCTGATCCCGATCAAGCGCGGTGAAGGCGTCTGGCTTGAAGACTTCGAAGGCAAGCGCTACCTCGACGCCGTCAGCTCCTGGTGGGTCAACGTGTTTGGCCACGCCAACCCGCGCATCAACCAGCGCATCAAGGATCAGGTCGATCAACTCGAGCACGTGATTCTCGCCGGCTTCAGCCATCAACCAGTGATTGAGCTGTCCGAGCGTCTGGTGAAGATGACCCCGGAAGGCCTGAATCGGGTGTTCTACGCCGATAACGGTTCGTCCTGCATCGAAGTCGCGCTGAAAATGAGCTTTCACTACTGGCTCAATCGTGGTCAGCCGAACAAGAAGCGCTTCGTCACCCTGACCAACAGTTACCACGGCGAAACCATGGCGGCGATGGCGGTCGGCGACGTGCCGCTGTTCACCGAAACCTACAAAGCGCTGCTGATGGACACCATCAAAGTGCCGAGCCCGGATTGCTACGGGCGCCCCGAGGGCATGAGCTGGGAAGAACACTCGCGCAACATGTTTGCCGCCATGGAACAGACCTTGGCAGAAAATCATGACAGCGTCGCGGCAGTGATCGTCGAGCCGTTGATTCAGGGCGCCGGCGGCATGCGCATGTATCACCCGGTTTATCTCAAGCTGCTGCGCGAGGCCTGCGACCGTTACGGCGTGCACCTGATTCTCGACGAAATCGCCGTTGGCTTTGGCCGCACCGGGACCATGTTTGCCTGTGAACAGGCCGGCATTCGTCCGGACTTCCTCTGCCTGTCGAAGGCCCTGACCGGCGGCTACCTGCCGTTGGCCGCGTGCCTGACCACCGATGAGGTCTACAGCGCGTTCTACGACGACTATCCGACCTTGCGCGCGTTCCTGCATTCGCACAGCTACACCGGCAACCCGCTGGCGTGTGCGGCGGCGCTGGCGACGCTGGATATCTTCGAGCAGGACAACGTCATCGAGAACAACAAGGCCCTGGCGCAGCGCATGGCCTCGGCGACGGCGCATCTGGTCGATCACCCGAACGTGTCCGACGTGCGTCAGACCGGCATGGTTCTGGCCATCGAGATGGTCAAGGATAAAGCCACGAAAGAGGCCTACCCTTGGCAGGAGCGTCGTGGTTTGAAGGTGTTCCAGCATGCCCTGGAGCGTGGCGCATTGCTGCGGCCGCTGGGCAGCGTGGTGTATTTCCTGCCACCGTACGTGATCACCCCGGAGCAGATCGACTTCCTCGCTGAAGTGGCTAGCGAAGGCATCGACATTGCCACGCGTGACAGCGTCAGCGTCGCGGTGCCGAAAGACTTTCACCCGGGGTTCCGCGATCCAGGCTGATTCAAAATTTGTGGCGCCTGAGCTGCCGCTTTCGCGAGCAGGCTCGCTCCCACAGGGGAATGCATTCCAAATGTGGGAGCGAGCCTGCTCGCGAATGAAGTCGACACCGATCCACCTGATTCACATCTTTCCAGAGACCCGAAATGAGACTGTCCCGCTTCTTTATCGACGCCCCCCTGAGCACCGGCGAACACGAACTGCCGGAAGCCCAGGCGCATTACATCAGCCGCGTGCTGCGCATGGCCGAGGGCGATGCGGTGCAGCTGTTCGACGGTTCCGGCCATGAGTTTCGCGGCGCCCTGCTGGAAGTCGGCAAGAAGCGCGTGACCGTGCAGATCGACGAGCAATTCGCCGGTCAGGTCGAATCACCGCTGCACATCCACCTCGGTCAGGGCTTGTCCCGTGGCGAGCGGATGGATTGGGCGATTCAGAAAGCCACCGAGCTGGGCGTGAATGAAATTACGCCGATCTTCAGCGACCGCTGCGAGGTCCGCCTGAAAGACGAACGCGCCGACAAACGCCTGCTGCACTGGCGTCAGGTGGCGATCAGCGCTTGCGAGCAATGTGGTCGTTCGCGGGTGCCGGTGATTCATCCGCCGGTATTGTTGGCGGACTGGATCAAGCAGACTGAAGCCGAGTTGAAGCTGGTGTTGCACCCGGTGGCTGAGCCAATGGTCAGTCATGCCAAACCGGCGACACTGGCGTTCCTGATCGGGCCTGAAGGCGGTTTGACTGACGCCGAAGTCGAGCAGGCCAAGGGCAACGGCTTCCACGCCGCCCGCCTCGGCCCGCGGGTGCTGCGTACCGAGACGGCGCCGGTGGTTGCGCTGGCGGTGGCCCAGCAGCTTTGGGGTGACTTCTAAGCCCCATCGCTGGCAAGCCAGCTCCCACAAGAGATCCTGAGTTCGCACAAATCTTGTGTTCACTGGATATCTACTGTGGGAGCGAGCCTGCTCGCGAAAGCGGTGTATCAGCCAACATCAGCATCAGTTGGACTGACGCCTTCGCGAGCAGGCTCGCTCCCACAGGGGATTGGGGATGATTCGGTCTAGAGGACATAAAACAAGATCGCGACAAAGTGCAGAAAACTCCCGGCAATCACGAACAAATGCCAGATCCCATGCGCATGCCGCAGCCGGTGATCGAGGGCAAAAAAGATAATCCCCACCGTATACAAAACCCCGCCCGACGCCAGCCAGGCAAAACCTGTCGTACCCAGCGCCGCAATCAGCGGCTTGACCGCCACCAACACAATCCAGCCCATCACCGCGTAAATCACGATCGACAGAATCCGCGCTTCCGAACGCGGTTTGATTTCCTGCAGGATGCCAATCAGCGCCAGCCCCCAGACAATCCCGAACAACGTCCAGCCCCACGGCCCGCGCAGGGTCACCAGGCAGAACGGCGTGTAACTGCCGGCAATCAACAGGTAGATCGAAAAGTGATCAACCTTCTTCATGATCGCTTTCTTGCGCCCGCGCACGCTGTGGTACACGGTTGAAGCGCTGTAAAGCACCAGCAGGGTGAAAGCGTAAATCGCCACACTGACAATCTTCCACGGGCTGCCGTCGAGGCTGGCGATCACCAGCATCCAGACGCCGCCGATAAACGCTGCCACTGCCCCGACCAGATGCGTCCAGGCGTTGAGTTTTTCTCCGTGATACATGTATTGCTCACCTCACATTCGTTACCGCAGCGCGCAAGGCTCGGGCCTTGAGCGTAAAAGCGCAATCAAAAGATCGCAGCCTGCGGCAGCTCCTACCTTCCAACGCATTCCAATGTAGGAGCTGCCGAAGGCTGCGATCTTTTGATCTTCAAGGCACAATCGACGCATTCCAAAAAGAGTCCGCGCCATGCTGATCGACGAAGAATTGACCCTGAAAAAACTCGAGGTGTTCCTCGCTTTCATGCGCACCGGCAACCTCGCCCGCGCCGCTGCCGAGTTGCAGACCAGCAACGTCAGCGTGCACCGCGCGATTCACTCGCTGGAAAGCGCCCTGCGCTGCCCGCTGTTCAAACACGAAGGCCGCAACCTGACGCCGCTGGAAAGTGCCTATGTATTGGAGGAGCGCGCGCAGAAGCTGATCAACGACGTTGTCGAAAGCGTACGCCTGACCCGCGAAGCCGCCGGGTTCTCTGCCGAACGCTTCAAACTCGGCTCGCTGTACTCACTGACCGTGAAAACCGTGCCGCAACTGATCATGGGCCTGAAGATTCGCCGCAGTGAACTCAACATCGATCTGATCCTCGGCTCGAACATCGACCTGCTCTACAAGCTGAAAAACATGGAAGTCGACGCGATTCTGGTATCGCTGGACGACAGCGTCAACGACCCGGATTGCGAGCAGATCGCGCTGTTTTCCGACGATATCTTCCTCGCCACCCCGGCGGACTCAAAGTTCGCGCAACGCAGTGAAGTGGATCTGGCCGAGGTGCGCGATGAAACGTTTATCACGCTGACCCAGGGCTTTGCCACGCATCAGGACGGTAACCGGGTATTCAAGCAGGCGGGGTTCGAGCCGAAGGTGGCGATGCAGGTGAATGACATCTTCACGCTGCTGAGCATGGTCAGCTCGGGGGTGGGTTATGCGTTACTGCCGGGAAGGATTGCGGCGGTGTATGAGAACCGGGTGAAGCTGATTCCGTTGCAGGAGAAGTACCGGTTGCAGCAGCACATTGGGGTGGTGTTTTTGAAGGCCAAGGAGAGGGATCCGAATTTGCTGGCGTTGTTGGCGGAGTGTCGGATGTATGCGAATCGGCAGTTGGCGGATTAACAGCAGATCAAGAGCTTACCCCCTCACCCCAGCCCTCTCCCCCAAGGGGGCGAGGGGGAAAGGGAGCAGATCTCCATGGGTTTCAAAGCCTGAGTTCGACTCAGGAATTTCAGGTCGATGTACCTCCAACATCCACCGCGGTCAGTCCCCTCTCCGCCAAAGGGTAGAGGGGGAAAGGGAGCAGATCTCCGTGGGTTTCAAGCCTGAGTTCGACTCAGGACTTTCAGGTCGACGTACCTCCAACATCCACCGCGGTCAGTCCCCTCTCCGCCAAAGGGTAGAGGGGGAAAGGGAGCAGATCTCCGTGGGTTTCAAGCCTGAGTTCGACTCAGGACTTACAGGTCGGCGTACCTCCAACATCCAACGCGGTCAGTCCCCTCTCCCTCCGGGAGAGGGCTAGGGTGAGGGCAGCTTTTACGGCGGCTACCCCATCAACCCGCGCATCGCCAAAAACAGCAGTGAAGGCCCAAGCAAACACCCGAGCGCGGTATAAAACGCCGCCGTCAGACACCCATAAGGCACCAGTTTCGGATCGGTCGCCGCCAACCCGCCGGCCACACCACTGGACGTGCCCATCAGCCCGCCAAAAATCACCGCGCTGCGTGGATTGTTCAGGCCAATCATCGGCGCCACGAACGGCGTCATGACCATCACCAGAATCGCCTTGATCAACCCCGCTGCAATCGACAACGCCATGACCTCGGAACTGGCGCCAATCGCCGCACCGGTCACCGGGCCGACGATGTAGGTCACCGCGCCGGCACCAATAGTGGTCAGGCTAACGGCATCGGTATAACCGAACGCCATCGCCACACCAACACCCGCCACGAACGACGTGCCTACGCCGACAAACAGCGCCAGTACCCCAACGAATCCTGCACGTTTCAGCTCATCGACACTCACGCCGAAGGCCGTGGCCACAATCGCGAAATCGCGCAGCATCGCACCACCGAGCAAACCGATGCCCGACAACAACGGAATATCCACCACGCCTTTCTGCCCACCGGTTAGTGCACCGCCGACATACGACAGCACCAGCCCCAGCAGAATGGCGATTGCCGAGCCGTGCAAACGACCCTTGGTAAAGGTGTTGGACATCCAGTAGGAGACCCACATGGTCAGCCCGACAATCAGAAACCCGCTGATCAAACCGTAGCCGGTGATGACTTTCATCATTGATTCGTACATGGCGCTTACCCCGCAGTCTTGGCTGGAGCGATCGGGGTCTGCTCCTTGTTGCCCATGCGTGTCAGCACGGGCACCAGGGCAAAAGCGATCACCACAGCGAGGGTGCCGGCAAGAATCGCCATCGGCCCGCCCTTCAGCGCGCCATAGACGTTTTGCTGCGCGGCCATGGCGACCACGATCGGAATGTAGATGGCGCTCCAGAACTCGACGCCCTGCTCGGTCTTGCCCTTGAGCCAGCCGCTTTTATTGAGATAACTGCCGAGGCCGATTAACAGCAGCATCGCAATGCCGACGCCGCCGACGTTGGCCGGCACGCCGATCAGCTTGCCGAGCAGTTCACCGACCCAGATACCCACCAGCGTACAAAAGGCGAGAAACGCCACACCGTAAATAATCATTGTTGTAGTCCTCAAAGTGCATCGTCGAATGTTGTTTTTGTTGTTCGAAGCATGAGTCGGCGGTTTTAGAGTTGGCGGCCACCCTCCTCACGCAACAGCGCTTGCAGGGTGTCGAGACGCGCACTGTCGAAGGCAGTGACGGTGCCTTGTTCGAACACCCGGCGCGCCAGCCCGGTCAGTACCGCACCAGGCGGCAGTTCGATTTGTAGACGCACACCGCGCTCGTAGGCGCTTTGTACGGTGCCGCGCCAATCCACCACGCGGCACATGTTGAAGGTGAGGTCGTCGCGCAGCGCTTCTACTTTGCTCACAGGGCGCGCGCGACTGCCGCTCAGGTAGGCGACCCGAGGGGTTTTCAGTTCAATTTTGGCGAAAGCTTCGGCGAGGGTTTGCGCCGGTTTTTCCAGCAATGGGCAGTGCGACGGCACGCTCACTGCCAGACGTTTCGCCAAGCCGGCACCACGACTGCGCGCCAGTTCGGCCACGGTTTGCATGGCCTTGTCGCTGCCGGCAATCACCACTTGGTTATCGGCGTTGATGTTGGCCAGATACACCGGCGCATCCTCGCTGTGCACCTGCGCCAGCAGCGTTTCGACTGTGGATAATTGCAGGCCGATGATCGCGGTCATGCCGTAGCCCTGTGGATAAGCCTGTTGCATCAGTTCGCCGCGCAGGCTGACCAGATGTAGCGCATCGCTGAAGCTCAAGGCACCGGCAACCACTGCTGCCGGGTAAGCACCGATGGACAGGCCGGCGACATAATCCGCCGTGAGTCCGTCCTGCAATAATTGCCGAGAAGCGGCGACTCCAGCGATCAGCAAACAGAGCTGAACCGCCCTTGTCGTGCGCAACGCTGCACTGGAATCCAGCAGCGATACATCTTCACCGAGCACATCACTGGCCTCGGTCAACGATTCCCGAGGCAAACGCTGAAGCATGCCCGCTTGCTGCGCACCCTGGCCGGGGAACACCAGCAGACTGCTCACGCTGCCTGCTCCTGCGGGTTCCACGGGTCAGTCACCAAACAGGCCTGATACTCGTTTTTCAGCAGCACGCGTGCCGATCCGCTGGCCCACTCGCGCAATGCCACAGCACCGAACGGCGTCTGCAACTGCATGTCGATCCGGCACTCGGCTTGATCAAAAATCTCTACGAATTTACGAGCCTGATTACGCGTGATCATCTGCGGTGTACGCAGAATCAGATCGAGATCACTGGCCGCGTGCATCGCGGTAAAACCACTGGCCAATTCAAACCCGACACTGCCGCTGACACCCCAGATCCAACCGCAATCGTCGAGCATTGGCCGCAGTTGTTTGAGTGCGTGCATGACCGGCAGATCGCGCTCGCAGTCGACGTGACACAGCGCTTCGGGGCTGACCCGACAGGCAATCGAATCAACCGCCATAAACGCCGCCAACCGCTGCTCGCGCAATACACCGCGCACGCCGACTGCGATAGAACCCTCATCGCTCAACGCGCGCCGTACCACCACCGGTTGCCCGGCGGCCAGCGACTCGACTGCCCACTGCGGCACATCCGCCGGCAACTGCGCCGGGGTCATGCCCCAGAGCAGGTCGTGAGCCAGAGGCGTGTTCACCACTGCGCCCTCAGCAGTTCGCGAACCTTGCTGGAGGCCGCACGATTTTTCGCGCCGAGGCGATTGCTCAGATCAGTACTGGAAATATCGCCGATGGCTTGTTTGAGGCACTCGTTGACTCTTGATAGATCTTCCGCCGTCGGCTGCTCAATCTTCTCCACCGACAGGGTTTCCCAGAGCAATCCGAGGCTGGCGTAGCTGTCGATGTCATAAGCCATCGGCGGCACGCTGGCGGCCAGCGCTTCCAACTCTTCAACACTGCGCAACGTCACCCGCGCCGCCGAAGCCTTGCCCATCGCATGCACCATCACGCCCGGATCACGCAGCGCAATCAAACGATTGGCCTGATAACCGTGAGCCAGAAACGCTCCGGACATCGCCTTACCGACCAGCAACGCAATCACCGGATGCCCAGCCAAACGTGCGCGGGCATAACTGTCCGCCGCACCGGCCAGCGCCTGATGAATGCCAAGCGCTTCTTCGCGCCGACCATAAGCCTGGCTCGGCACATCGACGATGGCGATGATCGGGCGCTTCTGCGCTTTATCGCGGTCAGCGCTGATCGCATCATCCACAGCCTTGGCCAGACCCCAGCCCTCAAGCAACCCGACTTCGCCATTGCGAGCACGCGGAAAACGATTGTCCGGATCAGCCACCACAGCGATAAAACGCCCTAGCTCACCATCGGCAACCTTTAACGATGGCGGCAAACCCTCTACCGCTTTCGCCCCGGCGCTCAGGGCGTTGAACCAGTTCAAACCGCGCAATGAATAGCCGCTCATGAGCGCTCTCCTCGATACAGATCGCGAACCACCGACGGTTCGATTTGCGGGTCAGTGTTCAGACTGCTCAGGCGTTGCAGGAACCATTCGGCGCGCTGGCTGCGTGGTTTCGCTGGCAAACCTTGCTCGAGCAATTCACCAACCTGCTGACGAATCTTCGCCACGTCATCGGCGACATAACGATCCACCAGACCACTGGCAAACCGCTGCTCGCCACCGGTCAGACTCCAGATGAAGGGCCGGTCGCGGGAGTCGTATTCCTCGATCCCGGCTTCCTGCTCGATCACCTGCGGGCCATTCAAGCCGAGGCGTGCTTCCTGAGTCACCAATAGATAGCTGCACAGCGCCGCCGCAATCGACATGCCGCCGAAACAACCGACGCTGCCGGCGACCACGCCAACCACCGGTTGGTACTGCTGCAAATCGACAATCGCCGCGTGAATATCGGCAATCGCCGCCAGCCCGAGGTTGGCTTCCTGCAAGCGCACACCACCGGTTTCCAGCAACAACACCGCCCGAGTCGGGATGCCTTTGCGGTTGTCTTCAGCCGCCAGCTCCAGCGCGCCGGCAATCTTCGCCCCGCCGACTTCGCCAAGGCTGCCACCCTGAAACGCGCCTTCAATCGCGGCAATCACCACCGGCAAACCGTCGAGGCTGCCCTTGGCAATCACCACACCGTCATCGGCCTGCGGCACTACGCCTTGGCGTTCAAGCCACGGCGACATTACCCGTTGAAACGGATCGAGCAATTCGCGAAAGCTGCCGGCATCGAGCAGGGCTTGCGCCCGTTGTCGCGCGCCGAGTTCGACGAAGCTGTGTTTATGGAGAAGCGCGGCGCTGTCAGTCATGGCCGACCTCCTCGAAACCTTGTTCCAGACGCAAGCGCACCACCCCCGGCGTCGCGCCGAAATCGTGTATGTCGATGGCCATCGCCGGCGGCGTGGTGCCGTCGAACATCCGCGCAAACAGGTGCTGCCAACGCAGCTGTGCGCCGTTGACCGAGGTCTGCACATTGATCGTCAGCTTGCCGGCCAGACCCGGTTCGATCAGCACTTCCAGATCACCCGAACCGACACAACCGACCAGCGCGCGACCGCGTGGCGGCTGCCCGGCGGGGAATTCAAACGATAGGGTTTCCATCAAAACGCTCCCTGAAGGATGCCGTCGCGCTCAATACGGTCGAGCAGCAGCGTCGCGGCGAGCAAGTCGGCGGCGCCACCGGGCGAGGCATTCAATGCGATGAGTTGTTGATCGAGTTCGTGCAGCCGGCGGCGACCGCTGAGGCTGGCGCTGCCACCGGCGTCGAGCACCGCTTGCGCGCCGGACTGCATGGCGTGCAGGCCCTCTTCGCCAGCGCGGTAGAGCACGCAGGTGTCGGCGAGGTCAGTCATGATCGCGAGCAACGCGTCGAGCCGGGCGTTCTGTTCGCCGTGGCCGTTGGCGCGGCTGCGTTTGAGTTGTGGCAGACCGCGTTGCAACACCGAAGGGAAGCCGAGTTGTGCTTCTTCACGAGCGCCACGGGCGCCGTAACGCAGGGCGACTTGGGCGCCGTGGCTCAGTGGTTTTGGTGCGTAGCGGTCATCTAGTAAGGCTAGGCGCGCGGCGCGCAGAGATACCGCGTTGGCGCTGGAAGATTGCGGTTCCAGTGCAGCGGCCGTCACCAACAGACCCAAGGCCCAGATCGCCCCGCGATGGGTGTTCACACCGTTGGTGGTCGCGAGCATCGATTGCTCACCTTCACGACCAATCCGGCCAATCGCTTCGCGTAACGTTGAATCGACGTCACCGATTTCAACCGCCGCTTCGGCCATCTCTTTGAACGCCGGCCACAACGACAGCGCCGAAGCGTGCATCAGACCCAAGTGCAAATCGGTGTGGGCGCCATTGCCGCGACGGTCGACCAGCGCCGGTTTCGGCGACAGATCCGCTTCGTCAATCAACGCGTCCACCGCCAGATCAGCCAATCGATCAGCCAGAGACAGCGGTTTCGCTTGCAGGTTAAGTGCGTGCATTACCAGCTCCTGAATTTGGCGGGCGGGTTGTACAGGCCGCCGGACCACTCGACCAGATCGGCCACGCTCTTCGCCGCGAGCAGTTCGCGGTTGGCGTCGGTGCGGCGGATACCGAGGTCTTCGGGCAAGGCGATCAGGCCTTCGCGGCGCATGCGTTCGGTGTCTTTCGGGTTGTGGCGCAGGCCGATGGCGGTGACGCCGGCGACCGCTGCAATCATCGCCTGGCGCTCTTCCAGCGAGCGCGCCTTGTACAGGTAGGCGATGCCTTCTTCGGTGAGCAGGTGGGTGACGTCGTCGCCGTAAATCATGATCGGCGCCAGCGGCATGCCGCTTTTCTTCGCCACTTCCACGGCGTCGAGGGTTTCGACGAAGGTCGGTTTGCCGCCCTCCTGGAACGTCTCAACCATCTGCACCACGAGTTTCTTGCCGCGTTCGAGCATCGGTTGCTGCGAATCATCGTGACGCATGTCCAGCCACGCCGGGGTGCCGTGACGGCGACCGCGCGGGTCGTGGCCCATGTTCGGCGCACCGCCGAAACCGGCGAGGCGGCCTCGGGTCACGGTTGAGGAATGGCCATCGCCATCGACTTGCAGCGTCGCGCCGATAAACAGATCCACCGCGTATTGCCCGGCGAGTTGGCAGAACATCCGGTTGGAACGCAGCGAACCGTCGCGGCCGGTGAAGAACACGTCCGGGCGCGCGGCGATGTAGTTTTCCATGCCCAGTTCGGTGCCGAAGCAATGCACGCTTTCGACCCAGCCGCTCTCGATCGCCGGGATCAACGTCGGGTGCGGGTTGAGCGTCCAGTTGCGGCAGATCTTGCCTTTTAGGCCGAGGGATTCGCCGTAGGTCGGCAGGATCAATTCGATGGCGGCGGTGTTGAAACCGATGCCGTGGTTGAGCGACTGCACGTTGTGTTTTTCGTAGATGCCGCGAATCGCCATCATCGCCATCAACACGTGCACAGGCTTGATGTGGCGCGGGTCGCGGGTGAACAGCGGTTCGATGTAGAACGGCTTGTCGGCGACCACGACGAAATCGACCCATGAGGCGGGAATATCAACGCGTGGTAGCTCGCTGACGTCGTCGACCAATTGGTTGACCTGGACGATGACGATGCCGTCGCTGAACGCGGCCGGTTCGATCAATGCCGGGGTGTCTTCGGTACTGGGGCCGGTGTAGATGTTGCCGGAGCGGTCGGCCATAAACCCGGCCGAGAGCACGACGTTGGGGATCAGGTCCACCACCAGCCGTGCATAGAGTTCGATGTAAGTGTGGATCGCGCCGATTTCTAGCAGGCCGTCTTCGAGTAACTGGCTGATGCGCAGGCTCTGGGTGCCGGCGAAGGAGAAATCCAGCTTGCGGGCGATGCCGCGTTCGAACAGATCGAGGTGCTCGGAGCGGCCGACGCTGGGCATGATCATGTGCAGGTCGTGGAGCTTTTCCGGGTCTGCCTTGGCCAGTGAGCGCGAAAGGAAATCCGCTTGCTTCTGGTTGTTGCCCTCGAGTACCACACGGTCGCCGGGGTGGATCAGCGCTTCGAGCGCGGCGACGATCTTGTCGGTGGGCAACACCACACCGTCGGCCAGCCCGCGCACCTTGTCGAGGCGGCGCTGCTTCTCATCGCGCCGCCGCGTCCAGCGCGAGTCGGGGGAAATTGTTGTTGTCATGCTCACTCCACGGGTTTCGCTGTCGTGGAGCTAAGGTAGGCGTGTGGGGTGGGGGCATCAATCAAGCGCAGTGGTGAATCATTACGCTCAGGGTAACGATCAAGAGCCGCCCTCACCCTAGCCCTCTCCCGGGGGGAGAGGGGACCGATTGGGGGATGCTCAAGGGATACGCCGACCTGATCGTGCTTTACCGAATCCATAATCGACTCGCTTTACCAAACCCATAATCGACTCGGTTTTTCAGGTCGATGTATGACGCCAGACACCTCGGTCGGCCCCCTCTCCCTCCGGGAGAGGGCTGGGGTGAGGGTCAGCTTTTTCGCTACTCAGTCGGTACTAATCTGTCCAACAAACGATTGACGGCCATCTCCGCCACCATCACCACCTGCGCAATACCCTGCACAGTCTTGCGGTGCGTACCCTCCACCATTGCCGCATGGTTGTTGAGCATCACCGTAGCCGAACCGAGGGTTTCGCTGGCGTCGGCCAACAGCGATTCGGTGTCGGCATTGGGGTTGGCCATGTACAGCGTGTTGGGGGTGTAGGGCGTGGCCATCAGATCGGCGTTGGTCGGACCGAGATAATGGTCGAGGGCGCGTTCGGCGGCTTCGTGGAATTTCTTCGAATCGGGGGATTCGTAAGGGGATGCCGGGTCTGCGAGCGGGGGGTTAGGCGTTGGTTTAATCATCTTCAGGTTCCGAAATAAAGCTGGAACCGCTTCTCTGCTAAAAGAAGGGGTGGCAGCTGAACGCAGGTTAGCAGACCGGGGAACCTAAGGAAGCCGGCGCGCCGAAGCGCCCTGCGCACAGCCGCCATCGAATACAGGCGCGGAGCCTGACGATGATGCATGTGCACCCTTAGATTAACCACGGGCTGCTAAACCCGATCACTGGAAATCAGTGACGGAATCAAGTTACGCAGCATGCCCAAGGCGCACAAGCCGGCGGATTCTGGTGCATGCGTAGGCAGCGGCGCAAGGATTTGTAGGCTAGGGAGCCGTAACACCTAGTGTCTTTAAACAACGCGACTGAAAGGCGTTTATTGCGCACAGAGATTGAGGATTTGTCTGTCGGAACTCAGTGCTACGACTGGCGCTTTCGCGAGCAGGCTCGCTCCCACAGGGGGTCTGTGTCGTACGCAAAATCCGGGATCACTGAAGATCAACTGTGGGAGCGAGCCTGCTCGCGAAGAGGCCAGTCGCAGTACCGAAAAGGCTGGATCAGCCCGCCGATGATCGTTCCCACGCTCTGCGTGGGAATGCCTCAACGGACGCTCCGCGTTCGGCTTTTTGGGACGCGGAGCGTCCCGGGCTGCATTCCCACGCGGAGCGTGGGAACGATCAAAACTCTGGATCAGTGAACCAGCCCCGCCTCCACCAACAACCTCTCCAGCCCCAACAAATCCGGCACCTTCGCCACCTGCTCCCCCACCTGCACCGCCGCCTGCTCCAGCGCACACAACGGCACGTCGACATAACTCAACTGACTATCAAGCTTGTACGACCGCGGAATCCCCTGCACCAGCAGCGCAATGAACTTCAACTCCGGCAATCCGCCCAGCGCATTCAAAATCACGATCCGCGCGCGCTCGCCAATAACGATTTTCTGCCCGCACGCCGATTCAAAACTCAGCAACGGAATCTGCCGCTCCCGCCACGTAACCTTGCCGAGATACCACGGCGGCGTATCCAGATCGAAGGCGCTGGCCTGGTAATCAATCAGCTCAGCGACAGCGACGTTAGGCAGGATCAAATTGCGATCCGCCAACGGCAACAACAGACCAGTGAGTTGGCTGCTGCGCTGATTATGCCGGCGCTCATGCATGTTTCTTGCTCCACTGGGCAATGCTTTCAAGCAGCACCGACTCTTGATACGGCTTGCCGAGGTAGTCGTTGACGCCAATCGCCATCGCGCGGTCGCGGTGTTTCTGCCCGGTGCGCGAGGTGATCATGATGATCGGCAGGTGTTGCAGGCGTTCGTCGTTGCGCACTTGGGTGGCGACTTCGAAGCCGTCCATGCGCGGCATTTCGATGTCGAGCAGCATCAGGTCGGGCATGTGCTCTTCGAGCAGCAGCATGGCGTCGACCCCGTCCTTGGCGGTCAGCACGTTCATGCCGTGGCGTTCGAGCAAACGACTGGTGACCTTGCGCACGGTGACCGAGTCGTCGACCACCATCACCAGCAGCGGTTTGTGCGGTTCGCTGTCGATCTCCGGCAGCGTTGGCGTCGGCGCAATGCGTGCCTGCATGGCGCGGATCGGTGCGAGCAAATCGAGAATCAGCACCACCCGGCCATCGCCGAGAATCGTCGCCCCGGACACGCCCTGCACTGCCGCGAATTGGGCGCCAAGGCTCTTGACCACGATCTCGCGGGTGCCGGCCATGGTATCCACCAGCACCGCGATGCGCCGGTCGTTGTAGTGCACCAGCAGCACCGGCAACGGCAGGTTCTGGCCGAGTAGTTTCGGCCGTGGCGCGGTTTTCAGCAGTTCGCCGAGGTAGCACAGTTCATAGGTCTGGCCGCCGTATTGGTAGCGCGGCGGATCAACCCGGAAGTGCCCCTCCAGGTCATTCGGCAACACGCGGACGATGCCTTCGATGGTGTTCAGCGGAATCGCATATTGATCTTCCCCGCACTGCACCATCAACGCGCGGTTGACCGACACGGTGAACGGCAGCCGAATACGGAAATGCACGCCCTGCCCCGCCACCGAGTCGATGCTCATGCTGCCGCCGAGCTGCCGCACCTCTTCGTGTACCACGTCCATGCCGACCCCGCGCCCGGAAATCTGCGTGATTTTTTCGGCGGTCGAGAATCCCGGCTGAAGGATGAACTGCAACACGTCGCGGTCGCTGATCTCCGCTTCCGGCGCGAGCATGCCACGCTTGATCGCCTTGCGCCGCACCGCTTCCAGCGGCACCCCGGCGCCGTCATCGCGAATATCGAAAACAATGTCGCCGCCCTCGCGGGACAGGTCGAGGCTGATCTGCCCTTGCGCCGGTTTACCCGCTGCCAGCCGCACCTCGGCGGACTCCAGACCGTGGTCGACGGCATTGCGCAGCATGTGTTCCAGCGGCGCGGCCATGCGTTCGAGCACATTGCGATCCATCTCGCCTTCAGCGTTGCCGATGACAAACGCGACGTCTTTATTCAGCTCTTCAGCCACCTGGCGGACGATGCGTTTGAGGCGCGGCAACATGCGCTCGAACGGCACCATGCGCGTACGCATCAGGCCTTCCTGCAATTCGGTGTTGATGCGGCCCTGTTGCTGCAACAGGTTCTCGGCATCGTGATTGCGGCGGTCGAGGGTTTCCTTGAGGTCGAGCAAGTCGGAGGCGGATTCGAACAGCGCCCGCGACAATTGCTGCAACTGCGAATGGCGGTCCATTTCCAGCGGATCGAATTCTTCGTAACCGAGGCGTTCGGCATCGACTTGCTGGCGGCTGAGAATCCGCCCCTGGGTTTCCGTGTCGAGCCGGCGCAACTGATCGCGCATCCGTTCGATGGTGGTTTCCATCTCGTTCAGGGCAATTTGTGCGTCGTTGACCTGCTGTTCGATACGACCACGGAAGATCGAGGTTTCCCCGGCCAGATTGACCAATTCGTCGAGCAGTTCGGCGGAGACCTTGACCATGTCCGCGCCCGCTTCGGCAGTCGGCGGCGCCGCGTCAGTCTTGACCGGCACAGGCAGCAATGGCGGCGTTTCCAGCGTCACCGGGTGGCTGAAATTCTGGATCGCGTTGATCAGCCGATCCGCTGGCGGACACGGTTGCCCGGCGCGCACGCCATCGAGCATTTGCGCCAAGCGGTCATGCCCGCGCTGCACCAGTGCAAACAGCTCCGGCGACGGCTGCAAAGCGCCGCTGGAAAGACTTTCGTAAAGGTACTCCAGCTCATGGGCGAGGTCGCCGATCGGTCCGATCTCGACCATCCGCGCGCCGCCCTTGAGGGTGTGCAGATCGCGCAGCAGGGTTTCCACTTCCTGACGATTGCCCGGCTCGGCCTGCCAGCGCAGCAGCGCGGCGCCGGAGTTTTCGATGATGTCGAAACCTTCCTCGAGGAAGATCTCCAGCAGCTCCGGGTCGTGGCCAGCGCTGTCATGATCGGCCGCTGGCTGGGGCGTTTCGCTGACGGTCTGGCCTTGACGCACCTGACGCAGGGTTTCGATCAAATCCTGCGCCGGGGTCAGTGGCTGATGTTGTTGCAGTTGTTCAAGCAGCAGCGCCAAACGCTCATGACTCTTGAGCAGCAGACGCCTCAAGGTTTCGCTGTAGTTGAAGCGACGATCGACCAGACCTTCGTAAAGGCTTTCCAGCTCCTGGGCCAGATCGCCAATGGCCTCGACTTCGGCCATCCGCGCGCCGCCCTTGAGGGTGTGCAAATCGCGCTGCAACGAGGACAGCGGCGCGGCATTGTCCGGGTCGCTCAACCAGCGCTGCAAGGCCTGGCCTGAGCTGTCGAGAATGTCCACCGCCTCTTCGAGGAAGATCTCGACAATCTCGTCATCGGGTTCAAGCGCCGTTGCCTTTTGCTGCAACTCGGCGGTGGCGCTGCCCAGTTCACGGATGCTCAAAGTACGGCTGCCATCGCTGCGAATCAGGCCCATGGAAGAAGGATCGAGGCTCTGATCGAGCAGATCATGCAACGCCCGAATCCGCTCTGGCTGCGGCGTGACTTCCTGACCGGCAGCCAGTTCATCGAGCATGTTGATCAGCGCTTCATGGGCGTTCTGCGCTTCGCGGAAAAACTGTTCGCTGACCGCCAGACTGCTTTCTTCCACCGCGCCATACAGGTCGAGCAAGGCTTCGCACAACACATCCACCGGCAGCAAATCCGCCAAATGCGCGCCTTCGCCAAGGGTGGTCAGTTCATCCAGCAAGGCGCTGAGTTCCTGACGCTCGCCGGGGTGTTGCTGCCAGCGCTGTAGCAGGCTCTCAGCATCCAGCAGGATATCCATGCCCTGAGCGAGAAAGTTGTTGATCAGTTGCGGATCGCGCTTGATCCGCAGGCCGGTATTCGGCGCATCGAGGATCGACGCCAGACGCTCGGCAAGCAGGGTTTCCGAGCGTTTGATCAGCGACTGCGCACCGACAATCGGCGCCAGCGGATCATGCTTGAGCTGACGCAGGCCGACGCGGAACAGGCCTTCGGCTTCGAGGAGCAACTCCACTTCGTCGAGGTCGAGCGGCAACTGGTGCGCCTTGAACTCGCGGGCCAGTTGATCGAGCGGCGCGGCCAGTTCGGCAATCGGCAACACACCGGCCATCGACGCACTGCCCTTGAGCGTGTGCAGGGCGCGCTGCAACTCGTCACTGGCCTGCAACGGCACATGCTCGGCGGCCTGATCTAGAAAACGATTGAGACTGGCGAGGTGGGTTTCCGCTTCGTTACGGAAGATCTCCAGCAACAGCGGGTCGAGCGCCGTCACGTCGTCGACGTCTTCGGCCGCCAGTGGTTCGTCACCCTTGGCCAAGGCATGTGCGCGTGCGGCGAGTTGATCGACATCGCTGCGCTGACGCTGACTGTTGGTGGCGAATTCGTTGATCAACTCGGGCAGCAACAACACCGTGTCGGTGAGCAGTTGCTGCACCACCGAACCGGGTTCGACGCTTTGTTCGAGGACACGGTTAAGCAGGTTTTCCACCGACCACGCCAGCTCGCCAAGGATCAACGCGCGGACCATGCGCCCGCTGCCCTTCAAGGTGTGAAAGGCGCGGCGCAGTTCAGTCAACGCGGCGCGATCCTGCGGATTGGCCGACCAGCGCGGCAGGTATTCGTGGAGAACCTCAAGGACCTCGTCGGTCTCTTCGAGAAACACTTCGCGCAGTTCATCGTCGACCGGCTCTTCATCGGCCGGTGGCGGCATCAGGCTGCCAGGAGTAATCAGAGCCGGCGGGTTGAGCGCCGAAACCGGGCTGGCCAGAACATCGGCCAGCGACTGCACGGTTTCCGGATCATCGAGCGCCTGCATGTCCTGCATCACCAGCGCTTCGCTGGGGCTGAGAACGTCTTCAAGCACTGGCACATGCTGCGCGCCGGGCTGCTCATCGGGAAAGAAACCCAGACTGGCGAGGGACTTCTGCGCGACATCCAGCAATTGTTCGCCCGGTGCCTGCGGATCATCGCTCAAGCGTTCGAGGTAATACTCAAGGCTACTGATGACATCGGCCAGATGATCGAGTTGTTCCCAACCCGGCTCATGCGGATCGAGCAGCAAATGTTCGCGGATAAAACCGTTGCAGGCTTCGACCAGACTCGCCGCACGGCTGAGTGGAATCATCGCCAGCGCACCGCGCACTTGGGTCAGCAGCGCCGGCAGCGGTTGCAGTTGCTGGCGATCCCAATCGGCGTCGATGTAGTCGACGATCATGTCCTTGGCCTGTTGCAGGCAGATGCGCGCTTCCTTGATGACGATCTGATGGATCTGCGTCAGGTCGGTGGTCGGCAGGCGCGAATCTTCCGGGCTTTCCGGCTCGACGGTGCCGACCATTCCGGCCAACGTCGCTTCGACGTAAAGCAGCGCACCGGCAACGTCCATGAGGATCGCGTCATTCGGTTCGCGCTGGCCTTGGGCAAGGCTGAGTACCACGGCCAATTGATCGATGATGACTTTGCGCGGTTGGCCAAAACCGAGCACGGCCAACGTGTCGGCGATTTGCCGCAGCGGCGCCAGCAAGCTCTCCAGATCCGAGGTGTGCTGGCGGTCGCTGCGCACGAACAGATCGAGGCGCTCCTTGACCCGCACCAACTCTTCGCACAATGCCGCCAGCACCGAGCGCATCGCATCGCGGTCGGGGCCGGCCAGGCGTGCGCGTTCTTCGTCGACCATCGCGCTGTCGGGCAACGCGTCGTCCAGGGAGTAGCGATCTTTCATGGTCAGCATCTGCCCGGTGGGATGTTCGGCTTTGGCAATATAGAACAACAGGCTTTTCAGCAGCTCTGGCGGTGGCGGCCGGTTGAGGCCGGCCATGCCTTGTTCGAGCAGGCGCTTGAGCTCTTTGTCGGCGTCCTTGAACAGGCTGCGCAGCGCCGGGCTGTTGGCGATCACGCCCTCGCGCATGCCTTCGACCAGCGCCGAGGCGATTTGCCACAGCGGGCTCAGGGGCGAATCGCCGCTCAGCACTTCGAGGCGGGTAAAGACTTTGGCCAGATAACCGAGGTGGGTCTGGTCATCCTGCTCGCGCAGCAAACCGACCAAAGCCATTTGCAGCATCTGGCGTAATTTGCGCAGCACGTTCGGCAACTCTGCCGGCTCAAGCAGCGCCAGTGCTTCGGCGCTCAAGGGCGGTAACTCAGGCAGTTGCGGGCTGAACAGGCTGGTTTCAGACAACAGGCTTTCGCCACGAGCACTGCGCAGATCGTTGAGCAGCGGCAGCACCACGAGCGGCAAATCACGGCGAGCGCTCTGCACGCGGTCGAGGTAGATCGGCAATTGCCCGAGGGCTTGCAGCAACAGATGCAGGGCTTCGTCGCGATGGTTGACGCGCTCGTGCTGCAGGGCTTCGACCAGATGCTCCATTTCTTCGGCGAGCAAGGCTGCGCCGTAGAACTCGACCATCTGCAAACTGCCGTGGACCTGATGGATGTAATCCAGGCACTCGTCCAGCCCGGGAAAGGCCTGCGGATCATCAAGCACGGCTTCAATCGCCTGATGCGCCAGCCTCAGCGTTTCGGCAATTTCGCCTTTGACCCATTCGAGGGCCACATAGTCGTGCCGATCACCCATAACCACTCCACTCACGCTTTATCTGTCGCCGCCGGCAAGGTGAAGCCGGACACCGAACGCCGTAGCTGACTGGCCATTTTCGTCAGGTTGCCGATGCTTTCGGCGGTGGCCGTGGAGCCGGACGAGGTTTGCGAGGTGATTTGCTGGATCACGTTCATCGTCAGCGAGATCTGCCCGGCGGAAGTCGTCTGCTGCTGCGCTGCATTGGAGATGCTTTGAATCAGCGCCGCGAGGGTCTTCGATACGCCTTCGATTTCTTCCAGGGCCACACCGGCATCCTGCGCCAGTCGCGCGCCGCGCACCACTTCGGTGGTGGTTTGTTCCATCGAAATCACCGCTTCGTTGGTATCGGTCTGAATCGCCCGCACCAGGGTTTCGATCTGCCGGGTGGCGGCGGACGAGCGTTCGGCCAAGCGCTGCACTTCGTCGGCAACCACGGCAAAACCGCGCCCGGCATCACCGGCCATCGACGCCTGAATCGCCGCGTTGAGGGCGAGGATGTTGGTCTGATCGGCAATGTCGTCGATCAGGCTGACGATGTCGCCGATTTCCTGCGACGACTCGCCGAGGCGCTTGATGCGTTTGGCGGTGTCCTGAATCTGCTCGCGAATGTTGTCCATGCCGTGGATGGTGTTGTGCACCACCTCGTTGCCCTTGTTGGCGATTTCCACCGAACGCTCCGCCACCGCAGAAGACTCGGCGGCGTTGGCCGAGACCTGATCGATGGATTCGGCCATGTCGCTGATTGCCGTCGAGGCTTCGGAAATCTGCTGGGCCTGATGCTCCGAGGCCTGCGCCAGGTGCATCGCGGTGGCCTGGGTTTCCTGCACCGCTGCGGCGACCTGGCCGGCGGTGAGGTTGATCGTCGCGACGAGATCGCGCAGTTGGTCGACGGAATAGTTGATCGAGTCGGCGATGGTGCCGGTGAAGTCTTCGGTCACCGAGGCGGTCACGGTGAGGTCGCCGTCGGCGAGGTCTTCGATCTCGTCGAGCAGGCGCATGATCGCGTTCTGATTGCGCTCGTTCTTCTCAGCGGTTTCGCGCAACTGGCGATTGGTTTCCCGGACCATCACCAGACCAATGAGGATGATCGACGCCAGCGCCAGCAACCCGAGGACGTAACCGCCGATGGTGTCGGTATTGCGCCCGCCGGCAAGGTTCTCGAAACGAGTGGCCAGGTGCGAGGCTTCGTCGAGCAGGGTTTGCGAGAGGCTGAATATGTTGCTCGCCGATTCACGGACCTTGAACAGCTCTGGCGAGGTTTCGAGGATTTCATCGACGGAGCCGGAGACGAACTGGAACAGCTCAGAGATTTCACTCAGGCGCGCACGGGCGTCGCGGTCTTCGACCTGGCTGATTTTCAGTGCCGGGTTGCCTTGCAGCATGCCGTTGAGCACTTGGCCGAAACGGGTGGCGTCGCGGCCGAAGGCATCGGCGGCTTGCTGGGAGTTTTCGTCGCCGGCGAGCACGGTGTTGACCGCGCCGAGAATGCGTTCGGCCAGCAGCGACTGACGCTGGGCCATCGCCACCTGCGCCGCCGGGGCACCACGCTGGAGGAGTATTTCGACGACTTTTTCGTATTCGATCTGCAACTGCGGCACGGTTTCGGCCAGGGTTGCGGCGACCTGATGCAGCGACAGCACGGTCTGTTCGCTGGAAAGAATCGCGTCGGTGTTTTTCAGCAGGCGTTCCCAGTCGAGCTGCACGGCGCGCATTTCCGGGCGCACAGTGGCCGGCGCTGGAGGCAGGCCGGTGGCCGGGTCGCCCTTTTTCAGGTAACCCCAGCGCTGAGCGAAATCGTTGCGCGCATCGCTGAGCAACTTGAATGCGGCGGCCTTGCCGGCGGCGGCTTCGGTGGCGTTCTTGGCGATACGTTGCGAGAGCACGCGCAGCTCACCGGCGTGGCCGATGTACTGTTTGTCGTAGTTCGCCTGGGTGTTGAGGTACGCGAAGTTGGCGAACAGCAGCATGATGAACACGATCAGTGCGATGAACAGCACGATGATCTGCGAGCGACTGCGCGACCCTTCCGCCGGCTTGCCTGTTTTTGCTTTTGTCATCGGTCCTCGCCTTTAACCCACACCTTTGAGGCCTGCTGCAATCCCTGTGGGAGCGAGCCTGCTCGCGAAAGCGCTGGGTCAGCCAATATTTATCTTGCCTGACACGCCCTCTTCGCGAGCAGGCTCGCTCCCACAGGGGACGGTGTTGAATCGGTTATATCGCGACGCTCATGAACACCGGGGATTTCGCCAACGCGAACAAACTGAACACTCGCCAGTTCTGCTCACGGCGGAAATAGCCTTTGACGAACTCGGCCTTGGAGCCCTGGCGTTTGCTGATCGATAGCGGTTCAAAGCTGTTCTGCTCAAAGTGCTGCAGGCCGATGACTTCATCGACCATCAAACCGGCGAACACATCACCATGCTCGACCACCAGGACCCGTCGCTGTTTACGCAGCGGCGACAGTTCATGACCGAAAAATCCGCACAAATCCATGATCGGCAACAGCCGCCCGCGCAGGTTAGCCACGCCTTTGACCCACGGCTTGACCCCGGGCAACTGGGTGAAGCGCGGTTCATGCAGCACTTCGCTGACTTCGCCCATCGGCGCCACATACCAATGCTCGCCGAGGCGAAAGCCGATGCCGCTCCAGCGATCCTGGCGCGCCGGTTGCGACGGCAGGTCCGCCGCCAGCAAGCGGCAGCGCTGGTCGATCTGCCAGAGCAGTTCGAACGCGGTCAGCGATTCGCTCATGGTCGCGCGATCAGCCTTTGAGCACGTTGTTCAGGGTCTTGATCAGGGTGTCTTCGTCGACCGGTTTGGTCAGGTAGTCCTTGGCGCCCTGACGGGTGCCCCAGACCTTGTCGGTTTCCTGATCCTTGGTGGTGATGATGATCACCGGGATGTGGCTGGTGTCGGCATCCTTGGTCAACTGGCGGGTCGCCTGGAAACCGTTGAGGCCGGGCATGACGATGTCCATCAGTACCGCGTCGGGTTTTTCCTGACGGGCCAGGGCCACGCCGTCGGCGCCGTTTTCGGCCTTCAGCACTTCATGGCCGTGCTTTTCGAGCATGCCGGTGAGTTTGTACATTTCAGTCGGCGAATCATCGACGATCAGGATACGTGCCATGGTTTTCCCCATTTTTCTTGTCGACGCCCGGCCCGCTGGCCGAGCGTCACTGTACGTGTCTTACTGCGGCAAAACGGCGGCGAAGCCCGGAACATGGGCCTGGATCGCGTTGAGCAGTTCTTCCTTGCTGAAAGGCTTGGTCAAAAATTGATCAGAACCGACAATCCGCCCCTTGGCCTTGTCGAACAGCCCGTCACGCGATGACAGCATGATCACCGGCGTCGCTTTGAACGCGCTGTTGTTCTTGATTAAAGCGCAGGTCTGATAACCATCCAGACGCGGCATCATGATGTCGACAAAAATGATCCCGGGATGGTTATCGGCAATCTTCGCCAAAGCGTCGAAACCGTCGATCGCCGTGATCACTTCGCAGCCGACATTCTTCAACAATGTTTCGGCAGTGCGACGAATCGTTTTCGAGTCGTCGATCACCATGACCTTCAAGGCGCTGGACTGCTGTTCCATAAGAGGGCTCTACCGTCGCCTTTGCGAATCAAATTGTCCGTTTTGCGATGAGTAATGGCTGGAAACCCTTGATGTTCAAGGGCCAGCACCGCTTGGCAGCCTTTTTAGCACAGTCTCCAGATGCAATCTATCGACGGGTTTTTCCTTGACCGAAAACCCGCCCGGCGCCACTCTGGCGGCACTTTTTCAATACCGATCCGGTAGCCAATTTTCGAGGAAAACCCAATGAGCGTTCGCGTCGGGATTGTCATGGACCCTATCGCCAGCATCTCCTATAAAAAGGATAGCTCGCTGGCCATGCTGCTGGCCGCGCAGAAGCGCGGCTGGGAACTGTTCTATATGGAACAGCGCGACCTGTATCAGGGCGAAGGTCAGGCACGAGCGCGCATGAAGCCGCTGAAAGTCTTCGCCAACCCGGAAAAATGGTTCGAACTGGACGCCGAGCAGGACAACCTGCTGAGCGATCTGGACGTGATCCTGATGCGCAAGGATCCGCCGTTCGACATGGAGTTCGTCTACTCCACCTACCTGCTCGAACAGGCCGAAACCGCTGGCGTACTGGTGGTGAACAAGCCGCAGAGCCTGCGCGACTGCAATGAAAAGCTGTTCGCCACGCTGTTCCCGCAGTGCACGCCGCCAACCGTGGTCAGCCGCCGCGCCGACGTGCTGCGTGAGTTCGCCGCGAAACACGGCGACGTGATCCTCAAGCCGCTGGACGGCATGGGCGGTACTTCGATTTTCCGTCACCGCGCCGGTGATCCGAACCTGTCGGTGATCCTGGAAACCCTGACCGCCCTCGGTGGCCAGCAGATCATGGGCCAGGCTTACCTGCCAGCAATCAAGGACGGCGACAAACGCATCCTGATGATCGACGGCGAGCCGGTGGATTACTGCCTTGCGCGGATTCCGGCGCAGGGCGAAACCCGTGGCAACCTCGCTGCCGGTGGCCGGGGTGAAGCGCGGCCGCTGACTGACAAGGATCGCTGGATTGCTGCACAGGTCGGCCCGACCCTGCGTGAGAAAGGCCTGCTGTTCGTCGGTCTCGATGTGATTGGCGAAAGCCTGACCGAAATCAACGTCACCAGCCCGACCTGCATCCGTGAAATCGACAATGCCTTTGGCACCGATATCGGCGGCATGCTCATGGATGCGATCGAGAAGAAGCTGCAAGCCTCTAACCGTAAGCAGCAAGCCTGACGGCCAGCTACAAGCCGCAAGCCATGAGCTACAAGCTTTTACTTGCAGCTTGCCACTCGAAACTTGCAGCTGCCCTTATGCATCTTGTCGCTTGAAGCTCGTCGCTTGCAGCTAAAAACCAACATTGCGTTATCATGCCGTGCCTTTAAAAACGCGATGTTGGTTTTTCTGTCATGACCCTCCCGTCCGATCTGCCCGCAGAACTCGCCCACCGTGGCGTGCGCCCGGCCGATCGCCTCGGTTTTACCCTGTTCCTCGCGGCGCTGATTCATTTGGCGCTGCTGCTCGGCGTCGGCTTCACGATGGTCGAGCCCAAGCAAATCAGCAAAACCCTGGAAATCACCCTCGCCACCTTCAAGAGCGAAAAGAAGCCGGAGAAGGCTGACTTTCTCGCGCAGGAACACCAGGAAGGCAGCGGCACGCTGGACAAGAAGGCGATCCCCAAGACCACTGAAGTGGCGCCCTTCCAGGACAATCAGGTCAAGAAAGTCACCCCGCCACCGGCCGCCAAGCCGGAAGTGCAGGAGGCCGCGCCGAAGGCTGCGGTGACCACCGTCGCGCCGAAGCCAAAAAAGGCGCCGACCAAGAAAGAAGAAAGCAAGACCGAGGTCAAACCGACGGTCGATGCGCCAGAATTCGACAGCTCGCAGCTGTCCAGTGACATTGCCAGCCTTGAAGCCGAACTGGCCAAGGAACAACAGCTGTACGCCAAACGACCGCGCATTCACCGTTTGAGCGCGGCTTCGACTATGCGTGACAAGGGCGCCTGGTACAAAGACGACTGGCGCAAGAAGGTTGAGCGCATCGGCAACCTCAATTACCCCGAAGAAGCACGGCGCAAGCAGATCTACGGCAATTTGCGCCTGATGGTCTCGATCAACCGCGACGGTTCGCTGTATGAAGTGCTGGTGCTGGAATCGTCCGGCCAGCCGCTGCTGGATCAGGCGGCGCAGCGCATTGTCCGACTGGCGGCACCGTTTGCGCCGTTTACCGGGGACTTGTCGGACATCGACCGTCTGGAAATCATTCGCACCTGGAAATTTGCTCGCGGCGACAAGCTCTCCAGCAATTGACACACCACAGAACCCTTGTGGGAGCGAGCCTGCTCGCGAAAGCGGTGTGTCATCCAACATTGATGTGACTGATCCAGCGCTTTCGCGAGCAGGCTCGCTCCCACATTGGATCGGTGTGTCACCTGCATCTCCAGCTTGTCAGTTTGCCCCCCGAACGCCACACTAGCGCACATGAAAAACGTCAGCCCCAGCTACCTCAAGCATCAATTCCTGATCGCCATGCCACACATGGCCGACCCGAACTTTGCCCACACCTTGACCTACATCGTCGAGCACACGGCCAACGGCGCTATGGGGATTGTGGTCAATCGACCGCAAGAGCTGAATCTGGCCGACATCCTTGAGCAATTGCGCCCGGACATCGATCCGCCAGCACTGTGCCAGCACGTACCGATCTTTATCGGCGGGCCAGTGCAGACCGATCGCGGTTTTGTGTTGCATCCGGCGGGCAAGACCTTCCAGGCCACCGCGCAACTGGACGGTGATCTGGCCCTGTCGACCTCGCAGGATGTGCTGTTCGCCATCGCGGACGGCGTCGGCCCGGCGAAAAGCCTGATTGCCCTCGGTTACGCCGGTTGGGAAGCCGGGCAGCTGGAAGCGGAACTCGCCGATAACGCTTGGCTGAACTGCCCGTACGACGCCGATATCCTGTTCAACACCAGCAGCGAACTGCGCCTCGAAGCGGCGGCCAGGCATTTGGGGATCAACCTCAGCCTGCTGACCAGCCAGGCAGGTCACGCCTGATGGCCCTGCGCCTGATTCTCGGCTTCGACTACGGCACCAAACAGATCGGCGTCGCGGTCGGCCAGGTGATTACCGGCCAGGCCCGCGAGCTGTGCACCTTGAAGGCACAGAACGGCGTTCCCGACTGGAACCAGGTCGAAGCCCTTATCAAAGAATGGAAACCCGACGCCGTCGTTGTCGGCCTGCCGTTGAACATGGACGGCACACCGAGCGACATGTGCCTGCGCGCGGAGAAATTCGCCCGCCGCCTCAACGGCCGCTTCAATCTGCCCTTCTATACCCACGACGAACGCCTGACCACGTTTGAAGCCAAGGGCGAGCGCCTGGCCCGTGGCGGTCAGAAAGGCAGTTACCGCGACAACCCGGTGGACGCCATCGCCGCCGCTCTGCTGTTGCAGGGCTGGCTCGATGAAAACACTGCATTGTTTGAATCCTGACAAGCGCTTCGGCGCTTTTCTTTTGAGTGAAAAACCGAGTCGCGTCCAAGGACCTGACTCGCCCCTAACAAGGAGCAACCATGAGCCTGCCAAATCCCGCCGATCTGATCAGCCAGATGGCGACCCGCC
Organism: Pseudomonas tensinigenes; assembly: GCF_014268445.2. Taxonomy (NCBI): domain Bacteria; kingdom Pseudomonadati; phylum Pseudomonadota; class Gammaproteobacteria; order Pseudomonadales; family Pseudomonadaceae; genus Pseudomonas; species Pseudomonas tensinigenes. The sequence goes on from NZ_CP077089.1 coordinate 6,419,869, forward strand.
TCAAGGCGCACCTTGCCCAGCGTGACATCACTGAACCGCGTTACATCGGCATCCGCACCGGCGGCATCTGGGTCGCGCAGGCCTTGCTCAAGGAACTGGGCAGCGACGCGCCACTGGGCACGCTCGACGTGTCTTTCTACCGCGACGACTTCAGCCAGAACGGCCTGCACCCGCAAGTGCGCCCTTCCGCCCTGCCCTTCGAGATCGAAGGCCAGCATCTGGTGCTGATTGACGATGTGTTGATGAGCGGCCGCACCATCCGCGCCGCCATGAACGAATTGTTCGACTACGGCCGCCCGGCCAGCGTGACCCTGGTCTGCCTGCTGGACCTCGACGCCGGCGAGCTGCCGATCCGCCCGAACGTGGTTGGCGCGACGCTGTCACTGGCCGCTCACGAACGGGTCAAGCTGTCGGGCCCCGAGCCGCTGACGCTCGAACTGCAAGACTTCAACCTTTAATCCGCCCTATTGAGAGTCCCCCTCGCGATGACGCCTCTAGATACCAAGCGCCCGCTGCAGCTCAATGATCAGGGCCAGCTGCGCCACTTCCTCTCGCTCGACGGCCTGCGCCGCGAGTTGCTGACGGAAATCCTCGACACTGCCGACTCGTTCCTCGAAGTCGGTGCCCGGGCGGTGAAGAAAGTCCCGTTGCTGCGCGGCAAGACCGTGTGCAACGTGTTCTTCGAAAACTCCACGCGCACCCGCACCACCTTCGAACTGGCGGCCCAGCGATTGTCGGCGGACGTGATCACCCTGAACGTGTCGACCTCGTCGGCAAGCAAAGGTGAAACCCTGCTCGACACCCTGCGCAACCTCGAAGCCATGGCCGCCGACATGTTTGTCGTGCGCCACGGTGATTCCGGCGCCGCGCACTTCATCGCCGAACATGTTTGCCCACAAGTGGCGATCATCAACGGCGGCGACGGCCGTCACGCCCACCCGACGCAGGGCATGCTCGATATGCTCACCATCCGTCGGCACAAGGGCGGTTTCGAAAACCTCTCGGTGGCCATTGTCGGCGACATACTGCACTCGCGGGTCGCGCGTTCGAACATGCTCGCGCTGAAAACCCTCGGTTGCCCGGACATCCGCGTGATTGCGCCGAAAACCCTGCTGCCGATCGGCATCGAGCAATACGGCGTGAAGGTCTACACCGACATGACCGAAGGCCTGAAGGACGTCGACGTGGTGATCATGCTGCGCCTGCAGCGTGAACGCATGACCGGCGGCCTGCTGCCGAGCGAGGGCGAGTTCTACCGCCTGTTCGGCCTGACCACCGCGCGTCTGGCCGGGGCCAAACCGGATTGCATCGTCATGCACCCGGGGCCGATCAACCGAGGCGTGGAAATCGAGTCCGCAGTGGCCGACGGCCCGCACTCGGTGATCCTCAATCAGGTCACCTACGGCATCGCGATTCGTATGGCCGTGTTGTCCATGGCCATGAGCGGGCAAACCGCCCAGCGCCAATTCGAGCAGGAGAACGCCCAGTGAAGCTCAGCATTCTCGGCGCACGCGTCATCGATCCAAGCAGCGGCCTGGATCAAGTTACCGACATTCACGTTGAAGCCTGCAAGATCGTCGCCCTCGGCGCGGCCCCAGCGGGTTTCACGGCAGTAGAAACCATTGATGCCCAAGGCCTTGTCGCCGCTCCGGGCCTCGTTGATCTGAACGTGGCCCTGCGCGAGCCGGGTTACAGCCGCAAAGGCTCGATCATCAGCGAAACCCGCGCAGCGGCCGCCGGTGGCGTGACCAGCCTGTGCTGCCCGCCGAAAACCAAACCGGTGCTCGACACCTCCGCCGTGGCCGAACTGATCCTCGACCGCGCCCGTGAGGCCGGCAACACCAAGGTGTTCCCGATCGGCGCGTTGAGTAAAGGCCTGGACGGCGAACAACTGGCTGAGCTGGTGGCGTTGCGCGACGCTGGTTGTGTGGCGTTCGGCAACGGTCTGGAGAGTTTCCGCAACACCCGCACTTTGTGCCGGGCGCTGGAATACGCAGCGACCTTCGACCTGACAGTGATCTTCAACTCGCAGGATCACGATCTGGCCGAAGGTGGTCTGGCTCACGAAGGCGCGGTGGCCAGTTTCCTCGGCTTGCCGGGGATTCCGGAAACCGCTGAAACCGTGGCATTGGCCCGTGACCTGCTGCTGGTCGAGCAGACCGGCGTGCGTGCGCACTTCAGCCAGTTGACCAGCGCTCGCGGCGTGGCATTGATCGCTCAGGCGCAGGCGCGTGGTTTGAAGGTGACGGCGGATGTCGCGCTGTATCAGCTGATTCTTACGGACGAAGCGCTGATCGACTTCAGCAGTCTGTACCACGTGCAGCCGCCGCTGCGTACGCGTGCTGACCGTGATGGCCTGCGTGAAGCGGTGAAGTCCGGCGTTGTGTCGGCGATTTCCAGCCATCACCAGCCGCACGAACGCGACGCCAAACTGGCGCCGTTCGGCGCGACAGAGCCGGGCATCAGCAGTGTTGAACTGTTGCTGCCACTGGCGATGACGCTGGTTGAGGATGGTTTGCTGGATCTGCCTACCTTGCTGGCGCGTTTGAGCGCAGGCCCGGCTGAAGCGCTACGTCTGCCGGCTGGCAAACTGGCGGTGGGTGGGGCGGCGGATATCGTGCTGTTCGATCCGCAGGCTTCGACGGTGGCCGGTGAAAACTGGTTGTCGAAGGGTGAGAACTGCCCGTTCATTGGGCACACTTTGCCGGGTGTGGTTCGCTACACGCTGGTGGATGGGCGGATCAGCCACCAGGCTTGATACCGGGTTGCCCCCATTCGCGAGCAAGCTCGCTCCCACAAGGATCACCGCGAACCCTGTGGGAGCGAGCTTGCTCGCGAAGACTTACTGGAAAGCGCCTCTGCCTTCGGCGTTACGCAACGAGACCTGATCATTCAGCGTCCAGAAGTCATACAACACCCCCAGAAAGAACAACCCGCCCGTCAGCAGATAGATCAGGCCACTGATCCACTTGCCCTGATACATCCGGTGCACGCCGAGCGCGCCAAGGAACGTCAGCAGAATCCACGCCACGTTGTACTCGATCGGCCCGGCGGTAAAACGCAGATCCGCCTCGCGATCCATTGCCGGGATCAAGAACAGGTCGATCAGCCAGCCAATACCCAGCAAACCGAAGGTGAAAAACCAGATCGTCCCGGTCACCGGCTTGCCGTAATAGAAGCGGTGAGCACCGGTAAAACCGAAAATCCACAGCAGATAGCCGATGATTTTGCTGTGCGTATCCTGCTGCTGAACAAATTGTTGATAGGGGTTCATGAAGACCTCGATTCACACGATAGATAAATATTCTTGAATTCTTTGTGACTTTTTTACAGGTAGCCGACGTACGGCAAATGTTACCGTTGCTACCGTCAAAGCCTTATAGCACCTGACTTCTGTCCGACAATTGCGTCCATTTGCCGCTTATTTGGTTCCGTTGGCCTCCAACTGAATCGACCAACGGCCTCGGAATGAAAAAAAACTCTGTTATAAAGTTGCGCGCTATCACTTAAGAGCCACGCCTAATGCGACCATTTTTCAAGACATGGCTAACCATCTGCCTATTAATGCCACTGGCCGCCCACGCCACCAATCGTGAGCAACGTCTTCCTAACGTTAACGGCTTTACCCCTAAATCCCATGCTTCGGCTCCTTCGAGCAAAAGCAGCAAAAGCAAAACCACCACGCTGAGCAGCAAGAGCCACAGCAAGCTGGTGCCACCGATGGCGAGCAAGGAAAGCAGCAATGTGCTGAGCCGCGCTGTGAACGTCCTCGGTACACCTTATCGTTGGGGCGGCAGCAGCCCAAGTAAAGGCTTCGATTGCAGCGGTCTGGTGAAATACGCGTTCAACGACGCTACGTTCGACCTGCCACGCACCTCCAACGCCATGGCCAGCGGTCACGGCGAGAAAGTCGAACGCAAGGATCTCAAGCCGGGCGACCTGATTTTCTTCAATATCAAAAGCCGTCGGGTCAACCACGTTGCCATCTACCTGGGCAACGACCGCTTCATCCACGCCCCGCGTCGTGGCAAAGCGGTGAGCATCGATACGCTGAACAAGCCGTACTGGCAGCAGCATTACGTGGTTGCCAAACGTGTGTTGCCGAAAGAACAACAGCAGATGCGCGTGGTTCAGCGCTGAGCTGACTGATCCGGAATCTGCTCAAGCAGTACTGGCCCCTTCGCGAGCAGGCTCGCTCCCACATTGGAATGCATTTCCATGTGGGAGCGAGCCTGCTCGCGAAGGGGCCGGTAATAGCAACACAACTCCCCCTCAGAAATTATCCGGCGTCCGCGCCTTCTCCCGCGCATGCTCGCGGCTGATCAAACCCTTGGTCACCAGATCCTTCAGGCACATGTCCAGTGTCTGCATCCCCAACGATCCCCCCGTCTGAATCGCCGAATACATCTGCGCGACCTTGTCCTCACGGATCAGGTTACGGATCGCCGACGTGCCCAGCATGATCTCGTGTGCCGCCACCCGCCCGCCGCCGATCTTCTTGATCAGCGTCTGCGAGACCACCGCCAGCAACGACTCCGACAGCATCGAACGCACCATCGACTTCTCGTCGCCGGGGAACACGTCGACCACCCGGTCAATGGTTTTCGCCGCTGAGGTGGTGTGCAGCGTGCCGAACACCAGATGCCCGGTTTCCGCAGCGGTCAGCGCCAGGCGAATGGTTTCCAGGTCACGCATCTCACCGACCAGAATCACGTCCGGGTCTTCGCGCAGCGCTGAACGCAAAGCCGTAGCGAAACTGCGGGTATCACGGTGAACTTCACGCTGATTGATCAGGCATTTGCGCGATTCGTGAACAAACTCGATCGGGTCTTCAATAGTCAGGATATGGTGATGACGGTGGGTGTTGAGGTAATCGATCATCGCCGCCAGTGTGGTCGATTTGCCCGAGCCGGTCGGCCCGGTGACCAGCACCAACCCGCGCGGGGCATCGGTGATCTTGCGGAAGACGTCGCCCATGGCGAGGTCTTCCATGCTCAGCACCTTCGACGGAATCGTACGAAACACCGCCCCGGCGCCACGGTTCTGGTTAAAGGCGTTAACCCGAAAGCGCGCGACACCGGGGACTTCGAAGGAAAAGTCGGTTTCCAGATGTTTCTCGAAGTCGACCCGCTGGGTGTCGTTCATGATGTCGTAGATCAGCTCATGCACTTGCTTGTGATCCAGCGCCGGCAGATTGATCCGCCGCACATCGCCATCGACACGGATCATCGGCGGCAGACCGGCCGACAGGTGCAGGTCGGAAGCGCCCTGTTTGGCGCTGAAGGCCAGCAATTCAGTGATATCCATAGCGCTCCTCAATTCCAGTAGAATGCCGCGAACCTTCAGACCGCTGGCGCCTCTTGATGTCCACGATAGCAGACAACATTTTCCACGTTGGTTCGCGCATCCAGACCGCGACCCAAGCCGCACACCGTCCTGAAAACAGCGTCCAGTTGCTCGCCGTGAGCAAGACCAAACCCGCCGAAGCGCTGCGCGAAGCGTATGCCGCCGGCCTGCGCGACTTTGGCGAGAACTACCTGCAGGAAGCCCTGGGCAAACAGCTCGAACTGGCCGGCCTGCCCTTGATCTGGCACTTCATCGGCCCCATTCAATCGAACAAGACTCGTGCGATTGCCGAGCATTTCGACTGGGTGCATTCCGTGGATCGCCTGAAAATCGCTCAACGTCTGTCCGAACAGCGCCCGGCTGAACTGCCGCCGTTGAACATCTGCATTCAGGTCAACGTCAGCGGTGAGGCCAGCAAGTCCGGCTGCACGCCTGACGATCTGCGGGCATTGGCCGCTGCCATAAGCGCTTTGCCGCGCCTGAAACTGCGCGGCTTGATGGCGATTCCCGAGCCAACCGACGACCGCGCCGAGCAGGACGCGGCCTTCGCCGCCGTGCAGAAATTGCAGGCCAGCCTCGAACTACCGCTCGACACGCTTTCCATGGGCATGAGCCACGACCTCGAGTCGGCCATTACCCAAGGCGCCACTTGGGTGCGGATTGGTACCGCCCTGTTTGGCGCCCGTGATTACTCCCAGTCTTGAACGTTTCCAGATAAGGACCACACATGAGCAACACACGTATTGCGTTTATCGGTGCGGGCAACATGGCGGCCAGTCTGATTGGCGGCCTGCGCGCCAAGGGGCTGGAAGCCGGGCAGATCCGTGCCAGCGACCCGGGTGAAGAAACCCGCGCCAAGGTCAGCGCCGAGCACAGCATCGAAACTTTCGCCGACAACGCCCAGGCCATCGACGGCGTCGATGTGATCGTGCTGGCGGTCAAGCCGCAGGCCATGAAAACCGTGTGCGAAACGATTCGCCCGAGCCTGAAGCCGAATCAATTGGTGGTATCGATCGCAGCGGGCATCACCTGCGCAAGCATGACCGCGTGGCTTGGCGAGCAGCCGATCGTGCGCTGCATGCCCAACACCCCGGCGCTGCTGCGTCAGGGCGTCAGCGGTTTGTACGCAACCAGCGAAGTCACTGCTGAGCAACGTCAGCAAGCCGAAGAGCTGCTGTCCGCTGTCGGCATTGCCCTGTGGCTGAATGAAGAACAGCAACTGGACGCCGTTACCGCTGTGTCCGGTTCCGGCCCGGCCTATTTCTTCCTGCTGATCGAAGCCATGACCGCTGCTGGCGTCAAACTCGGCCTGCCGAAAGACGTCGCAGAACAACTGACCCTGCAAACCGCACTGGGCGCGGCGCACATGGCGGTCTCCAGCGATGTCGACGCTGCCGAACTACGCCGCCGTGTGACCTCGCCAAACGGCACCACGGAAGCTGCAATCAAATCATTCCAGGCCAATGGCTTTGAAGCCCTGGTCGAAACCGCACTCGGCGCCGCCGCGCACCGCTCGGCCGAAATGGCCGAACAACTGGGCAAATAAGGAGCCTTACATGATTGGATTGAACACTGCAGCGGTTTACGTGCTGCAAACCCTCGGCAGTCTGTACCTGCTGATCGTGCTGCTGCGCTTCGTGCTGCAACTGGTACGGGCGAACTTCTACAACCCGCTGTGCCAGTTCATCGTCAAAGCGACCCAGCCACTGCTCAAACCACTGCGCCGGATCATTCCGAGCATGTTCGGTCTGGACATGTCGTCGCTGGTGCTGGCGATTCTGGTGCAACTGGCGCTGATGGCGCTGACCCTGCTGCTGACTTACGGCACCACCGGTAATCCGCTGCAACTGTTTATCTGGTCGCTGATCGGCGTGACCGCGCTGTTCCTGAAGATCTTCTTCTTCGCCCTGATCATCAGCGTGATTCTGTCGTGGGTTGCACCGGGCAGCCACAATCCGGGCGCTGAGCTGGTCAACCAGATCTGCGAGCCGGCGCTGGCGCCGTTCCGCAAAATCCTGCCAAACCTTGGCGGTCTGGATCTGTCGCCGATCTTCGCCTTCCTCGCGCTGAAGCTGATCGACATGCTGGTGATCAACAATCTGGCGGCGATGACGATGATGCCGGAAATCCTCCGTCTGCTGATGTGAGCTGGTTTCGATGGGACGGTGACGACTTGATCCTCGAGTGTCACCTGCAACCGGCAGCCCGCAGCGATGACTTCGCCGGGCTGCATGGGGATCGCCTGAAGATTCGTCTGACTGCGCCGCCGGTCGAGGGCAAGGCCAATGCTTATCTCATGGGCTTTCTGGCCAAGGCGTTTGGGGTGTCCAAGAGCCAGGTCAGTTTGCTCAGTGGCGAGTTGAACCGGCAGAAGCGAGTGAAGATTTGTTCGCCGAAGAAGTTGCCGGATTTGCCGGGGTTGGTTGGGCGCTTGTCTTGAGTTTGGCGGCGTCTGTACCCCTCACCCCAGCCCTCTCCCCCTGGAGAGGGAGCCGATCTATGGTGTTTTCAAAACTTGAGTTCGACTCGATATCTCACGTCGGCGTATCTCGAACATCCACCCCAGTCAGTCCCATCTCCCTCCGGGAGAGGAACCTGACTTGGCTGGTTTTCAAGGCCTGAGTTCAACTCGATAGATCAGGTCGGCGTAGCTCAAAAGAACACCTCGGTCAGTCCCCTATACCTCTGGGAGAGGGTTAGGGTGAGGGCTGCTTGCCGCTAACCCCCCCGGTCTTTAGACTTACGCCTCATTTCAACGAGAGCAGGGTCGATGCCAACTGCCTTTCCCCCCGATTCTGTTGGTCTGGTGACGCCGCAAACCGCGCACTTCAGCGTTCCGCTGGCGCTGGCCTGTGGCCGCTCGCTGGCCGCCTATGACCTGATCTACGAAACCTACGGCACGCTGAACGCGCAGGCGAGCAACGCCGTGCTGATTTGCCACGCCTTGTCCGGCCATCATCACGCTGCCGGCTATCACAGCGTCGACGACCGCAAACCCGGTTGGTGGGACAGCTGCATCGGCCCGGGCAAACCGATCGACACCAACAAGTTCTTCGTGGTCAGCCTGAATAACCTCGGCGGCTGCAACGGCTCCACCGGCCCGAGCAGCATCAACCCGGAGACCGGCAAACCGTTCGGCGCCGACTTTCCGGTACTCACCGTGGAAGACTGGGTGCACAGCCAGGCGCGTCTGGCCGACCTGCTCGGCATCGGCCAGTGGGCGGCGGTGATTGGCGGCAGCCTCGGCGGTATGCAGGCGTTGCAATGGACCATCACCTACCCTGATCGCGTGCGTCATTGCCTGGCCATCGCCTCGGCACCGAAGTTGTCGGCGCAGAACATCGCCTTCAACGAAGTCGCACGTCAGGCGATCCTCACGGATCCGGAATTCCACGGCGGTTCGTTCCAGGAAGCGGGCGTGATCCCCAAGCGCGGCTTGATGCTGGCGCGGATGGTCGGGCACATCACCTACCTGTCCGACGATTCCATGGGCGAGAAATTCGGCCGTGGCCTCAAGAGCGAGAAGCTCAACTACGACTTCCACAGCGTCGAGTTTCAGGTCGAAAGCTACCTGCGTTATCAGGGCGAAGAGTTCTCCGGACGCTTCGACGCCAACACCTATCTGTTGATGACCAAGGCACTGGATTACTTCGATCCGGCGGCGAACTTCGACGATAACCTGGCGAAAACCTTTGAGAACGCCACGGCCAAGTTCTGCGTGATGTCTTTCACCACTGACTGGCGCTTCTCCCCGGCCCGTTCGCGGGAACTGGTGGATGCGCTGATGGCGGCGCGCAAAGACGTCAGCTATCTGGAAATCGATGCGCCGCAGGGCCACGACGCCTTCCTGATTCCGATCCCGCGCTACTTGCAGGCGTTCGGTAATTACATGAACCGCATCACGCTGTGAGAAAGCCATGAGAGCTGATCTGGAAATCATCCAGGAATGGATCCCCGCCGGCAGCCGCGTACTCGACCTCGGTTGTGGTGACGGCGAGCTGCTGACCTGGCTGCGCGACAACAAGAATGTCACCGGTTATGGCCTGGAAAACGACGCCGACAACATCGCCGAGTGCGTGGCCAAGGGCATCAACGTTATCGAGCAGGATCTGGACAAGGGGCTGGGCAACTTCGCCAGCAACAGTTTCGACGTCGTCGTCATGACCCAGGCCCTGCAAGCCGTGCATTACCCGGACAAGATCCTCGACGAAATGCTCCGGGTCGGTCGTCAGTGCATCATCACCTTCCCGAATTTTGGTCACTGGCGCTGCCGCTGGTACCTGGCGAGCAAGGGCCGCATGCCTGTCTCCGAGTTCCTGCCGTACACCTGGTACAACACGCCGAACATTCACTTCTGCACCTTCGAAGACTTTGAAGAACTTTGCCGCGAACGTGATGCGAAGGTCATTGATCGGCTTGCCGTGGATCAACAGCACCGCCACGGGTGGGCCAGTAAGCTATGGCCTAATCTGTTAGGTGAGATCGGTATCTACCGCGTCAGCAGCCCGCAGCTTGCAGACCACAAAGTCGCGGTCTGAATCCCGTCATTTCGAGGAGCACGATCATGGGTCGTTTAGCGTTGTTGTTATTGACTGCCTGCCTGAGCGCCAGCGCTCTGGCGGCCGACGTCATCAAAGGTGAGCGCAAGGAAACCTTTGGCGACGTGACGGTGCACTACAACACCTTCAACTCGACGTTCCTGCAACCGGACATCGCCAAGGCCGCGGAGCTGATCCGCAGCAAGAATCAGGGCGTGATCAATGTCTCGGTGATCAAGGACGGCAAACCGCTGGTCGCCAACGTCACCGGCACGGTCAAAGACCTGACCAGCCAGAGCGTGCCGCTGAATTTCCGCCAGATCACCGAACAGGGCGCGATCTACTACATCGCCCAGTATCCGGTTGAGCAGCAGGAAACCCGCACCTTTGAAATCAAGGTGCAGAACGGCGACAAGATCCACACCATCAATTTCAACCAAGAACTCTTTCCCGGCGAATGATGAACATCAAGCAGCTCGTACTGGCCAGCCATAACGCCGGCAAACTCAAAGAACTCCAGGCCATGCTCGGCGAATCGGTGCAACTGCGCTCGATTGGCGAGTGGAGCAAGGTCGAGCCGGAAGAAACCGGCCTGTCGTTCGTCGAGAACGCCATTCTCAAGGCGCGCAATGCCGCGCGCATTTCCGGGCTGCCGGCGCTGGCCGACGATTCCGGTCTGGCGGTGGATTTCCTCGGCGGCGCGCCGGGCATCTATTCGGCGCGCTATGCCGACGGCAAGGGCGATGCGGCGAACAACGCCAAACTGCTCGACGCGCTGAAGGATGTGCCGGAAGCCGAGCGCGGCGCGCAGTTTGTTTGCGTGCTGGCGCTGGTACGTCACGCCGATGATCCGTTGCCGATCCTCTGCGAAGGCTTGTGGCACGGGCGCATTCTGACGGCTGCCAGTGGCGAACACGGTTTCGGCTACGACCCGTTGTTCTGGGTGCCGGAGCGTGACGTCTCCAGTGCCGAACTGAGCCCGGCCGACAAGAACCAGATCAGCCACCGCGCCCGTGCAATGGATCTGCTGCGCCAGCGTCTGGGCTTGAAATGACCCGTGACTCTTCCGCGTCGTCGCTGATTGTCGGCGGCGCCGCCTCTTCGCCTCGGGCGCCGCTGCCAACGCTGCCGCCCCTGGCGTTGTACATCCACATCCCGTGGTGTGTGCGCAAATGCCCGTATTGCGACTTCAACTCGCACACTGCCAGCCCGGTGTTGCCGGAGCAGGAATACGTCGACGCCTTGCTGGCCGATCTCGATCAGGATCTGCACGCGGTTTACGGCCGCGAAATCAGCTCGATCTTCTTTGGTGGCGGCACGCCAAGCCTGTTCAGCGCCGAAGCGCTTGGGCGTTTGCTTGAGGGCGTCGAGCAGCGCATCCCGTTTGCCCACGACATCGAAATCACTCTGGAAGCCAACCCCGGGACCTTCGAGCAGGAGAAGTTCGTCGCGTATCGCAAGCTGGGGATCAATCGCCTGTCGATCGGCATCCAGAGCTTCCAGCAGGAAAAGCTCAAAGCGCTGGGCCGCATTCATAACGGTGACGAAGCAGTGCGCGCGGCGGGGATGGCGCGGCAGGCCGGGTTCGATAACTTCAACCTCGACTTGATGCACGGCTTGCCCGATCAGTCGCTGGACGATGCCTTGAGCGATCTTCGCCAGGCCATCGAACTGAATCCGACGCACATTTCCTGGTATCAGCTGACACTGGAACCGAACACCGTGTTTTGGAACCAACCGCCAGTGCTGCCGGAAGACGACACGCTGTGGGACATTCAAGAGGCCGGGCAAGCGCTGCTGGCGGAACACGGTTATGCGCAATACGAAGTCTCGGCTTATGCACAGACCGGACATCCTGCGCGGCATAACCTCAATTACTGGAGTTTCGGCGACTTCATCGGCATCGGCGCTGGCGCCCACGGCAAGCTGAGCCATCCGGACGGACGCATCGTTCGTGCCTGGAAAACCCGTTTGCCGAAGGACTATCTCAACCCGGCAAAAAGCTTCCAGGCTGGCGAAAAAGCGCTGACCAATGACGAGATGCCGTTCGAGTTTCTGATGAACGCTTTGCGCCTGACCGCCGGGGTTGAATCGCGCCTGTATCCGGAGCGTACCGGGCTGTCGCTGGAAAGCCTCGCCGAAGGCCGGGCAGCAGCAGAACAAAGCGGTCTGTTGCAGGTCGAACCGTCACGTCTGGCGGCCACCGAGCGCGGACAGCTGTTCCTCAACGACTTGCTGCAACAATTTCTGACCTGACTTCAGTCCCAAGGGAAAACGCATGGATTTGATACTCGACCTGCTCGCCACCGTCTCCCGCTGGAGCCGCAGCAACCTCTCGGAAATCGCCCTGGCGCTGGTGGGCTGCCTGCTGGTGCTGTTCGGCGCCGACTTCAAAGGCTGGGTCGAACAACGCCTGGGCAGCATCGCCGGCGCCCTGCGCGTGCCGCTGATGGCCCTACTGTGCGTGATCGGCAGCGGCGCCGCGCTGATCTACGCCACGCCGTGGGTGATCAAAGGGTTGAGCCAATTCAACAACTACAGTTTGGCGCCGGTGCTGTTGGTGGTGCTGGTGCTGATCGGCGTAGTCGCCGACCGCCGCTGACTTTCAGTACATACAAAACAACTGTAGGAGCTGCGGCACGCTGCGATCTTTTGATCTTGAGACCAAATCAAAAGATCGCAGCGTGCCGCAGCTCCTACATGGGAATACGTCGAGAATCAGGGAAGTTCATGAGTAAGAAACGGCTGGACGAAACAAGTAAGTTTCTCAGTTTCGTGTTGCGCCACGAGCCTCAGGCGATTGGGCTGACGCTGGATTCTGAAGGCTGGGCGAATATCGACGCACTGATCAGCGGTGCTGCCGGTGACGGCCGAAACCTGGACCGCACACTGATTGAAAGCGTCGTCGCGAGCAGCGACAAAAAGCGCTTCTCGATCTCCGAAGACGGCCAGTCCATTCGCGCTGTTCAGGGGCATTCGACGAAAAGCGTAGCGCTTCAGCTTGAAGAAAAGCAGCCACCGGAAACGCTGTATCACGGCACGGCGACGCGCTTCATCGACTCGATCAACCAGCAAGGCCTGATCCCGGGATCGCGTCACCATGTGCATCTATCGGAAGAGTCCGCCACTGCCTCAGCCGTAGGGCAACGCTACGGAACCGTGGTCATTCTGAAAGTCGCCGCGCAACAGATGCAGGAACAAGGTTTCAAGTTTTATCAGGCCGAGAATGGCGTCTGGCTGACAGAACACGTGCCGGTCGACTTCATTTCCTCCTGACCATCCCCCAAAAACAACTGTAGGAGCTGCGGCACGCTGCGATCTTTGATCTTGAAAAACAAGATCAAAGATCGCAGCGTGCCGCAGCTCCTACCTTGGGTATTGCGTGATGCTCAGGACTGCTTTTCGAACTTCAGGTCCCACACGCCATGGCCAAGACGTTCGCCGCGGCGTTCGAACTTGGTGATCGGGCGTTCGGCCGGGCGTGGGACGCACTTGCCGTCTTCGGCGAGGTTGCGATAGCCCGGGGCGACGTTCATCACTTCCAGCATGTATTCGGCGTACGGCTCCCAGTCGGTGGCCATGTGCAGAATGCCGCCAACCTTCAACTTGCTGCGCACCAGTTCGGCGAACGAGGCCTGAACGATACGACGCTTGTGGTGGCGGCTCTTGTGCCACGGATCCGGGAAAAACAGCATCAGGCGATCGAGGCTGTTGTCGGCGATGCAGCGATTGAGCACTTCGATCGCGTCGCAATCGTAGACCCGCAGGTTGGTCAAGCCCTGAGTCAGCACGCCATTGAGCAGCGCGCCGACACCCGGACGGTGCACTTCAACGCCGATGAAATCCTGCTCCGGCGCTGCCGCAGCCATTTCCAGCAGCGAGTGGCCCATGCCGAAACCGATCTCCAGCGACCGCGGCGCCGAACGGCCGAACACTTGATCGTAATCCACCGGCGCATCGGCCAAAGGCAGCACGTACAGCGGCGCGCCCTGATCCAGACCGCGTTGCTGGCCTTCGGTCATGCGCCCGGCGCGCATCACAAAACTCTTGATGCGGCGGTGTTGGCGCTCGTCGCCTTCTTCCGTCTGGATAGGCGTGTCGTTCGATTCAGTCATCAATGGCTCTTACTTGATCAGACCATCCAGCGGCGAAGAGGCGCTGGCATAGAGTTTTTTCGGCATACGGCCAGCGAGGTAGGCCAGACGGCCTGCAACGATGGCGTGTTTCATGGCTTCAGCCATCATCACCGGTTGCTGGGCGTGGGCGATGGCCGAGTTCATCAGCACCGCATCGCAACCCAGTTCCATGGCGATGGTCGCGTCGGAGGCAGTACCGACACCGGCATCGACCAGCACAGGAATCTTGGCTTCTTCAAGGATGATCTGCAGGTTGTACGGGTTGCAGATCCCCAGACCGGAACCGATCAGACCGGCCAGCGGCATCACCGCGATGCAGCCGATTTCTGCCAGTTGGCGGGCGATGATCGGGTCATCGCTGGTGTAGACCATCACGTCGAAACCTTCCTTGACCAGCGTTTCCGCGGCCTTGAGGGTTTCGATGACATTAGGGAACAGGGTCTTCTGATCAGCCAGTACTTCCAGCTTCACCAGATTGTGGCCATCGAGCAGCTCACGGGCCAGGCGGCAGGTGCGCACGGCTTCGATGGCGTCGTAGCAACCAGCGGTGTTCGGCAGGAAGGTGTAGCGCTCCGGCGACAGCACGTCGAGCAGGTTCGGCTCGCCTTCGATCTGACCCAGGTTGGTGCGGCGCACGGCGAAGGTGACGATCTCGGCACCCGAGGCTTCGATGGCCTGACGGGTTTCTTCCATGTCACGGTACTTGCCGGTACCGACCAGCAAACGCGACTGGTAAGTACGACCGGCCAGCACAAAAGGCTTGTCGCTACGAACGATGCTCATGGGGAATCCTCTTTAGGAGTGAGGGTCTTGCAGAATTCTGTGCCCTCGCGGGCCGGGCGATCAGCCGCCGCCGATGGCGTGCACCACTTCAACGTTGTCACCATCGTTGAGCGTGGTGTCGGCATGCTGACTGCGCGGGACGATATCCAGATTGAGTTCGACTGCCACCCGGCGTCCAGTCAGTTCCAGACGGGTGATCAGGGCCGCAACGGTCTCGCCGTCGGGCAGTTCAAGGGATTCACCGTTCAACTGAATGCGCATGCGTAACGCCGCCATCATTTTTAGGGGCTGGCATTCTAGCCCGATCATGACCTAAAGGTCAGCACCAAGCGTCAAGCGGTTGGTTGCAAGCGCCAAGCGGCGAGCCCCAGGCACAGCCAGCCGACCAGAAATGCCAGGCCACCGAATGGGGTGATGATGCCGAGCTTGCTGATGCCGGTGGTGGTCAGCACGTACAGGCTGCCGGAGAACAGCAGGATGCCAATGGTGAACGACACGCCGGCCCAAGTGACCAGTCGGCCCTGAATCTGCGTGGCCAACAGCGCCACACCGAACAGCGCCAAGGTATGCACCAGTTGATAGGTCACGCCGGTGTGGAAGATCGCAAGATACTCGGGCGTCAGGCGGTTTTTCAGGCCATGGGCGGCGAAGGCACCCAAGGCGACCCCGGTGAAACCGAAAAAAGCGGCCAGCATCAAAAAGCCACGCAGCATTGGGAACTCCAGTCAGACGCGATCGGCAGGGTCTGTATAATGGCCCGCTCCACCGGTTCGGCCAAGCCATCTCTATGCTGCGTACTATTTTCCGTCGTCTCACGAAGGCCCTGCTCTGGTTCGCCGGTGGCAGCGTTTTGCTGGTGCTGGTGTTTCGCTTCGTGCCGCCGCCGGGAACGGCGTTGATGGTCGAGCGCAAGATCGAATCCTGGGTCGATGGCGAGCCGATTGACCTGCAGCGCACGTGGAAACCGTGGGACGAGATCTCCGATGATCTCAAAGTGGCGGTCATGGCCGGCGAGGATCAGAAATTTCCCGAGCATTGGGGTTTTGATTTCAGCGCAATCCAGGCTGCACTGGCGCATAACGAGCTCGGCGGCTCGATTCGCGGGGCCAGCACCTTGAGCCAGCAAGTGTCGAAAAACCTGTTTCTGTGGGCCGGACGTAGCTATCTGCGTAAAGGCCTGGAGGCATGGTTTACCGCGCTGATCGAAGTGCTCTGGCCCAAGCAGCGGATTCTTGAGGTGTATCTGAACAGCGTCGAGTGGGATGACGGGGTGTTTGGCGCCGAAGCTGCGGCCCGCCATCACTTTGGCGTGAGCGCGAAATCCTTGTCACGGCAGCAGGCGAGTTATCTGGCGGCTGTTTTACCCAATCCGCGTGTCTGGAGTGCCAGCCATCCGACGGCTTATGTGTCGCGCCGGGCCGGGTGGATTCGGCAGCAGATGAGTCAGTTGGGTGGGGATAGCTATTTGCTTGGCCTCAACGATTCGCGGCGGGCACCGTGGTCTCGATAACCAGTCACGAATCTTCCAAACCCTGAAGACCCCCTGTGGGAGCGAGCCTGCTCGCGAATACGGTGTGTCAGTCAACATCAGTGTTGAATGAACATCCGCTTTCGCGAGCAGGCTCGCTCCCACAGGGGCCAGTATGTCCGCACAAATGAAAACGCCCCGATCATCGCTGATCGGGGCGTTTTTTATTGCCTGCTCGCCGGTTATGCGGCAATCGACAACTTGAGCTTGTTCATCGCGCTCTTCTCGAGCTGACGGATCCGCTCGGCCGACACGTTGTACTTCTGCGCCAGGTCGTGCAGCGTGGCTTTCTCTTCTGCCAGCCAGCGCTGGTAGAGGATGTCGCGGCTGCGTTCGTCCAGCACTTCCAGCGCTTCGTGCAGGTTGTGGTTGGAGTTGTCGCTCCAGTCGGCATCTTCCAGTTGACGCGCCGGATCGTACCGGTGGTCTTCCAGATAGTTGGCCGGCGACTGGAAAGCACTGTCGTCGTCCGCTTCCGCGGCCGGGTCGAAGGCCATGTCATGGCCGGTCAGGCGACTTTCCATCTCGCGCACTTCCCGCGGTTCAACGCCGAGGCTTTCCGCCACACGGTGGACTTCCTCGTTGTTCAGCCACGCCAGACGTTTCTTCTGGCTGCGCAGGTTGAAGAACAGCTTGCGCTGGGCCTTGGTGGTCGCGACTTTCACAATGCGCCAGTTGCGCAGGATGAACTCGTGAATTTCCGCCTTGATCCAGTGCACGGCGAACGACACCAGACGCACACCCATTTCCGGGTTGAAGCGCTTCACGGCCTTCATCAGGCCGACGTTACCTTCCTGGATCAGGTCAGCCTGAGCCAGACCGTAGCCGGAATAGCTACGGGCGATATGTACAACAAAACGCAGGTGGGCGAGCACCATCTGCCGAGCCGCCCCCAAATCCTGCTCATAGTAGAGACTCTCGGCCAGTTCACGCTCCTGCTCCGGCGTCAGCAATGGAATGCTGTTGACGGTGTGCACGTAGGCTTCCAGGTTCGCACCCGGAACCAACGCATACGCAGGTTGCAAAGAATTGGTCATACGAAAAAACCTCCCACTTACATACTCGTGCCTCTCGGCACTGCGAAAAATTGACCGGGAATTCAAGTGCAAGTTCCCAAAAAAACCGCGAGGTCAATCACGCGCAAAAAAGATTCTACTTCGGCGCCAGCTCCCTGAGATGGCGTGCGACTGCAATCCATGCACCGATATAACCCAACAGCACCGCGCCAAGCAAGAGCGACAGACCGTCGGCAACTGGCACTCCGGCCAGCGCGAAATCACTGCCGTACAAGCCGGCCAACCCAACCACCGCATCGTTCAGCCAGTTCAGGCCAAACGCCAATACACCCCAGGACAACAGTCCCGCACCGAAGCCATACAACGCCCCCATATAAAGGAAGGGGCGACGCACATAGCTGTCAGTGCCGCCGACGAGTTTAATCACTTCTATCTCGGTGCGGCGGTTTTCAATATGAAGACGAATGGTATTGCCTATCACCAAAAGTAATGCAGAAACCAAAAGCACCGTCAGACCGAAAACAAAACGATCGCCAAGCTTGAGGATGGCCGCCAGACGCTCGACCCAGACTAGATCAAGTTGCGCCTGTTGTACCTTGGGCAGCTCGGAAAGTTTTTGTCTTAATGCTTCCAGCGTCGGCTTGTCGACTTCGTTCGGGGTCACCAGCACCACGCCCGGCAACGGGTTCTCCGGCAGCTCACGCAGGGCTTCGCCCAGTCCGGACTGTTGCTGGAACTCCTCCAGCGCCTGATCGCGGCCGACATATTCAGCATCAGCTACGCCGGGCATGCCTTTGATCTGCTCGCGCAACGACTCGCCTTGCTCCGGGCTGGCGTCGAGTTGCAGATACAACGAGATCTGCGCCGCCCGCTGCCACGAACCGCCAAGACGCTCGACGTTGTTGAGCAACAGCGAAAGCCCCATCGGCAGGCTCAGCGCCACCGCCATGACCATGCAGGTGAAAAAACTGCCGATCGGCTGTTTGCCCAAACGACGCAGGCTGTCGAGCAGGCTGGCGCGATGGCTTTCGACCCAGGCACGGAACAACGTGGCGAAATCCGGGCCATCGTCATCGTCGTGCTTTTTCTTCTTCGGCGGCTGCGGATCGGCGGCTTTCGGGGCCACGCGTTCGGAAACCTTCGGACTGCGTGTCGCACTCATACCCCGGCCTCCCCGTCACCGATCAATCGGCCACGTTGCAGGGTCAGCATGCGATGACGCATGCGCGCGATCAGTGCCAGGTCGTGACTGGCGATCAGCACGCTGGTGCCCAGACGGTTGATGTCTTCGAACACGCCCATGATCTCGGCCGCCAGACGCGGATCGAGGTTACCGGTCGGTTCGTCCGCCAGCAGCAAGGCCGGACGGTGAACGATGGCGCGAGCAATACCGACACGCTGCTGCTGACCGGTGGACAGGTCGCCTGGGTACAGATCGGTTTTATCCGACAGCGCCACGCGCTCCAGTGCCGAATCGACACGCTTGGCGATTTCGGCCTTGGACAGCCCGAGAATCTGCAGCGGCAAGGCGACGTTGTTGAACACCGTGCGATCGAACAGCAACTGGTGATTCTGGAACACCACGCCGATCTGCCGGCGCAGGAACGGAATCTGCGCGTTGCTGATAGTGCTCAGGTCTTGCCCGGCCAGCAGCAGTTTGCCGCTGGTCGGACGTTCCATCGCCAGCAACAGGCGCAACAAGGTGGATTTACCGGCACCGGAGTGGCCGGTGACAAACAAGAACTCGCCACGACGGACTCGAAAGCTCAGCTCATGCAAGCCGACGTGACCGTTCGGGTAGCGTTTACCGACCTGTTCGAAACGAATCATGAACGCTCCCGCTCGGCAAACAGTGCCTGGACAAAGGGTTCGGCTTCAAAGGTACGCAAATCGTCGATGCCTTCACCGACGCCGATGTAGCGGATCGGCAGGCCAAATTGCTTGGCCAGGGCGAAAATCACCCCGCCCTTGGCGGTACCGTCGAGTTTGGTCAGCGCCAGGCCGGTCAGTTCGACGGTCTGGTTGAATTGCTTGGCCTGATTGATCGCGTTCTGGCCAGTACCGGCGTCGAGCACCAGCAGCACTTCATGCGGTGCGTCGGCGTCGAGCTTGCCGATCACCCGGCGAACCTTCTTCAGTTCTTCCATCAGGTTGTCTTTGGTGTGCAGACGACCGGCGGTGTCAGCGATCAGTACGTCGATGCCACGAGCCTTGGCAGCCTGCACGGCGTCGAAGATCACCGAAGCCGAGTCGGCGCCGGTGTGCTGGGCGATGACTGGAATCTTGTTGCGCTCGCCCCAGACCTGCAATTGCTCCACCGCAGCGGCACGGAAGGTGTCACCGGCGGCGAGCATGACTTTCTTGCCTTCCAGTTGCAGCTTCTTCGCCAGTTTGCCGATGGTGGTGGTTTTGCCGGCGCCGTTGACGCCAACCACCAGAATCACGAAAGGCTTGTTCTGCGAGGCGATTTTCAGCGGTTGTTCGACCGGTTTGAGCATCGCGGCCAGTTCGGCCTGCAGGGATTTGTACAGCGCGTCGGCGTCGGCCAGCTCTTTGCGGGCGACCTTCTGGGTCAGGCGCTGAATGATCTGCGTGGTGGCTTCGACGCCGACGTCGGCGGTGAGCAGACGGGTTTCGAGGTCATCGAGCAGATCGTCATCAATGGTTTTGCGGCCAAGGAACAGGCTGGCCATGCCCTCGCCGATACTGGCGCTGGTTTTCGACAGGCCTTGCTTGAGACGGGCGAAGAAACCGGCTTTGGTTTCTTCGGTGCGCGGGGCTTCGACTGGGGCCTCGGCAACCACTTCGACCGGCACGGCTGGAGCTGCAACTACGGGAGCAGGTTCCGGCTCGGGCTGTTGCACGACTGGAGCAACAGGAGCAACAACGACCGGAGCAACAGGCTCAGGCGCAATCATTTCAGGAGCAGGTTCAGCAACCACCCGCACAGGTTCGATGATCGGCTCAACCACTGGCGCCGGCGCCACTTCAGGCACAAACGCAGCAGGTGCAGGAATTTCCGGGGTGATGTGCGGCGCAGCCTCTTCAACCAATGCCACCGGCTCTTCCGCCACTGGCAAGGTCAGCCATGGCTCAGCCGCCGGAGTCAGCGGCAGCTCAGCCGCCACAGGCGCTTCAGGCTCTGGTTCTGGCTCAGCCGGTTGCAACACCGGCTCGGCAATCGGCAGCACAATCGGAGCCGGCTCTTCTTCTATTAAAGGAGCAGGCGCCGGGGCCGGTTCAGGAATGGCGGGCGGCTGTTCGACGACGGGTTCCTGCGGTTTCTTACGCAGCCATCCGAACAGGCTTTTCTTCTCGCCAGCCGCAGCTGGGGTCTTCTTGTCGTCGTTGGAACCAAACATGGAGGACGGCTATCTCACGGTAGCGACGCGCCATAAGGGCGCCCCGGCAAATAAATATTCGATGCAGAACAGACTGTGTTTCATCCAGCTTGTTCACGCGCAACATTTTGTCGAGGCGCCACAGGCACCTCAAAGGTCGATTAATACGAAGGACTGGAACGGCATCGTCGGCGAAAACGCAGAGTTTAGCTGACAAACTCAAAGCTTCTTCCGGGAACCCATACAACCTATCGACCGATCAGTGGCTTGATAGGCGTGGCCGCCAGTAAAACGGATCAGTATCCTAGCACCCTCTCGCCCGCTGACGCTAAGACCAAGCGGGCAGCCCAACAGGTTAAAAAACGAATGAATGCTCTAGCCCGCCGCGCTGCAGGCCTGCTGCTCAGCACAGTCTGCCTGCCCCTTTCGGCCCTGGCGGCCGACCCGCAACCGACTCACGAATTCACCCTCGACAACGGCCTCAAGGTCGTCGTGCGCGAAGACCATCGCGCGCCAGTGGTGGTGTCGCAGGTCTGGTACAAGGTCGGTTCCAGCTACGAAACCCCGGGCCAGACCGGTCTTTCCCACGCGCTTGAGCACATGATGTTCAAGGGCAGCGAGAAAGTCGGCCCCGGCGAAGCGTCGCTGATCCTGCGCGATCTGGGCGCCGAAGAGAACGCCTTCACCAGCGACGACTTCACCGCTTATTACCAAGTGTTGGCGCGCGACCGTTTGGGCGTAGCCTTTGAACTGGAAGCCGACCGCATGGCCAATCTGCGCCTGCCGGCCGACGAGTTCGCCAAGGAAATCGAAGTCATCAAGGAAGAGCGCCGCTTGCGCACCGATGACAAGCCGATGTCCAAGGCTTACGAGCGCTACAAGGCCATGGCCTACCCGGCGAGCGGCTACCACACGCCAACCATCGGCTGGATGGCTGACCTTGACCGCATGAAGGTCGAAGAGCTGCGCCACTGGTACCAATCCTGGTACGTGCCGAACAACGCCACGCTGGTGGTGGTTGGCGACGTCACCCCGGACGAAGTGAAAACCCTCGCTCAACGCTATTTCGGCCCGATCGCCAAGCGCGACGTGCCACCGGCGAAACAACCGCTGGAACTGGCCGAGCCCGGCGAACGCAAAATCACTCTGCATGTGCAGACACAGCTGCCTAGCCTGATGCTCGGCTTCAACGTGCCGAGCATCGCCACTGCCGAGGACAAACGCTCGGTCAACGCGCTGCGGTTGATTTCGGCGCTGCTCGATGGCGGCTACAGTGGACGCATTCCCACACAACTGGAGCGCGGCGAAGAGCTGGTGTCCGGCGGCTCGTCGAGCTACGACGCCTACACTCGCGGCGACAGCCTGTTTACCTTGTCGGCCACGCCGAACACCCAGAAGAAAAAGACCATGGCGCAAGCCGAGGCCGGTCTGTGGAAGTTGCTGGAGCAGTTGAAAACCACCGCGCCGTCCGCCGAAGAACTGGAACGCGTGCGTGCACAAGTGATCGCCGGCCTGGTTTTCGAACGTGATTCGATCACCAGCCAGGCCACCGCAATCGGTCAACTCGAGACCGTAGGCCTGTCGTGGAAACTGATGGACACCGAACTCGCCGATCTGGAAAGCGTGACCCCGCAAGACATCCAGAACGCCGCCAAGCTGTATTTCACCCGCGAACGTCTCAGCGTCGCCCACGTCCTGCCACTGGAGACGACTCATGAGTGAGCGCAAAACCCCACGCCTGCTGCTCGGCTTGATCGCTGTCGCGGTGATCGGCTCCGCCGCGTTTTACCTGACACCAAGTGCTGACAGCAAAGCGAGTGAAGCCCTCGACAACGCCAAGACCAGCCAAAAGCTGCAATCGCTGGCCGAGCTCGACGGCAAGGCCCCGGCCAGCCGCAAACTCGACGTACAGACCTGGAGCACCGCCGCAGGCGCCAAGGTGCTGTTCGTCGAAGCCCATGAGTTGCCGATGTTCGACATGCGCCTGATCTTCGCTGCTGGCAGCAGCCAGGACGGCAGCGCTTCGGGTCTGGCAGTGCTGACCAACGCGATGCTCAACGAAGGTGTCGCCGGCAAAGACGTCGGCGCCATCGCTCAGGGCTTTGAAGGCCTGGGTGCGGATTTCGGCAACGGTGCGTTCAAGGACATGGCGCTGGCCTCGCTGCGCAGCCTGAGTGCTGCCGACAAGCGTGAGCCTGCTTTGAAGCTGTTCTCGGAAGTCATCGGCAAACCGACCTTCCCGGCCGACTCCTTCGCGCGCATCAAGAACCAGATGCTTGCCGGTTTCGAGTACCAGAAACAGAACCCCGGCAAACTCGCCAGCCTTGAGCTGATGAAGCGTCTGTATGGCGATCACCCGTACGCGCATTCGAGCGACGGCAATCCGCAGAGCGTGCCGAAGATCACTCTCGCGCAATTGCGTGAGTTCCACGCCAAGGCCTACGCGGCCGGCAACGTAGTGATCGCATTGGTCGGCGACCTGTCTCGCACGGAAGCCGAAGCGATTGCCAATCAGGTTTCCAGCGCACTGCCGAAAGGCCCGGCGCTGGCGAAAATCGCTCAGCCGCAGGAACCGAAAGCCAGCATCAACCACATCGAGTTCCCGTCAAAGCAGACCAACCTGATGCTCGCGCAACTGGGCATCGACCGTGACGACCCGGATTACGCGGCGCTGTCGATGGGCAACCAGATCCTCGGTGGCGGCGGTTTCGGCACACGCCTGATGAGCGAAGTGCGTGAAAAACGTGGCCTGACTTACGGCGTATATTCGGGTTTCAGCCCGATGCAGGCTCGTGGCCCGTTCATGATCAACCTGCAGACTCGCGCGGAAATGAGCGAAGGCACCCTGAAACTGGTGCAGGACGTGCTCGCCGACTACCTGAAAACCGGTCCGACGCAGAAGGAGCTCGACGACGCCAAACGCGAACTGGCCGGCAGCTTCCCGCTATCGACCGCGAGCAATGCCGATATCGTCGGCCAACTCGGCGCGATGGGCTTCTATAATCTGCCGCTGAGCTACCTGGATGACTTCATGCGTCAGTCCCAGAGCCTGACCGTCGAACAAGTCCGCGACGCCCTGAACAAACACCTGAGCACGGACAAAATGGTCATCGTCACTGCTGGCCCGACCGTGCCGCAAAAGCCGTTACCGGCCCCATCTGATAAACCTGCCGAGCAACCGCTCGGGGTTCCGGAGCATTAATGGCAACTCGTTCCCCTAAAAAACCTGCGCAAAACGTCCACAACGGTGTGAACCAGTTGCGCATCATTGGCGGCCAATGGCGCAGCCGCAAGCTGAGTTTCCCCGATGCGCCGGGCCTGCGCCCGACGCCGGACCGAGTGCGTGAAACCCTGTTCAACTGGCTCGCACCGTACGTTGAAGGGGCCAAAGTGCTCGACCCGTTCGCCGGCAGCGGCGCGCTGTTTCTCGAAGCACTGTCCCGCGGCGCGGCCATGGGTCAGGCGCTGGATGCCAGCAACATCGCTGTCTCCAGTCTGAAGGAACACCTCGGCACCCTGCGCTGCACCAACGGTCAGGTGCAGACCGCCGACGCCCTGCGTTATCTGGAAACCCAGACCGCCAGTGCGTTCGACCTGGTGTTCCTCGACCCGCCGTTCAATCAGAACCTGCTGCCGGCCGTTTGTACCTTGCTCGAAGAGCGTCAGTGGCTGGCGCCCGACTCGTGGATCTACACTGAAAGTGAAACAGCGCCATCAACGCTGGGCCTGCCGGGCAACTGGCGCCTGCACCGCGAGCAGAAATCCGGCCGGGTTTACTACGCGCTGTGGCAACGTACGGCAGAGATCGCCGGTTAACCGACCGGCCTGAACAAGCGGCGCGCCTCGACCGAGGCCGCCGCGCTGCATCGAGAACCATCGTGCCCCTTTCGTCAGAACGCTTCACACCCGCCTTCGGCCTCGGCAATCCGCACCTGCAAACCTTGTGGGGGCCGCTGTGGCGCAAAACCGTGCATATCGAACGTGAACGCGAACGCCTGTGGCTTGAGGATGGCGACTTCCTCGACCTCGACTGGCATGGCCCGCACACCGCCGATGCGCCCCTGGTGTTGGTACTGCACGGCCTGACCGGCTCCTCCAATTCGCCTTATGTGGCTGGTATCCAGCAGGCGCTGGCCGATCAAGGTTGGGCCAGTGTTGCGCTGAACTGGCGCGGCTGTTCCGGTGAACCGAATCTGCTGCCGCGCAGTTATCACTCCGGCGCCAGTGAAGACCTCGCCGAAACCATCAGACACCTGCGCGCCAAGCGACCGTTGGCACCGTTGTATGCCGTTGGCTATTCGTTGGGCGGCAATGTGTTGCTCAAACATCTTGGGGAGACCGGCAGCGCCAGCGGTGTGCTAGGTGCCGTGGCGGTGTCAGTGCCATTTCGCCTCGATCAATGCGCCGACCGCATCGGCCAGGGATTTTCCAAGGTCTATCAAGCGCATTTCATGCGCGAGATGGTCGCCTACATCAAGAACAAGCAACGGCAGTTTCAGCATGACGGCCGCGAAGACGGACTCGCCGCGCTAGCAGCCCTCGGTTCGCTGGAAAACATGCGCACCTTCTGGGATTTCGATGGCCGGGTGACCGCGCCGTTGCACGGCTTCAATGATGCCGAGGATTATTATCGTCGCGCCTCAAGCCGCTATTTCCTCGGTGAGATCCGCACGCCGACGCTGATCATTCAGGCGGCCGACGATCCGTTCGTGTTCCCGCACAGCTTGCCGCAGGCCAGTGAGCTGTCGCCGTCGACCGCCTTCGAATTGCAGGCACGCGGCGGGCACGTCGGCTTCGTCGATGGCTCGCTGCGCCAGCCCGGTTATTACCTGGAACGACGCATCCCACAGTGGCTGGCTCGCGTGCCCGCATGAGCGATCAGGGCGAGTCGATCCGTTTCTGGCAAACCGCGCCACTGGCCGGGGTCGAGTTGTTGTCGGCACGCTACATCGAGCATCGTTTCGCCCCGCATGTGCATGACGGCTATGTGATCGGCATGATCATGGCCGGCGCCCAGCGTTATCGCTATCGCGGCGCCGAACATCTGGCCGGCAGCGGCACGCTGGTGCTGATCAATCCGGACGAACTGCACACCGGGCACAAGGGCACCGAGGATGGCTGGCTGTATCGGGCGTTTTATCCCGATACCGCGCAAATCGTTTCGCTGCTGGATGAGCTGGAGCTGTCCACCAGCAACCTGCCGGCGTTCGGCGCCACGCTGTACCTCGATGCGGATCTGGTCAACGGCTTTGCGCAGTTGCACCGTTTGCTGGAAAGCCCTGCCACCGCACTGCAACAGCAAACGCTGTGGCGCGAGATGATGTTGCGGCTGTTGCAGCGCCATGCGGCAGTGCCGGTGCCCGGTCGAGCCGGCAAGGAACACCGCGCGGTGCTGTTGGGCAAGGAATTGTTGCACGCACAATTGGCGGCGCCACCGTCACTGGAAGAGCTGGCGGCGGCGGTCAATCTGTCGCCCTTCCATTTCGCCCGGGTGTTCCGCCGCGCCACCGGCATGCCGCCGCACACCTGGCTGATGCAGCAACGCATCGCTCAGGCGCGCGCACTTCTGCAACACGGCTGCCTGCCGGTGGAGGTCGCCACGCAATTGGGGTTTGCCGACCAGAGCCATTTGAGCCGGCAGTTCAAGCAGGCTTATGGCGTCGGCCCCGCCGCGTACCGCAGCGCCCGGATGGAAAGCTAAAAGATCGCAGCCTTCGGCAGCTCCTACAGGGAAATGCATTCCAATGTAGGAGCTGCCGAAGGCTGCGATCTTTTGATCTTATTCGCCGGTGGCGATACCGCGCGAAGGCTCGTTGATCCACTCGCTCCACGACCCGGCGTACAACGATCCCAGCGGATAACCCGCCAGGCACAACGCAAACAGGTTGTGACACGCCGTCACGCCAGAACCGCAATAAGCCACCAGATCCGCTGGCGAACGTTCACCGAGCTTCGCGGCAAAACGCTGCTTGAGCTGATCGGCGGGCAGGAAGCGCCCATCGCTGCCGAGGTTGTCGGTGAATGCCGCGCATTGCGCGCCGGGAATGTGCCCGGCAATCGGATCAATCGGCTCAACCTCACCTTTGAAACGCGGCAAAGCCCGGGCATCAATCAAGGTCAACGCAGGTTGACCAAGACGCTTTTGCAATTTTTCGGCGCTGAGCAGCAGGCTCATGTCCGGCTGACCACTGAAAGTGCCGCGACTGACCGTAGGCGCATCCAGACTCAGCGGCAGCCCCGCCGTATGCCACGCCTTGAGCCCGCCATCGAGAATGAACACGCCATCGCGCTTGCCCAGCCACGCCAGCAACCACCACGCCCGCGCCGCGTAGGCACCGGGACCGTCGTCGTACAAAACCACGTCGCTGTCAGCATTGATGCCCCACACTTGCAGCCGCTCGATCAACGCCGCTGGCTCGGGCAACGGATGCCGACCGGTCACGCCTTTGACCACTGTGCCGCTGAGGTCACGCTCAAGGTCGGCGAAGCTCGCCCCGGCAATGTGCCCTTCGGCATAGCTGCGCTGACCGTAGTCCGGGTCTTCGAGGGCAAAACGACAATCGAGAATCACCAGCCCCGGCTGCGCCTTGCGGGCATCCAGTGCTTCGGGGCTGATCAGTTGCGCAATCGGCATAACAGGCTCCTGAGGGATTTCAACAGAACGGTTTATTTCACGTCTTCGAGGGCCTGGGCCAGCGGCACGTAGAACTCCTCGAACAACGCATTGACCTCGTCACGCGCCTGCTCGGTGACAAACCCGGCTTCCAGCACCAGCACCTGGTACACGCCACGTTTAATGGCTTGCTCACTGAGGTGGTTGGAGTTTTCACGGGTGGTGCACAGGAAGCGCACCCACGACGTCAGGATGATCCAGGCATTGAGGGTCAGGGATTCAATCTGCACGCGGTCCATATCGAGAATCCCGGCGGCGACAAAACCTTCGTAGATCGCCGCTCCCTGAATCACGCAGCGTTGCGAGAAGCGCCGATAGCGGGCGGCCAACTCCGGATCGCTGTCGAGTAGGTGCTCCAGATCGCGGTGCAGAAAGCGGTAGCGCCACATCGCCGAAAGCAATTCCTTGAGATAGAAACGCTTGTCCTCGACCGTCGCCGCACGCCCCTGCGGCGGGCGCAGAAAACTGTCGACGAGGCTTTCGTACTCACTGAACAACACGGCGATGATCGCCTGCTTGTTGGGGAAGTGGTAGTACAGGTTGCCGGGAGAAATCTCCATGTGGGCAGCGATGTGATTGGTGCTGATGCTGCGCTCGCCCTGCTGATTGAACAGCTCAAGGCTGTTCAGCACGATACGCTCGCTGGTTTTTATTCGTGGGGCCATGGCTTGAGCTTTAATTCAGAGTGCGTTGGGGGGCATCTTACGACCTAACCGGAAATGGATAAAACACTGCTGTGCAAGGAAGTCATTTGACTTTCTAGAGCATAGACTCTAAAAAGTTCATCACTACAATAAATCCGGAGCAGACCATGACTGCCGACATTGCTTACCTGCAAACGCTGCAACTACCACTGGCAGAGCTGGATCGGTTGTTCGCGGCGCAGCGGGCCGCGTATGCCGCCAATCCGATGCCGCCCGCCGCTCAGCGCCAGCAATGGCTCAAAGCGCTGAGTGATTTGCTCAGCAACGAGCGGCAAGCGTTGATCGAGGCGATCAGCTCCGATTTCAGCCATCGCAGCGCCGATGAAACCCTGCTCGCAGAGTTGATGCCAAGCCTGCACGGCATTCATTACGCCAGCCGTCATCTCAAAGGCTGGATGAAAGCTTCGCGACGCAAGGTCGGCATCGCGTTCCAGCCTGCTTCGGCAAAAGTGGTGTATCAGCCTCTCGGCGTGGTCGGCGTTATCGTGCCGTGGAATTACCCGTTGTATCTGGCCGTCGGCCCGCTCGTCGGCGCCTTGGCGGCGGGTAACCGGGTGATGCTCAAGCTCAGCGAATCGACCCCGGCCACCGGGCAATTGCTCAAGGAATTGCTGGCGCGAATCTTCCCCGAAGACCTGGTCTGCGTAGTGCTCGGTGAAGCCGACATTGGCGTGGCGTTCTCGCGGTTGCGCTTCGATCATTTGCTGTTCACCGGCGCCACCAGCATCGGCAAACACGTGATGCGCGCCGCCGCCGAAAACCTCACCCCGGTGACACTGGAACTGGGCGGCAAGTCGCCGGCCATCGTCTCCCGCGATGTACCGCTCAAGGATGCTGCCGAGCGCATCGCCTTCGGTAAAACTCTCAACGCCGGGCAGACCTGCGTTGCCCCGGATTACGTGCTGGTGCCGGAAGATCGGGTCGGCGGCTTTGTCGAAGCCTATCGCCGGGCCGTGCAGGGTTTTTATCCGACACTCACCGACAATCCGGACTACACGGCGATCATCAACGAACGCCAATTGGCGCGACTCAACGGCTACGTCAGCGACGCGACCAGCAAGGGCGCGCTGTTGATTCCGCTGTTCGAGCAGGGCCAGGGCCGACGCATGCCGCACAGTGTGTTGCTGAATGTCAGCGACGAGATGACGGTGATGCAGGACGAAATCTTCGGCCCGCTGCTGCCGATCGTGCCGTATCAGGATCTCGAGCAGGCATTTGCTTACATCAATCAGCGGCCACGACCTCTGGCTCTTTACTACTTTGGCTACGACAAACGCGAACAGAACCGCGTGCTGCACGAAACCCATTCCGGCGGTGTGTGCCTGAACGACACCTTGCTGCATGTGGCTCAGGACGACATGCCGTTCGGCGGCATCGGCGCTTCCGGCATGGGCCACTACCATGGCCACGAAGGCTTCCTGACCTTCAGCAAAGCCAAAGGCGTGTTGATTAAACAGCGCTTCAACGCGGCCAGGCTTATTTATCCGCCCTACGGCAAATCGATTCAGAAACTGATCCAGAAGCTGTTCATTCGCTAAACCTTCGTCACCGCCGGGTAATAAAAACAATGCACCCAAGCCTGACCGAAACACCTGCTCTGTCACGCCGTGGCCTGCTGAAATTCAGCCTCGGCGCCACGGCATTCCTCGCCACTGCCGGGCTCGGCGCCAGCCTCAGCGGCTGCTCGTCGAGCGTCGCGGCCAACGGTTTTGTCTCGTTGCGTGACGGCGATCTGCTGTTTCTGCGCGCACTGATTCCGGTAATGCTCGATGGCGCTGTGGCGGCTGAAAAAATGCCGGGCGCTGTTGATGGCACGCTCAAATCGCTGGACTACAGCCTCGATCACCTGTCGCCGGAAATGCTCAAACTCACTCGGCAACTGTTCGACGTCCTCGGCATGGCGGTGACGCGCGGGCCGCTCACCGGGATCTGGGGCAGTTGGGAAAACGCCAGTGCCGAGGCCATGCGGCATTTCCTTGATCGCTGGGAAAACAGTTCATTGAGTTTGTTGCGCATGGGGCACAGCTCGTTGCAGCAGATGGTGATGATGGCCTGGTACACCCGCTCTGAATCGTGGGCGCATTGCGGCTATCCCGGCCCGCCTACTGTTTGAGATTAGCGGCGCGGCCTTCGCGAGCAGGCTCGCTCCCACAGGGGAATGCATTCAAATGTGGGAGCGAGCCTGCTCGCGAAGAGGTCGGCCGCCACACCGCCGCATCCAAAAATAATAAAGAGAACCTGATCGATGCCCGTACCCGACCCGTTCCGCGAAGGCCTCGCCCGAGGCTGGAAAACCTACAACGGCGCACAGCTGAGCGACGACCTCACCCTTGAGGCCGACGTGGCGATCATCGGCAGCGGCGCCGGTGGCGGCACCACCGCCGAAATCCTCAGCGCCGCCGGTTTCAAAGTGCTGTTGATCGAAGAAGGCCCGCTGAAAACCAGCTCCGATTTCAAAATGCTTGAAGACCAGGCCTACAGCAGCCTCTATCAGGAAGGCATCGGCCGCATGAGCAAGGACGGCGCGATCACCATCCTCCAGGGTCGCGCGGTTGGCGGTACGACGCTGATCAACTGGACCTCGAGCTTTCGCACCCCGCAACCGACCCTCGAACACTGGGCCAAGGAACACAACGTCAAAGGCCACAGCCCCGCCGAGATGGCGCCGTGGTTCGAGAAAATGGAACAGCGCCTCGGCGTCGCGCCGTGGATGGTCCCGCCCAATGCCAACAACGACGTGATCCGCAAAGGCTGTGAGCAACTCGGCTACAGCTGGCACGTGATCCCGCGCAACGTGCGCGGCTGCTGGAACCTTGGTTACTGCGGCATGGGCTGCCCGACCAACGCCAAGCAATCAATGATGGTCACGACCATTCCGGCGACGCTGGAAAAGGGCGGCGAGCTGCTTTATCTGGCCCGCGCGGAGAAGCTGCTGATCAACGGCGACAAAGTCACTGGCCTGCAATGCGTGGCGATGGATGAGCGCTGTGTCGAACCGACCGGGCGCAAGATCAGCGTCAAGGCGCGGCATTACGTATTGGCCGGCGGTGGCATCAACAGCCCGGCGCTGTTGCTGCGCTCGGACGCTCCGGACCCGCATAAAACCTTGGGGAAACGTACCTTCTTGCACCCGGTGAACATGTCCGCCGCGCGATTCGACGAGGTCATCAACCCGTTCTACGGGGCGCCGCAGTCGATCTATTCCGACCATTTTCAGTGGAAGGACGGCACCACCGGGCCGATGGCCTTCAAACTGGAAGTACCGCCGCTGCACCCGGCACTGGCGGCCACCCTGCTCGGCGGCTTTGGCGAGGAAAGCGCGCAACACATGGCGGACCTGCCGCACACCCACGCCATGTTGGCCTTGCTGCGTGATGGCTTTCACCCGGACAGCACCGGTGGCACAGTCGAATTGCGTGGCGATGGTTCGCCGGTGCTCGACTATCAGGTTTCGCCCTACGCCTGGGAAGGCCTGCGCCGGGCCTTTCAGGTCATGGCCGAAATCCAGTTCGCCGGCGGCGCAAAATCGGTGATGCCGATGCACGCCGACGCCCGTTACGTGAAAACCCTGGCCGAAGCGCGCACGCTGATCGATGGTTTGAGCCTGGAGCTGTACCGCACCCGCTTGGGCAGCGCCCACGTCATGGGCGGCTGCGCGATGGGTGAAGAGCCGAAAAGCGCGGTCACCGACAGTCTCGGCCGGCATCATCAACTGGCTAATCTGTCGATCCACGACGGCTCACTGTTCCCCACCAGTATCGGCGCCAACCCGCAGCTGTCGGTGTATGGCCTGACCGCGCAACTGGCGACATCCCTCGCCGATCGGCTGAGAAACCCGTGAAAAAACCCATTATCGCGATCGTCTATAGTGCTTTCTTACCCAACAGGCGACTTGGCCGACCGGGACGGCTGCGATACCATCCGACTCCCCAACGGACTCCCGCCAGGACGACGCGATGAACCGAGTGTTGTACCCAGGTACCTTCGACCCTATTACCAAGGGCCATGGCGATCTGGTCGAACGCGCCTCGCGCCTGTTCGACCACGTGATTATTGCGGTCGCTGCCAGCCCGAAGAAA
The DNA here is from genome assembly GCF_014268445.2 of Pseudomonas tensinigenes. NCBI lineage: Bacteria > Pseudomonadati > Pseudomonadota > Gammaproteobacteria > Pseudomonadales > Pseudomonadaceae > Pseudomonas > Pseudomonas tensinigenes. The sequence goes on from NZ_CP077089.1 coordinate 6,452,013, forward strand.
AACCCGCTGTTCCCGCTGGAACAACGGGTCGAACTGGCTCGCGAAGTCACCAAACATCTGCCGAACGTGGAAGTGGTCGGCTTCTCGACGCTGCTCGCGCATTTCGCCAAAGAGCAGAACGCCAACGTTTTCCTGCGTGGTTTGCGTGCGGTGTCGGACTTCGAATACGAATTTCAGCTGGCCAACATGAACCGCCAGTTGGCCCCGGATGTGGAGAGTCTGTTTCTCACGCCGTCCGAGCGTTACTCGTTCATTTCCTCGACGCTGGTGCGGGAAATTGCCGCGCTGGGCGGCGATATCAGCAAGTTCGTCCACCCGGCCGTGGCTGATGCGCTGACCCTGCGCTTTAAAAAGTAGACGTTGCCGAAGGCTCGGGCTGCGATCCTGGCTGTTGATTACAGCCCTTGATCGCAGCAGCGTGCACTGCGCGCGCCAATGCGGCACAATTGCGCGCATTGATTTATAGCGCCCGGGCCTGCCGCCCCGGCTGGAGTTAGCATGTCCCTGATCATCACCGACGATTGCATCAACTGCGACGTCTGCGAACCCGAGTGCCCGAACGCCGCCATTTCCCAAGGCGAAGAGATCTACGTGATCGACCCCAACCTGTGCACCCAGTGCGTCGGCCACTATGACGAACCGCAGTGCCAGCAGGTTTGCCCGGTGGATTGCATTCCGCTGGACGAAGCGCATCCGGAGACTGAAGAACAGTTGATGGACAAGTACCGCAAGATTACCGGCAAGGCCTGATCCGCCGGATTTGTAGCGCTCTCTCGGGCCTCTTCGCGAGCAGGCTCGCTCCCACATTGGAATGCATTTCAAATTGTGGGAGCGAGCCTGCTCGCGAAAGGGCCGTCAGCCACACAGCAAAACCCTGATCAGCTCACTCGCGCTGCTCAAACCCCTCCCCGATACACCCCAGACACCGCACAAAAGCGGCTTTCGCCGGATCCACCACCAACGCCTGCCCGGCATCGCCAATTCCTCCACCCAGTGCGGTAAATGGCAAAGAAACGACAAACGCCCCCGCACCGATCACCGTCGCCACCACCAATAAAGGGCGGGCAATCAGCAGATCGCCAAGCATGGCGTAGGCCGGTGGATTCTGGATGGTGTAGCGCGGGTCACCGCTGCCATTTTCCGCGGCCTGAACAGTCAGACTGGAACACAGCAGCAGCGCAACAAAGAGGACTTGCAAGGACTTCATGGCACGATCCTTCGGGCTGAACAGTGAGACAACTCACTATAGACCGTAGGACTTTTTCAGCTTTTTGCCTCAGCTCTGACAGCGCGGGCAGAACACACTGGCACGCTGGCCCAGCTTCACTTCACGCAGCCCGGTGCCACAGACCTTGCAGTGTTCACCGCCACGGCCATAGACAAACAGCTCCTGCTGGAAATACCCCGGCTGACCGTCACCGCCAATAAAATCACGCAACGTGGTGCCACCGCGCTCGATGGCGGCGGCCAGAATGCGTTTGATCTCGATCGCCAGCTTCAGATAACGCCCCCGGGAAATGCTCCCGGCCTCGCGACGCGGGTCAATCCCGGCGGCGAACAATGCTTCGGTTGCATAGATATTGCCGACCCCGACCACCACCGCGTTGTCCATGATGAACGGCTTGACCGCCATCGAGCGCCCGCGTGACAGCTGAAACAAACGCTCACCATCGAACAGATCGGTCAGTGGCTCCGGGCCGAGGCGAATCAGCAGTTCGTGATTGAGTGGATCATTGCTCCACAACATCGCGCCGAACCGTCGCGGATCGGTGTAGCGCAGCGCCAGCCCCGACTCCAGTTCGATATCGACGTGTTCGTGTTTGAGCGCCGGCAAACCGGCTTCGACCAGACGCAAATTGCCCGACATGCCCAAATGGCTGATCAACGTACCGACCTCGGCGTTGATCAACAGGTACTTGGCGCGGCGCTCGACCAGCACGATGCGCTGCCCCGACAGGCGCACATCGAGGTCTTCGGGGATCGGCCAGCGCAACCTCCGGTCGCGAACAATCACCCGACTGACACGTTGGCCTTCCAGGTGCGGGGCAATCCCGCGACGGGTGGTTTCGACTTCCGGCAGTTCAGGCATAGCGTCCTCGAATCAATGCGCGCCGAGGTCGCGGATCGTTTGTTTGAGGGTTTCGAAGTCGTAATCCGACAGCCCTACATAGTCGAGTACCAACGGCCCGACGGCGTTCCATTCGAAATCTTCGGTCTGGTTGCCCAGCACGCGGTAAGACGCACAAATGTGCTCGGCCATCTTCAGGATCGCCAGCAGGTTTTTCAGCTGACTGTTGCGCGACGACTCATCGCTGAAAATTGCCAGGGCATTGTGGTGATTGGCGATGGCCGCGCTGACATGCTCCGGCAGGCGCCAGGATTTGGCGGTGTAGTAGCCGACCACCGCATGGTTGGTGTTGAACTCGCTGTTCTCGGTGTCCACTACTCGACATTCGGCGCTGGCATTGGCGTAGGCCGTTTCCAGCACCGTCATGTAATTGGGGAACCGCTGCAACATCAACGGCACGCCGCAATCGTGGAACAGGCCCAAGGCGTAAGCCTCATCGCCCGCCTGAGTGCCAATACGCTTGGCTAGCGTCAGGCACGTCATCGCCACGTCCTGGGCGGTGTCCCAGAAACGGTTGAGCGTGACGATGGTGTCGTCGTTCATCTCGCCTTTGATCGACTGCGCGTTGATCAGGTTGATGATCGAGCGGCTGCCCAACAGATTCACCGCGCGTTGAATCGAGGTGATCTTGTTGCTCAGGCCGTAATACGGCGAGTTGACGATTTTCAGCAGCGAGCCGGACAGACCGGGATCCTGAGCGATCAGCTTGGCGATCACCTCCAGGTCCGGGTCGGGCATGTACTGCTCCATTTGCAGATCCACCATGATCTGCGGTTGCGCCGGCACACTGATGCCTTGCAGCGATTGTTGAATCTGTTCGGTGGTCAGCTCTTGGGACATAAGTACACACTCTGGGACAGGCGGCGATTCTAACCTCTAAAAACCGCGAGACGACACACCAGTGGGCAATTGTCAGGAACTTTCATTCACGCGCAGGCTTCGGAATCTGTAATGCCCAACGGGTCACACCGGCCCATTGCGGCGGCAAACTCCCACAGACTCAGGAGCTTATCGATGGCCACTTCCCTCAACGGCAAACGCGTCGCCATTTTGGTAACAGACGGTTTCGAACAGGTCGAACTGACCGGTCCCAAGCAGGCACTGGAGCAAGCCGGCGCGCAAGTCGACATCCTTTCGGCCGAGGCTGGCAAGGTCAAAGGCTGGAATCACGACAAACCGGCGGATGACTTCAAGGTCGACCAGACCTTTCAAGGAGCCAGCAGCGAGCAGTACGACGCGATCGTCCTGCCGGGCGGCGTGCAGAACTCCGACACCATCCGCATTGATCAGGATGCCCAACATCTGGTCAAGACCGGCGCGTCTGCCGGCAAACCGATTGCGGTGATCTGCCATGGCGGCTGGTTGCTGATCTCGGCGGGGCTGGTCAACGGCAAAACCATGACCAGTTACAAGACGCTCAAGGACGACCTGGTCAATGCCGGGGCCAATTGGGTCGATAAAGAAGTGGTCAAGGATGGTCACCTGATCAGTAGCCGTCAGCCGGATGATATTCCGGCGTTCAACAAAGAGCTGATCGACGCACTGTCTGCGTAGCATTGGGGACCGCATTCGCGAGCAGGCTCGCTCACATTGGTCTTGTGTCCGCCACAAATCCCCTGTGGGAGCGAGCTTGCTCGCGAAGGCGTCGTCAGCGTTTCATCGCTCATCAAACCCGACACAAGTCGCAACACGCTATACTCCCGCTCTTTTTTCCGGAGCGACGTCATGTCCCTGCCTAGCTTGCGCCTCAAAGCCAACGCCGACCGTCGCCTGCGCGCCGGTCACCTGTGGGTCTACAGCAACGAAATCGATGTAGCCGCCACCCCTTTGCACGGCTTCCAGGCCGGCGATCAAGCCATCCTCGAAGCCGCTGGCGGCAAGCCGTTGGGCATCGTGGCGATGAGCCCGAACAACCTGATCTGCGCCCGCCTGCTGTCGCGCGACATTAAAGTTGCGCTGGACAAATCGCTGCTCGTGCACCGCCTGAACGTGGCCCTGTCGCTGCGCGAGCGCCTGTTCGACAAGCCGTTCTATCGTCTGGTCTACGGTGACTCCGACTTGCTGCCAGGTCTGGTGGTCGACCGTTTCGGCGACATCCTTGTGGTCCAGATCGCCTCGGCGACCATGGAAGCGCATAAAGATGACGTGATCGCGGCGCTGACCCAAGTGCTCAAGCCAAGCGGCATTCTGTTCAAGAACGACTCCGCCGCGCGTGACGCCGAAGGCCTCAACCGCTACGTCGAAACCGTGTTCGGCCTGGTGCCGGAGTGGGTGGCGCTGGAAGAGAACGGCGTGAAGTTCGAAGCGCCAGTCATTCAGGGCCAGAAAACCGGCTGGTTCTACGACCACCGCATGAATCGCGCCCGTCTGGCCCCTTATGCCAAAGGCAAACGCGTCCTCGACCTCTATAGCTACATCGGTGGCTGGGGCGTGCAGGCTGCCGCTTTCGGCGCCAGCGAAGTGTTCTGCGTCGATGCCTCGGCGTTCGCCCTCGACGGTGTTGAGCGCAACGCTGCGCTGAACGGTTTCGCCGACAAGATGACCTGCATCGAAGGCGACGTTTTCGAAGCCCTGAAAGAACTCAAAGCCAGTGAAGAGCGCTTCGACGTGATCGTTGCCGACCCGCCAGCGTTCATCAAACGCAAGAAAGACATGAAAAACGGCGAAGGCGCCTACCGTCGCCTGAACGAGCAAGCCATGCGCCTGCTCAACAAGGACGGCATCCTGGTCAGCGCGTCGTGCTCGATGCACCTGCCGGAAGACGATCTGCAGAACATCCTGCTGACCAGCGCCCGTCACCTGGATCGCAATATCCAGCTGCTGGAACGTGGCGGTCAGGGTCCGGATCACCCGGTGCACCCGGCGATCGCCGAAACGCGCTACATCAAGAGCATCACCTGCCGCCTGCTGCCTAACAGCTGATCAATGCGGATGACGGGGAGCCAGCAGGCTCCCCGTTTGCTGTACGCCTGGCCCTCGCAGTCATTCCGCGCCTGTTAATTCTTCCGACGTTTACGACTTCCTACACTTGCCTTCCTATGAACGTGCAGGATATTTCCTTACATCTTTTAATTATTGAAACTTACCCTACAAAATCGATCTCCAGCTAAAGATTATTCCGACAAAATTACTGGAGCATTCCTACTTAATATCCACTTGCCAATAATCCATTACAAACTATTATGAAGTCGTCACCACGAGGTGACTTAAAATTTCAACGAACAAGGAGTTCACATCATGAAAAAGATTTCTCTGGAAACCAACAAAATCGCAAACCTGGCTTTTCTGGTTGCTCCTAAAGCCCGTTAAGTAAGGCAGGACGCTGGGGAGTGCCGGCAACTCAGCGTCCTTTCGACTTCAGCCAGAGTGAACAGCCCCATGTACATCAACCCTTATCTTTTTATATTGCCGCGCTCACCAGGACAAATAGTATGGAATTACAAAGACCACACTCAACATGAACTCGATATCAACTATTCATCGCGCCTTGCCCAACTAATAAACAACCCAGACCTGTTCGACACCCACAACATCATAGATACACAACTATTAAGCGCGGGCATTCTAACCATTGCAAAAATCGACACCCCGCAATGGGGCTGGGATGAATTATCAAAGATCTATCACATCGGCACTCAAAACATTCCCTGCGAACACTCACCACAGAACATTCATGAGTGGTCCAGACAATATCTGGCGCACTGCAACGAAGTATTGGCTTGCCCGCCCCCCGCGACTGAACGCCTACAGCATGAGACTGATCAGCGCATTGCGCTGCCCGTCCCGTACGCATTGAGCAACGACAGCCTGAATAACGCGTTGCTTCAGCGAAAGACCTGCCGCTCCTTTACCGATGCAGCGATGACGCTCAGCGACGTCGGCACCCTGCTTTATCTTTCACTCGGTTATCTCCACGAGCGCGACATCGATCGCGACGACAGCATCGCCCAAGGCCTCGGCGCACGTCGCAGCAGCCCCTCCGGTGGCGGCCTGAACGCCTGTGAAGGCTTTCTGCTGGTACAAAATGTCGAGAATCTGGAACCCGGCATCTACGCCTACCACCCGGCGCAACACACCCTGAGCCGGGTCAATCCATTGCCACAACCGGCGCTGGGCGATTTGCTCGGCGGCCAGCATTTCATCAACAACCTGCCGCTTGGGTTGTTCATCACGGCCCGATTTGATCGGCTCTGGTGGAAGTACGAGCACTCACGGGCCTATCGAATGGCGTTCGTCGAAGCCGGTCATCTATCGCAGAGCTTTCAACTGGTTGCCACAGCGCTTGGCCTTAACACCTGGCTGACCGGTGCGTTTGCCGACAAGCAAGTCGAAACACTGCTCAAACTTGAGGGAAGCGCTGAACAACCGCTGTTCTTTGTCGGCTGCGGTGCGAGCGACGGGCACGTGATGTGCGCGGAAATGCGCGATCTGCTGCGCGAGGTCCAGGCATGACCCTGCTGATCCCCGATCCGAATGAAGTACCGGTGTCATGGGCGCTCAAGTTCACCCTCAGGGACTGGGACAGCCGAGCCTCGGTACGCAGCAGCACCCACGACTATCAATTGCCGGACGACGTGCAGCAGCAACTGCAAAGCCGCTACTGGTTCCCGCCCGCCTTCCTGCCCTACCTGGCTCATCCAGCAATCCAGGCTGCGGGGCGCGAGGTGTTGCATCGACTGACGGCCAATCACTTGGTGCACTTCCTCGACTACACCACGCTGCTCGAACACCGCATCGTCAACCGCGCGGTTGAAGTCATTGCGCATCGGGAACTGCCCATTTACGTGCCTCTGCCGATGAAGCACGCGGCGCTGCAACTCTACACCGATGAGGGTTACCACGCGCTGTTCTCCAATCGTCTCGCGGAGCAGATCGCCGGGCTTTACGGAATCACCGGACGGCCGACGATCCCCAGGCGGATCACCCGCATGAACGCAATGATCGCCCGCACCCCGGAGAAGAACCGCGCACTGGCATGGTTTCTGCTCGGCTTCGTCTCGGAGACCATCATTGCCCGCGAGCTGCTGGACATCTGCCGCGACACTCTGGTGTCCAGCGTGAACGACATGCTGCGCGACCATCTGGCCGACGAAGCCCGCCACAGTCGCTACTTTGCCGAAGTGTTCCACTACTGCTGGCTGTCCATGAACAGCCGCCAGCGTACGTTTGTGAGTAGAACGCTGCTGGAGATCATCGGGATTTTCTTCGAGGTCGACGAACGCTGGCTGCAACAGAGCCTGCGTGGCGCGGGCATCGCCGACAGTGACGTGATGGAGATAGTCGGCGGCATGGCAACGGTGCAGGCCAACCGCGCGCGTGCACGATCAGGTTGCATCGCTACGGTGGATGCATTGCGCAAGGCCGGATTTTTCGCCACACCCCATAACCAGACACTTTTTGCCAAGGCAGGACTGATCGATGGATAAAGGAAAATCCGTGGTAACTCCCCGTCAACGTCGCGGGGCGGTCAGCCTGTTGCTCGCAATGGTGCTGCTTGGCGTGTTTCCACTGGATGTCCTGCTGCCTTCGTTTCCGGCACTGGCGGCGCATTTTCGCAGTACACCGGCGGACATCGCACTGTCGATCAGTCTGTTCGCCGTAGGTATCGCGTTTGCCCAGGTGTTGATCGGCCCACTGTCCGACGTGATTGGCCGCAAGGGTTTGTTGCTCGCCGGCATGAGCGTATCGATGCTCGGTGCCGTCGGTTGCGTGATGACCAGCGATTACGCACTGTTCCTGGTGTTCCGGGTAGTACAGGCCTTGGGGTGCGGCTGCTTCGTACTGTCCCAGGCACTGGTGCAGGATCTGTTCGAAGGTGAAGAGCGTGATCGTCTGCGTATCCTGATGGTTACGGCCACCGGGATTTTCATCTCCGTATCGCCGCTGGCCGGCACCTTTCTGCAAGCAACCCTTGGCTGGCGCGGCAGCTTCTGGGTGTTCACTGCGCTGGCTGGCGCAGTGTTGCTCAAGGCCTGGATTTTCCTGGAGAACACCCGCCCCGTTGTCAGCGGCCCTCCCATGAGTTTCCTCAAGGCCTATCGACGGGTGTTGGGAGATTTCGACTTCGTCGGCTACTGGCTGATTTCAGCCTTCGCATTTGCCTGCCATTTTTCCTTTATCGTGATTTCACCGCTGATTTTCATGGACCAACTGCAAATGTCGGCCTATGAGTTTTCGCTGATCCTGCTGGTGTACGGCGCCGCGTATGTCGTGGGCGGCATCATTGCCACCGTATTGAACCGACGTATCACGCCGGGCCGGCAAATCATCACCGGGCTAAGCCTGATCCTGCTGTCGGGACTGGTCATGCTGTATCTCGCCGCCCACCATGCTTTGGCCCCCGCCACGGTGCTGATCCCGATGCTGATCTGCACCGCCGGCACCACCATCACGCGTCCAGCCGCCACCTCCCGGGCCATGGGGCTGTTTCCCGAAAATGCCGGCACATCAGCCTCGGCCGGCAGCACAATCATCTTCATCTGCGGCGGGTTGATCAGCGCATTGATCAGCCTGAGTCCGACCAATATGCAATCGACGCTGGGATACAGCTTCGTGCTGCTCAGCGGCATCGCGCTGATACTCAACAGCCGGATAAGCCAACGCGCCAGGAACCTTGCAGACAATGCGCTTGCGCAACCGGGTGGGGATTAAACCTGCCGATCGTCATCCCACACGCACCGTCGGCACTGGAACAACACTTTGCGCCATTCCCTCCAGACGCCAGCGGTGTAGAATCGGCTGATTCATCGCCATTCATCCCCCGGCGGGTTTATGAGCTCAGGCTGAGACCAGCGGCGATCCCGCAACGTCATCGGCAACATCACGGACACACGGCCATTTCTGAGTGTTCCAGACGTCAATAGAAGCTCACTCCCCTTTTGCACCTGATTAGTAAGCGATTAGCCGCCCGGAGTGCTCCATGCCAGATTACCGCTCGAAAACATCCACCCACGGCCGCAACATGGCCGGTGCCCGCGCACTGTGGCGCGCCACGGGGATGAAAGATGACGACTTCAAAAAGCCGATCATCGCCATTGCCAACTCGTTCACCCAATTCGTACCGGGCCACGTGCACCTGAAAGACCTGGGTCAACTGGTCGCCCGCGAAATCGAACGCGCTGGCGGTGTAGCGAAAGAATTCAACACCATTGCCGTGGATGACGGCATCGCCATGGGCCACGACGGCATGCTGTATTCGCTGCCGAGCCGCGAGATCATCGCCGACTCCGTCGAGTACATGGTCAACGCCCACTGCGCCGACGCCATCGTCTGCATTTCCAACTGCGACAAGATCACCCCCGGTATGTTGATGGCTGCTCTGCGCCTGAACATTCCGGTGATCTTCGTTTCCGGCGGCCCGATGGAAGCCGGCAAGACCAAACTCGCCTCCCACGGCCTCGACCTCGTCGACGCCATGGTGATCGCCGCCGACGAAAGCGCTTCTGACGAGAAAGTCGCCGAGTACGAGCGCAGCGCCTGCCCGACCTGCGGTTCGTGCTCCGGCATGTTCACCGCCAACTCGATGAACTGCCTGACCGAAGCCCTGGGTCTGGCCTTGCCGGGCAACGGTTCGACCCTCGCCACCCACAGCGACCGCGAACAGCTGTTCCTGCAGGCCGGCCGTACCATCGTCGAACTGTGCAAACGCTACTACGGCGAGAACGACGAATCGGTACTGCCGCGCAACATCGCCAACTTCAAGGCGTTCGAGAACGCGATGATGCTCGACATCGCCATGGGCGGTTCGACCAACACCATCCTGCACTTGCTCGCTGCTGCCCAGGAGGCAGAAATCGACTTCGACCTGCGCGACATCGACCGTCTTTCGCGCACCGTTCCACAGCTGTGCAAGGTTGCGCCGAACATCCAGAAGTACCACATGGAAGACGTGCACCGCGCCGGCGGCATCTTCAGCATCCTCGGCTCGCTGGCCCGTGGTGGTCTGCTGCACACTGACCTGCCGACCGTGCACAGCCGCAGCATGGAAGAAGCCATCGCCAAGTGGGACATCACCCAGACCACCGATGAAGCGGTGCATCACTTCTTCAAGGCCGGCCCGGCCGGGATTCCGACCCAAACGGCGTTCAGCCAGTCGACTCGTTGGGAAACTCTGGATGATGACCGTGAAAACGGCTGTATCCGCAGCTTCGAACACGCCTATTCGCAGGAGGGTGGTCTGGCTGTGCTGTACGGCAACATCGCTCTCGACGGCTGCGTGGTGAAAACCGCCGGTGTCGACGAATCGATCCACGTCTTCGAAGGCAACGCGAAGATCTTCGAGAGCCAGGACAGCGCCGTACGCGGCATCCTCGCTGACGAAGTGAAAGCTGGCGACATCGTCATCATTCGCTACGAAGGCCCGAAAGGCGGCCCGGGCATGCAGGAAATGCTCTACCCGACCTCGTACCTGAAATCCAAAGGCCTGGGCAAAGCCTGCGCCCTGCTCACCGACGGTCGTTTCTCCGGCGGTACTTCCGGTCTGTCCATCGGCCACGCTTCGCCAGAAGCCGCCGCCGGTGGCGCGATCGGTCTGGTGCAGGACGGCGACAAAGTGCTGATCGACATTCCTAACCGCTCGATCAACCTGTTGGTCAGCGACGAAGAACTGGCTGCACGCCGCGCCGAACAGGACAAGAAGGGCTGGAAACCGGTCGAGATTCGTCCACGTAAGGTGACGACCGCCCTCAAAGCCTACGCCCTGTTGGCGACCAGCGCCGACAAGGGTGCTGTGCGTAACAAAGCGATGCTCGACGGCCTGTAAGCGTCAAATCGCCGAAACAAAAATGCCCCGCCAAGTGCGGGGCTGATCGTTCCCACGCTCTGCGTGGGAATGTCTCAAGGGACGCTCCGCGTCCAGTGACGCGGAGCGTCACGGGCTGCATTCCCACGCAGAGCGTGGGAACGATCAATGGTGACTGACACTACGCTTTCGCGAGCAGGCTCGCTCCCACATTGGATCGGTGTGGCTTACTGAATTTCCTCAGGCTTGACGATCACCCAGTTCTTGTCCGCCGTCACCGGCAACCCTTCCTTGGCCTGCGCTGCCGCATGCTTGGCCATCATGCCGTTCAACTGCGTCATGTACTTGTCCTTGCGGTTGACCCACAAGTGAATCCCTCCCTTGGCCACGTCAACATCGTGGAACAGCATGTAACCATCGCTGGTCGGGGTATCGCCGCCAACCAACACCGGTTTTTTCCATTCATCGATGTAGGTGAGAATCGCCGCGTGCTTGCCGGCCATCCACGTCGCCGGCGTCCACAGGTACGGCGTCAGCTCAAGGCCGAGGTTGGCCTTCTCGTCATATTTGCCGGCGGTAATCTGCTTGCGTGCGGTGGTCAGTTCGTTGGTTTCGCGGTTCTTCAGCAGCGTGGTTACGCCGATGACGTTCTGCGGTTTGACGTTGTAGCCATACTTCGGATCCGCCGCGACCATGCGCACCAGCTCTTCAGACGCGGCGGTCATCACGTAGACCTCGATGCCGTTCTCCATCAGCTTGTTGTACAGCTCTTGCTGGCCGGTGAAGATCTTCGGCGGATTGACGTCGAGCTTCTTCACCACATCGCCTTCGTAATAAGTCGCCGGCACCGGTTTGCCCGAAGCCATCAGCTCATCGACGTAGCCTTTGAGTTCCTTGAGGGTGAAACCGGAGAACACCTGCGCCACCCACGGGTAGCAGACCATGTCGTCGACTTCGCAGAGGCGATAGTAGTAACTGAACAGGCTTTCCTTGTGGTCGGCGGTGTCCTTGAACGGCATCAGTTTCAGGGAAGGGTCGAGTTTGTCGCGGGTGATCAGGCCCTTGTTTTCCATGAACGGCAACAAGGATTCTTCGAGGTCGTAGCGGTAACTGGTGTTGTCCATGTCGAACACCGCGTAGTTACCTTTGTTGGCGTTGGCGGCGATCATCGCGTCCAGCGCCTTGGCCTGATCGGCCGGCCAGTGTTTCAGGTCGGTGGCGAAGGCCTGAGTGGCCAGGCCCATGCCCACAGCCAGTGCGACAGCCAGAAATTTCGGTGCGAACTTCATAAGCCTCTTCTCCCTGATTCAAAGAGATCGACGCTAACAAATATGTGTGACAGTCCTCGTCTGTCAGCGACCGCCCACGTCCCTATCGCGCCAGATGCATTGCCGAGAGCGACACGGGCTTATTCCAAAAACGACGGACGCCCTAAGATTTCGGTATTAAATCATTGCAAATCAAGCTGTTAGGCTTGCCGGTTCGCAGCAGCCCCGGAAGGCTGTTAGCAAAGTCTTTCTGGAGTTCTCATGAACCTACCGTTGATTCTCAACTTGCTGGTGTTCCTCGCCCTGCTCTTCGGTCTGGCGCAAACCCGCCACACCACCTGGAGCCTGGCGAAAAAAGTCCTGCTCGCGCTGGTGCTGGGCGTCGCGTTCGGCGTGGCCCTGCACACCGTTTACGGTGCCGGCAACCCGGTGCTGAAAGCGTCGATCGGCTGGTTCGATCTGGTCGGTAACGGTTACGTGCAGTTGCTGCAAATGATCGTTATCCCGCTGGTGTTCGCCTCGATCCTCAGCGCCGTGGCGCGTCTGCACAATGCTTCGTCGCTGGGCAAGATCAGCTTCCTGACCATTGGCACCCTGCTGTTCACCACCGCGATTGCGTCGCTGATCGGTATCGGCCTGACCAACCTGTTCGGCCTCACCGCTGAAGGTCTGGTCGCCGGCACCCAGGAAATGGCCCGTCTGCAAACCATTCAGTCCGACTATGCCGGGAAGGTTGCCGACCTGAATGTGCCGCAACTGCTGCTGTCGTTCATTCCGCAAAACCCGTTTGCCGATCTGGCGCGGGCCAAGCCGACCTCGATCATCAGCGTGGTGATTTTCGCCGCATTCCTCGGGGTTGCCGCGCTGCAACTGCTCAAGGATGACGTCGAGAAAGGTCAGAAAGTGATCAATGCCATCGACACCCTGCAAGCCTGGGTGATGCGTCTGGTACGACTGGTGATGAAACTGACCCCTTACGGCGTGCTGGCGCTGATGACCAAAGTGGTCGCCGGTTCCAACCTGCAGGACATCATCAAACTCGGCAGCTTCGTCGTTGTGTCGTACCTCGGTCTGGGCCTGATGTTTGTCGTGCACGGCTTGCTGGTGTCGGCCGCCGGGATCAACCCGCTGCGTTTCTTCCGCAAGATCTGGCCGGTGCTGACGTTCGCGTTCACCAGCCGCTCCAGCGCGGCGAGCATTCCGCTGAGCATTGAAGCGCAGACTCGGCGTCTGGGGATTCCGCAATCGGTGGCGAGTTTTGCCGCATCGTTCGGTGCGACCATCGGCCAGAACGGTTGCGCCGGTTTGTACCCAGCAATGTTGGCGGTGATGGTTGCGCCGACCGTAGGCATCAACCCGCTGGATCCGCTGTGGATCGCGACGCTGGTGGCGATTGTGACGTTGAGTTCGGCGGGCGTGGCCGGGGTCGGTGGCGGCGCGACGTTTGCGGCGCTGATCGTGCTGCCGGCGATGGGTTTGCCGGTGTCACTGGTGGCGTTGCTGATTTCGGTTGAGCCGCTGATCGATATGGGGCGGACGGCGTTGAACGTGAGTGGTTCGATCACTGCTGGCGCGATTACCAGTCAGGTGATGCAGCAGACTGATAAAGAGTTGCTGGATGCTGATGAGCATGCGGAACTTGCTCAGGCTTGATTAGCGCCTGACAGACCGCTATCGCGAGCAGGCTCACTCCTACATTGGAATGCGTTTCCCTGTAGGAGTGAGCCTGCTCGCGATGCTTTTTAGGCTTTTTCCCAGACTTCGAAGTTGTACGCTGGCTTATCTTCAACCGCCGGGTTTTCAACGTTGGAAACCAGTTTCCACTGGCTCGAATCAAACTCCGGAAACCACGCATCCCCTTCCGGGCTCAACGCCACGCGAGTCAGATACAGACGATCCGCCTGCGCCAGCCCTTGCGCGTACAACTGCGCGCCGCCAATCAGCATCAGCTCATCAACGCCCTGCGCCTTCGCCCATTCCTCGGCGCGAACCACGGCCGCTTCCAGCGACGGATAAACCTCGGCACCTTCGAGCACCAGACCGGCCTGACGGCTGACCACGATATTCAAGCGCCCCGGCAATGGCCGACCGAGCGAATCCCAGGTCTTGCGACCCATGATGATCGGCTTGCCCAAGGTGGTGGCCTTGAAGTATTTGAAGTCCCCCGGCAGGTGCCAGGGCATGCTGTTGTCGACGCCGATCACGCGGTTTTCACCGAGGGCTGCGATCAGGCTGAGGGGGAGTGATTTAGTCATGCCGGCGAGGATACCAGAGCCGCGCTTACCCCGATAAGCGCCACAGCGGTTATGCTCAGCGCTCATTTAAGCGACGGGACGCTGCGTGACTGAACTGACTCCACTGCAAAACCTCTGGCTCACCGAGACCGTGCGCCTGCGCGAAGAACACGCAGGCCCCTTGGATGATCTGGAAGCCAATCGTCTGGCCCGCACCGTCGGCGGCGATCTGCCGAGCCGCATTCAGCGCCGGGCGCTCTGGCTGGCCGAACGTGACGGGCTGACGGCCGCCCTCAAACACTGGCTGCAAGGCGCGCGTCTGGCACTGCTATTGATGGTGGTGCTGGCCTGCGTCACTGGCGCAGGCATGGCATTTTCTGCGCTCGGCGACGGTACGCGAGCAGTGAACATTTTCTGGGCGCTGGGCACCTTGCTCGGGGTCAATCTGATCCTGCTGCTGAGTTGGGCATTCGGTCTGCTATTCGCTGGCGAACATGCTGCTGCGCTTGGCAGGTTGTGGCTGTGGCTTAGCGAGAAATTTGCCCGGGACGCCAAAGCCGCGCAATTACCCCCCGCATTACTGGTCTTGCTGCAACGCCATAAACTCAATCGCTGGGCGATTGGCTCGCTGGTCAATGGCCTGTGGCTGCTGATCATGTTCAGCGCGCTAAGCATGCTGATATTGATGATGGCCACTCGGCAATATGACTTCATCTGGGAAAGCACGCTGCTGGGCGCTGACTTCTTCGCGGCACTGACTGATGCGTTGACGGTTATTCCCCATGCGCTGGGCTGGAGTGCGCCGAGCGTGGACATGATTCGCGTAACGCTGGACACCGATTACAACCGCGTCCTGGTTCGCCAGATGTGGGCGATTTGGCTGGTCGGCGCGGTGCTGATCTATGGCGTGCTACCCCGCCTTGTGCTGATGCTGTTCTGCCGTTGGCGCTGGAAACGTGGGCGTGATCGCTTGCGTCTGGAGCTGAACCTGCCCGGCTACGCGCATCTGCGCGAACGTCTGATGCCGACCAGCGAACGCCTCGGCGTCAACGACCCGGAGCCGGCGCAATTGCACCGTGTCGAAAGCGGCGTTGGTGAACGGGTTAGCGAAGGCGCGTTGTTGGTCGCGATTGAACTCGATGAGCAGCGCCCATGGCCGCCCGCGCTGCCGAAAAACGTCAGCAACGCCGGCATCCTCGACAGCCGCGAATCACGCCACAAACTGCTCGAACAACTCAGTCGCTTTCCGCCGGCACGCCTGGCGATTACCTGCGACCCACGGCGCTCGCCGGATCGCGGCAGCCTCGCCTTGATCGCCGAACTGGCGCGCAGTGCGGGCGAGACTCGCGTGTGGCTGCTGCAAGCGCCGCCCGGCGAAGCACTGGATGCCGAGCGTCTCGGCGACTGGCACGTCGCACTGCAACAACTTGACTTGAAGTTCGCCGATTGCGCGCCGTTGAACTGGCTGGAGACGGGTCATGACTGATGCCTGGAAAGCGCCGCTGAAACTCGCGGTGGTCGGCCACACCAACGTCGGCAAAACCTCGCTGCTGCGCACGCTGACCCGCGATGTCGGTTTCGGCGAAGTCTCCCATCGCCCGAGCACTACCCGGCATGTCGAGGGCGCGCGGTTGTCGGTGGACGGCGAACCGTTGCTCGACCTCTACGATACGCCGGGGCTGGAAGACGCCATTGCCCTGCTGGATTTTCTCGAACGCCTGGAACGCCCCGGCGAACGCCTCGATGGTCCGGCACGACTGGCGCGATTTCTCGACGGCAGCGAGGCACGCCAGCGCTTTGAGCAGGAAGCTAAAGTACTGCGGCAATTACTCGCCTCCGACGCCGGATTGTATGTGATCGATGCCCGCGAACCGGTGTTGGCCAAGTACCGCGACGAACTGGAAGTGCTCGCCAGTTGCGGCAAGCCGCTGCTGCCGGTGCTGAATTTCGTCAGCAGTGCCAACCATCGCGAGCCGGATTGGCGTGAAGCGTTGGCACGGCTTGGGCTGCATGCGCTGGTGCGTTTCGACAGCGTTGCGCCGCCGGAAGATGGCGAGCGACGGCTGTATGAAAGTCTGGCGCTGCTGCTGGAAAACGCTCGTCCGCAATTGGAGCGGCTGATTGCCGATCAACAGGCTCAGCGCCTCGCGCGTCAGCAAAGTGCGGCGCGCTTGATTGCTGAGTTGTTGATCGACTGCGCCGCGTGCCGACGCAGTGTGGTCAGCGAGGCGGAGCAGGAGCAGCAAGCCATCAGCGAACTGCGCAAGGCTGTGCGCCAGCGCGAGCAGAAGTGTGTTGAGGCGTTGCTCAAGCTGTACGCGTTTCGTCCGCAGGATGCGGCGGCGAGTGATTTGCCGTTGCTCGATGGACGCTGGGGTGATGACTTGTTCAACCCGGAAACCTTGAAGCAACTCGGCGTACGCGTGGGCGGCGGTATTGCTGCCGGTGCGGCGGCAGGGGCTGGCGTGGATCTGCTGGTTGGCGGAATCACCCTCGGCGCGGCGGCATTGGCCGGGGCGATTGCCGGTGGCGCGTTGCAGACGGCGCGCAGTTATGGCAGCCGGTTGCTCGGCAAGATCAAAGGGCAGCGCGAGCTGACGGTGGATGATGGGGTGTTGCGGCTGTTGGCGTTGCGCCAGCGGCAGTTGGTGTTGGCGCTGGATCAGCGTGGGCACGCGGCGATGGATGCGGTTCAGGTGGCGACCCCGCAGGATAAAACCTGGCGTGAGGGCAAGTTGCCGGAAGCGCTGAACAAGGCGCGGGCGCATCCGCAGTGGTCGTCGTTGAATCCGCAGGCGAAGTTGAATCAGGCTGAGCGGCAAGAGCAGATTGAGGGGTTGGTTGATCGGGTGCTTGAGCTTTAGATCGCTACCCCCTCACCTGATCTGGTCAAACGATACTGGACACGGTTATAGGGTTTTACCCTTTTTCATGCCGCCAGGGCCTCCATGTCCACCGGAGTTCGGTAGCCATTGTGACTGTGCAGCCTGATCCGATTGTAATAATGGGTCAGGTAGCGCAACACATCGGTACTGGCCTCGTCTTCGTTTCGGTAGCCTGTCTTGGGTATCCATTCAGATTTCAAACTGCCAAAGAAACGCTCCATCGGCGCGTTATCCCAGCAGTTTCCTCGTCGACTCATGCTTTGTTTTATGCGCATGTCCGCCAGCGTTTCACGAAACACTTTACTACTGTAATGACAGCCCTGATCCGAATGGAACATTAGGTTTTCAGGGCGTCCTCGCGACTCGAAAGCCATCTTTAACGCTCGACAGGTCAGAGCTGAATCCGGACTTCTGGACATCGCCCAGCCGACGATGCGGCGGGCATGCAGATCAAGTACAGCAGCCAGATAAACCCAGTAAGTACCGGCCCAAATGTAAGTCACGTCGCCACACCACACTCGATTGGGGGCCTCGACATTGAATTTACGCTCCAAATGATTGGGGGCGTATTGCGCCTCCGCACCGCTGGGTTTGTACCGATGCCTGCGCCGTTGCTGGCTCTTCAAACCGAGCTCGCGCATCAGGCTACGAGCCATGTAACGACCTACCGACTCTTTTTCGTTACACAGCGCTTTTGACAGGCTGCGCGCGCCCATTGAGCCGCGACTTTGCTCATGTAATTCGGCAGCCTTGATCTTTAGGCGATCGCGCCCGACATGCACTTTCGCCCGCTGTTTCAGACGCTCGTAATAACTGCTGCGGTTGATACCAAACACGCCACACAACTCGGATCTTGGATATTGCTCGCTTAACTCCTCGACCAGCCTTACCGATCGAGGGAATCCGACATCAAGAGAGCTGTAGCCTTTTTTAAAATTTCCTTCTCGCGCTCAATCCGTCGAATTGTTGCTTCCAGTTCTTGGATGCGTTGTTGGTCAACGGTCATGGCCTTGGACTTCTCAGGCGTCTTGCCGCTGCGCTCCGCACGCAGTTGCTCAACCCAGCGGCGCAGAGCTGTAGGGCCCACGCCCATTGCTTCACAGGCTTCACTCACCGAATAGTCTTTATCCAAAACCAGGCAAGCCGCATCCCGTTTGAAATCTGTCGAAAAATATCGTCTGGTCAAATCACACCTCGTCGTTGGGCGTAGATTAACGCCCTTTAGGGGTGTCCAGAATCATTAAGCCAGATCAACCCCAGCCCTCTCCCCCAAGGGGGCGAGGGGGAAAGGGAGCAGATCTGCATGCTGTCCAAACCTGAGTTCGACTGGATATTTCAGGTCGGTGTTTGGCTCAAAAACAACACGGTCGGCTCCCTCTCCCTCCGGGAGAGGGCTGGGGTGAGGGCGACAATCACTCAGCCAACAACAAAACCTCAGCCTTGCGCTTGAGCACCGCCAGATCCATCACCGGCACCGCCCTCTCCTTGGCCAACTCATCCCACTGCCGCATCCGCAAACTGACCGCACACAACGGATCCCGCTCAAACACATCCGCCTCAGCCTCGGTCATCACCCCGCCCTGATATTCCAACGTCCGCCGACTCGCCTCACTCAGCCGATCAAAATATCCCGGCTCCCGCAACGTCAGATACCGCTTGGCCTGTACGTGATACTCCACGAGCTGCGCCATACGCTCGCTGAAACCGGCCTCGCGCAAATAATCCGCACCCAGCCGTTCATGACTGACCACGCCAAAGCCGCCCATGTTCTCAGCGCCCTCGGCACACAAATGGCCGATGTCATGAAAGAACGCCGCCAGCACCACTTCATCATCAAAGCCCTCAGCCATCGCCAGTTCGGCCGCCTGAGACATATGCTCAATCTGTGACACCGGCTCGCCGATGTAATCGCTGGTGCCGAAGCGTTCGTACAGCCCGAATACCCGCGCAACGACTTGCTCATGACCTGTCATCAAATTTCCTCCAGCAACTGCGCAACGTTGCGCTCGGCCAACGCCGGGCCGACGCTCATGCCGACGCCGGTGTGCATCAGCGCCACACTCAACCCCGCTGCCGGGCGCAGGAACGAAAATGGCCCCGGCCCCCGTGAACCATAGACGCCCTGCCAGCGCTCGACCACTTGCACCTTGCAGCCCAGCGTCTGCTCGGCCAGCTCGATCATCCAGTTGTCCACTTGCTCGGCGTTGAACGGTGAAGGATCGCTGCCGTAGTGGTGCGAGTCGCCGATGATCAGCTCGCCGTAAGGTGTCGGGCTGATCAGCAGGTGAATGCCGTTGTCGTGCAGGTGCGGTTGCTCGCGCAGGATCTGCGCCTGCACCGCCGCCGCTTCTGGCAGATCGGCGAAGGCGCCGTAGTGCACGCAGCTCAGACCGGTGAGCAAGGCGTGTTGCAGGTTGAGATCGACCTGCGGTTTGGCGCGGAGCATTTGCAGACGGCAGATTTGCGGGTCGAGCGCGGCGATCGGTTCGGCCAGCAGGGTCTGATAGTCGTGGCCGGAGCAGACGACGATCTGCTTCGCGGTAAAGCTGCCGGCGGTGCTGTGCAGGTGTCCGGTTTCGACGTCGCGTACCAGCGTGGAGAAGTGGAACTCGACACCGAGGTCGCGGCGCAGGTAATCGATCAGCGCCGGGATTGCTTCGCGTGAGTACAGCTGTTGATCGTCGATGCCATGGAGGGCTGCGCGGTGGTGGCTGAACTGGCCGTGATACAGATCGCGCAAGGCCGCGCCGCGCAGCAACTGGATGTTGTAACCGTGCTCCACGGCGCGACCGTTGCAGAACACTTCCAGCAAGTGTTCTTCAACTTCAGTGCGAGCGAACAGGTACGAGCCGTTACGCTTGATCTGCAAGCCTGCGAGCTGCGCCCAGTCGCCCCATATCTCGCGGCTGGCCTTGGCCAGTTCGAGCATTGGGCCGGGTGGTTGGCCAGTGACCAGCGCCTGGCCGAAGTTGCGCACCGAGGCGCCGAGGGGGGTGGCGGTGCGTTCGAAAACGGCGACCTTGAGGCCGCGTTTGGCGGCGGCGTAGGCGTGGGACAGGCCGAGGATGCCAGCGCCGACGATGAGCAGGTCTTGGTGTTGTGTCATTTAGAAATGTCCTGCATGAGAGACCGCTTTCGCGAGCAGGCTCGCTCCCACAGGGGATTTTTAGTGCCCACAGAATTTGCGTTCACTGAAGATCCAATGTGTCAGCCCCCTCAGAGAATTGTGTTGTGAACACGGTCCAATGTGGGAGCGAGCCTGCTCGCGAAGGGGCCCTGTCAGTCGATAAAGATCTTACTTGGCCGCCACTTTCTCGGACTTGCCGTCATAACGCTTGCGCCACTCGGTCAGGATCTCGTCACGATTCTTCGAGGCCCAGGCGAAGTCGTTCTTGATCAAACGCTGCTCGTAATCGGCCGGCAATTCGGTCTGCGGCTTGGCGATCCCCGGTTGCGCGAGCACGGCGAAGTTCTCCTTGTACAGATCCATCGCCTCAGCACTCGCCGAGAAGTCAGCCAGTTTCTTCGCTGCCTCTTCATGCGGCGTGCCTTTGATCACGGCAGTCGCTTCGATCTCCCAGCCCAGGCCTTCCTTCGGCAGGATGATGTCCAGCGGCGCGCCCTGACGCTTCAGCTGTACCGCCGGGTATTCAAAGGAAATCCCAATCGGGAACTCGCCCGCCGCGGCTAACTTGCAAGGCTTGGAACCGGAGTGAACGTATTGGCCGATGTTCTGGTGCAGACCGTCCATGTACGCCCAACCCTGCTTTTCACCGAAGGTTTGCAGCCAGGCACTGACGTCGAGGAAACCGGTGCCGGACGACGCCGGATTCGGCATAACGATCTTGCCTTTGTACTCAGGCTTGGTCAGATCCTGCCAGCTCACTGGCTTGGTCAAACCCTGCTTCTCGGCCTCGACGGTGTTAAAGCAAATCGTCGCGGCCCACACGTCCATGCCCACCCACGCTGGCGGGTTGGCGGCGTCGCGGTAGTTCGCGCCGATCTTGCCGAGATCCTTCGGCGCGTAGCTTTGCAGCATGCCTTGCTGATCGAGGATCGCCAGGCTCGAAGCAGCCAGGCCCCACACCGCGTCAGCCTGTGGACGGGCCTTTTCGGCGAGCAGTTTGGCAGTGATGATCCCGGTGGAATCACGCACCCATTTGATCTCGACGTCCGGGTTGGCCTTTTCGAACGCCTCTTTGTAGGACTTCAGTTGCTCGGCTTCGAGGGCGGTGTACACCGTCAACTCGGTTTTTGCCGCGAAGGCATTCAGGCTGAAAGTAGCGAGCACAGCAGCGGCCAGGGCCAAAGGCTTGAACATGATCGGTATCCTGTCTTTTGAGTTGAGGGTGTGAATCAGTGACCGGGCGCGGTTTGCCGCCAGGCTTGAGAACGGCGCAGCAAGCCGCGCGAAGCCCACGCCAGCAGCAAGGACACGCCCGCCGAAGTGAACAGAATCAGGGTCGACATCGCCGCCGCGCCGCCGACGTTGCCGGCGTCATCCATGTTCAGCACCGCCACTGCCGCGAGAATGGTGTCAGGGCTGTAGAGGAAGATCGCCGCCGACACCGTGGTCATCGCCGAGACGAACAGGTAGCGCACGATGTCCAGCAGCGCCGGCAGGCAGATCGGTACGGTGACGCGCAGGTAGTGGCGGTACAGCGGCGCCTTCAGCGACAGCGCAGCGGCTTCGAACTCGGCGTCGAGTTGGCGCAATGCAGTGGTCGCGGTCATTTGGGCGGTGGTCAGGTAGTGCGCAATGGTGCAGACGATCAGCAGCGTCATCGTCCCGTACAGCACATGCAACGGGTTACCCGTGAGGTTGAAGAAGAAGACGTAACCCAGACCGAGCACCAGCCCCGGCACCGCCATCGGCACAAAACTGAGCATGCGCAGGGCCAGGTTGAGTCCGCGCTGACTGCGGGTTTTCTCCATCAGGTAAGCGCCGGTAAAGATCAGCACACTGCCGATCAGCGCCGTGCCCAACGCCATCTTCAGACTGTTGCTGTAGGCCAGCCAGCCACCGCCAGCAGTTTCGTTGAACTGGTAATGATTGAGTGACAGCGACAGGTTGTACGGCCAGAACTTCACCAGCGAGGAAAACACGGCCATGCCGAACACCAGAATCAACGCGGCGCTGATCAGCAAAACAATCGCCAGATAGCAGCCATCGCGCAGTTTCGACGGCGACGGTTTGAACACCTGCGCCCGACCGCTCATGGAATCGCCGTGTCGCCGACGCAACCACGCATCGACGCCGAAGCTGAACAGCGCCGGCAGCAACAGCACCATGCCGATCAACGCGCCGCGACCGAATTGCTGTTGGCCGACCACAGCTTTGTAGGCTTCCAGCGCCAGCACTTGATAGTCGCCACCGACCACCACCGGCACACCGAAATCGGTGATGGTCAGGGTGAACACCAGACAGAACGCGGCGAATACAGCCTGGCGCGTTGCCGGCCAGGTGATGCTGCGAAAGGCTTTGGCCGGACTGGCGCCCATGCTCGACGCCGCATCGAACAGTCGCGCATCGGCCAGCGACAAAGCCGAGAGCAGAATCATCAATGCATGCGGAAAGGTGTAAATCACCTCGCCCAGCACAATCCCCCAGAACCCGTAGATATTGTCCGAGAGCAATCCGCGCAACATGCCCTGGTTGCCGAACAGATAGACCAGCGCAATCCCCGGCAGCATCGACGGCGCCATCAGCGGCAACAACGAAATCCCGCGCCAGATGCCCTTGGCCGGAATCAGCGTGCGTTGCAGCGCATAGGCAAACAGGTAGGCCAGCGGTACGACGATGGCCGCGACGCTGAGGGAAACTTTCAGACTGTTGCCAAGCAGCCAGTGGAAATTCTCGCTGGTGACCAGCTCCTTCGCCGCGATCCAGCCACCGCCCTGCCCTGCCTCGCTGCTGAAACCACGCCAGAAGATCGCCAGCAACGGCAGCAATACCGCGACGCCGAGTAACAGCAGCAAGAGCACTTTGCCGCCGACGACAAAAATGCGATCGCCGATCTCGGCTTTCGAAGTCTGGCGCACCTGCTTGTGCGGTAGCGGCAGCGCGAGGTTGCTGTTCATCAGGCAAACACCTGCAGGCTGCGCGGCGGCAAGGCGACCATGATTTGCTGGGCGCCGAGGCGCGGCATGGCTTCCGGGGCGAGTTCGGCGAGCAACGCGTGGCCCGGCAGTTGATCGAGTTCGAAGCTCATGCGGCAGCGGTTGCCGAGGAAGGTGATCTCGCGGACTTTGGCCGGGAACAGGTTTTCTTCGTGCACCGGTGGATTGACGTTGATCGCTTCCGGGCGGCAAAACAAACGGCCCGAGGCACGCTGAATGCTGCCATCGCTGAGGCGCAGGTTCATCCCGCCGACCTGCGCGTGAGTGTCGCTGCTGCGCTGGAACGGCAGCCAGTTGCCCTGGCCGACAAACTCGGCCACGAACGGCGTGGCCGGGCGGTTGTAGATTTCCTGCGGGGTGGCGTACTGCTCGACGCGGCCGTTGTTCATCACCGCGATACGGTCGGCCATCAGCATGGCTTCGTCCTGATTGTGCGTGACCATCAGGGTGGTGATGCCGAGGTTGCGTTGCAGTTGGCGCAGTTCGGTGCACAGATGCTCGCGGACCCGGGCGTCGAGCGCCGACATCGGTTCGTCGAGCAACAGCAGTGACGGTGCCGGCGCCAGCGCGCGGGCCAGCGCTACACGTTGCTGTTGGCCGCCGGACAATTGGCCGGGGTACTTTTTCTCGCTGCCGGTGAGGCCGACCAGTTCGAGCATCTGTCCGACGCGGCGGCGCACTTCATCGCGGCCGCTGCCAGCGAGGCCGTAGGCAATGTTCGCTTCGACCGTCAGATTGGGGAACAGCGCGTAGGACTGGAACAGAATCCCGTAATCACGGGCTTGCGGGGCGAGGTGCGAGACGTCGCGCTCGCCGAGGTACAGCTCGCCGCTGTCCTGCTTTTCCAGACCGGCGATGCAGCGCAGCAAGGTGGTTTTGCCGCAGCCCGAGGGGCCGAGCAGACACACCAGTTCACCGGCGGCGACGTCGAGGGAGACGTTATCCAGCGCGGTGAAAGCGCCGAAGCGTTTCTGCACGCCGCGCACTTTCATCGGCGCACCGGGGTTGGTCAGGGCAGTTGCGATGGCAGGATTCATGGACAGACCTCATCAAGCAGATGGGGCCAATCCTAGAGTTGTAATGCGTCCGTCATGTGGCAGTGAGGCAAAAACGGCCGATAGTGGTATTCAGGGATTTTGGTTCAAGTGATGGGGTGACTGATCTGGCGCCTTCGCGAGCAGGCTCGCTCCCACAGGGGATAGTGTTCACAACCCAAATCCAATGTGGGAGCGAGCCTGCTCGCGAAGAGGCCAGCTCGCACACTGAAGATCTCAGGCCGGGGACATTTCCTGGGCCAAGCCGAGAAACGCCGCCGGCAACCGCGCGCCCTTGCGCTCTTTCAGGCAATACAGATATTCAGGAATCTGCGGCGCATTCTCGATGGTCAACACGCGCAACTGCGGATCATGCGGCACTTCCTGCCGGGCAATGATGCTGATGCCGATATTGCGCAATACCGCCTCACGAATCGACTCACGGCTGCCAATCTCCAGCAGCGGCCCGAAGCTAACCCCGGCAGTCGCCAGCAATTCTTCCGTCAGCCGCCGCGTGGTCGAACCGGACTCACGCATCAACAACGTATGCCCGGCCAGCGCACTCAACGCCACATGCTCCTGCACAGCCAGCGGATGATTGCGATGCACCGCCAGCACCAGCGGATCAGTGCCCAACACCCGACGAATCAATCGCGCGTCATCGAGCAATTGCGACGACGCGGCGATGTCCACGCGGTAATCCTCCAGCGCTTCCAGCACTTGCTGCGAGTTACCGATTTCCACCGACACTTCCACTTGCGGCAGACGCTCGCGAAAGGTCTTCACCAGATCGAGGATGTAATACGGCGCCGTCGCCGCGATGCGCAACGTGCCCTGCACCTGACCGCTGTTGCGCAGGAAGAACTCGATATCGGCCTCTTGCTGCAGCAGGGTCTTGACCATCGGCAGCAACCGCGCGCCTTCATCACTGACGCTCAGACGCCGGCCGCCACGGTAGAACAGTTCCACCGAGTACTGACTTTCCAGATTGCGAATCTGCGTGGTCACGGTCGGTTGGCTGAGGCCGAGTTTTTTCGCCGCCAGCGTGATGCTGCCCAGACGGGCGACCATGTAAAACGCTTTCAGCTCGGCACTCAGCACAACCTTTCCTCATCTATTTGCGCAGCAGGCGCAACCCGTTGAACACCACCAGCAGGCTCACGCCCATGTCGGCAAACACCGCCATCCACATGGTGGCGAGCCCGGCGAAGGTTACCGCAAGAAAGATAGCTTTGATCACCAGGGCCAGCGCGATGTTCTGTTTCAGGATGCTGGCGGTATTGCGCGACAGGCTGATGAACGCCGGGATCTTGCGCAGATCGTCGTCCATCAGGGCGACATCGGCGGTTTCAATCGCCGTATCGGTGCCGGCAGCGGCCATGGCGAAACCGATCTCGGCGCGGGCCAGTGCCGGCGCGTCGTTGATGCCGTCGCCGACCATGCCGACGCGATGACCCTGCTTGTACAGGTCTTCGATGGCTTGCAGTTTGTCGGTCGGCAGCAAGTCACCACGGGCCTCGTCGATACCGACCTGCGCAGCAATCGCCTGGGCGGTGTGCACGTTGTCACCGGTGAGCATCAGGGTTTTCACCCCGAGTTCGTGCAATTGGCGGATCGCTTCGCGGCTGGTTTCCTTGACCGTGTCAGCCACGGCGAACAGTGCCAGCGGGCCAGAGCTGTCGAGCAGCAGCACGACGGATTTTCCCTGCTTCTCCAGCGCGAAGAGTTTTTCTTCCAGCGCTGGCGAGCACAAACCGAGTTCTTCGACCAGGCGATGGTTGCCCAAGTGATAGGTCTGGCCGTTGATCTGGCCTTTGACGCCACGCCCGCCCAGCGCTTCGAAGTTATCCACAGTCAACGCTTGGAAGTTTTTATCCACAGCGGCGTTGGCGATGGCCAGCGACACCGGGTGATCCGAGCGCCCCGCCAACGCAGCAGCGATAGCCGGCGCGGAGGCATCGGCGGTTGGGTCCAGCGACAGGTAATCGGTCTGCACCGGTTTGCCGTGAGTGATCGTGCCGGTTTTATCCAGCGCCAGATAATCGAGCTTGAAACCGCCCTCCAGATACACGCCGCCCTTGACCAGAATGCCTTTGCGCGCCGCCGCCGCGAGGCCGCTGACGATGGTCACCGGAGTCGAAATCACCAGTGCACACGGGCACGCGACCACCAGCAACACCAACGCGCGGTAGATCCAGTCGAACCACACCGCGCCCATAAACAGTGGTGGAATAATCGCCACGGCCAGGGCAAATACGAACACCACTGGCGTGTAGATTTTCGAGAATTGATCGACGAAGCGCTGGGTCGGCGCGCGCGCACCTTGAGCCTGTTCAACGGCATGGATGATGCGCGCCAAGGTCGAGTTGTTCGCCGCTGCGCTGACCGCGTACTCCAGCGAACCGGCCTGGTTGATGGTGCCGGCGAAGACTTTGTCGCCGACGGTTTTTTCTACCGGCAGGCTTTCCCCGGTGATCGGTGCTTGATCAATGGTCGAACTGCCGCTGACCACTTCGCCGTCCAGCGCAATACGCTCGCCGGGTTTCACCCGAACACGGGCGCCGAGTTCGACGCTTTTCACGTCCTGCTCAATCCAGCTGCCGTCAGCCTGCAACACCGTGGCTTGTTCCGGTGTCATCTGCATCAGGCCGCTGATCGCGTTGCGCGCACGGTCCAGCGAGCGCGCTTCGATCAGCTCGGCAACGGTGAACAGGAACATCACCATCGCCGCTTCCGGCCATTGGCCGATAAGGATGGCACCGGTCACGGCGATGCTCATCAGCGCGTTGATGTTGAGGTTGCGGTTCTTCAGGGCGATCCAGCCCTTTTTATAGGTAGTCAGGCCACCGCTGAGGATCGACACCAGCGCGATGATCGCCACCACCCAGGTTGGCGCGGCGTTGGTGAAGTGGATGACTTCGGCGGCGAGCGCGCCGACACCGGACAGCGCCAGCGGCCACCAATGTTTTTTCACCGGGGCCGGGGCTGGCGCTTCGACACCCGCCTCCAGCGGCTCGGCGTGCATGCCGAGGGATTTGATCGCCTCGGTGATCGGCTCGGTACCCGGCAGATTATGGGTCACGCCAAGTACGCGGTTGATCAGATTGAATTCGAGCTGCTGCACACCGGCGAGCTTGCCGAGTTTGTTCTGGATCAGCGTCTGCTCCGTCGGGCAGTCCATCGCCTCGATGCGGAAACTGCTCAGGCGCGCATCGGCGCTGGTCTTTTCGCTCAGTTGCACCAACGCAGGCGCGGCGGCTGTCGACGAGCAGCAGGAATCTTCGTGCGAATGAACCGGTGCCGGTGCTGCGACTTTCGACCCGCAGCAGGAATCGCCGCCATGTGAATGTTTATGCACAGGCTGCAATTTATGGCTGTGATCGTGGCCGTCGCCGGGCTTGTGGGTGTGCTGGGAATCGCTCATTGGTCGCGTCCATGAAGGTGCCTGTTGCCAAGTAAAGACCCTGTAGCCACTATAGGGTCAAGCACCCTTTTGGAGATTGCCGTCATGAAGATCGGAGAACTGGCCAAACTCACCGACTGCGCCGTGGAAACCATCCGCTACTACGAGCGCGAAAA